>CAYOSB010000110.1:0-12718 GCA_964406495.1 uncultured Bacteroidaceae bacterium | reverse complement strand
TCTCGGGTCCTGTTAAACGAAAAGGGAATGATGATTACTTTAATAATTACGTTTGCCGAAGCGGATGGGCCTACCATGGGATGACACTGGGAACACCCATGGTGACTTCACCGGTATTCAACGAACCTGATGAAATCCGTTTGCCGAACAACAGGGTCATTGCATACCATATTGGTATCGGGGGAATGGCAGGCAAATACCCCTACCGGACTTATTTTACTTACAGCAACAACCTGGGGACCTACTCCCAACCCATCGACCCTCCGAAAAAACAGTTCAGCTGGTACCTCGAAACCACACTGCCTGAAATCTGGCGCGGTATTGACGTAAATATTATGCTTGCTGCCGATATCGGATCAATGTACGGAAATAACCTGGGAGCAATCATCCTTCTCCGGAAGGTTTTCAAACCATTTTAATAAAAGGGTCACTCCAACACTCCAGTGTCCCACATTACGCAGTCAGACATTACTGAGTCCTTCACTCCAGAGTCCCACACCTGGGAATGGAAAAGTAAACAGGCGGACATCTCGCGAATATCCGCCTGTGAAAATATTGGTGGTGCCGGTAAAACGCTATCTGCGCGATGACCTGCTGCTACTGCGACTGTTGCCGGATGACCGGGCTGAACTGCGGCTGCTGCTTGATGAGCTGCGCTGAACCGAACTCCCCCGGCTGCTCCGACTGCTACTTCGGGAAACACTTGGACTGCTCCTTCGACTGCTACTGCTTCGGGAAACACTCGGACTGCTCTTCCGGCTGCTACTACGGGATACACCCGGACTGCTCCTGCGGCTGCTGCTGCGCTGGACAGAGGGACTGCTTTTTCTGCTGCTGCTCCCGGAATAAGTGGACCTGCTTCTGGTAGGTGCACTGCGCTGGACAGAAGATCTGCTGCTCCGACTGCTTTGCTGAACAGAAGGACTGCTTCTTCTGCTGCTGCCACGGGATACAGCTGCACTGCTTTGCCTATTACTGCTGCGCTGATATGATGGACTGCTGCTCCTATTGCTGCTCCTTGATACGGATGCCCTGCTACTGCTCTTGCTGCTGCTGGGCTGCATACTGGATCGGCTGCTCCTACTGCTGTTGCTACGCACTGCAGGTCTGCTGGAACTACTCCGGCTGTTTTGAACGGCAGCACGGCTGCTTCTGCTATTGCCATTGGATACAGTTGAACGGTTGCTGCTTTGCGGACTTCGCGCCTGAACTGCCGGACGATTACTACTGCTGCGACTCTGCACCGCGGGCCTGCTGGATCTGCTCCGGCTGCTCTGTACAGCAGGACTGCTGCTCCGGCTACTGCTCCTGGAAACGTTGGCCCTGCCGTTGTCACGCTGCGTGGCTGCACTATTCTGACGGCTGTTGCTGCGTTTTACTGCGGCACTCCGGTCCTGTCCGCTGCGTTGTGATGCACTGCGTTCTGCATTTCCATTGTTTTGGCGGCTGGTCCTTGCGGTAGTTTCCCTTCCCTGGGTACTCCTTTGGGCAGATGCACTCCGTACTGCAGTTGCCGAACGTCCGCGGTCGGAAACAGCTGACCTGGTCCTGCCTGAAGTAGTTGCCGACCGCTGAACACCCTGCCTGGAACTTATTGCACCTGACCTGCTGGAAATCCGATTTTGTGAAACAGCGGCTCTGCTTCGGTGTGTCCTTGAACTGGCAGTCCTGGCATAATGCTTCTCTCCTGCAAGTCTCCGGTCGGGACGTGAATATGTTTTCCTGTAATGACCCCGGTTTATATTCACCACTACAGTGGGACTGTAGACGCGTACGTGTGGACGGTAATAGGCCGTATAATGCCTGCAGCGGTACCGGTCCCAGTGACGATAGTGCCTGTAGTAATGATCATGCCAGTGATAATGGTACCCATAATAATAGTGCCAGTAGTGGGGCCTCCATGGGCGCCAGTAGCTCGGATAGTATCCCCAGTACCAATGCGACCTCCAGACTACGTAGCTCGGTCTGTAGATATACCTGATTACCGGCCAGGCAGCGATATCATAATAGGTGGTGGTGACTACATTTACTCTCCTTCGGTATGTCTTTCCGGTATACCCTGGGTTCGGAGTTTCAGCATAGATCGGCTCAACAATGTAATTGGGTCCATAGAGCGCCTCATCACCGATCAACTGGATCTGCACCGCCCCATCGCGGAGTTTCTCCACGACGAAAACAGCAACATCCTGCTGTTCATTCCGGTCCAGGGACGCACGAAGGACAATGGTGTGCACATTCCCATCGACATAATCTGAAACCGTAATGTAATCTACAAGGTTGTCACCGTTCAGATCCAGGTTATTGATAGTGGATTCCTTATCATTCAGGCTCCGCTCAAATGCTTCCAGGGTTTCCGATTCCTGGAACAAATCCATCACGGCGTAGAGATTCAGGTTGTCTCCCGGCAGACCAAGATATTCATCGGGATAGTCCTGCGCAGATACGAAGGTCGCAGCTGCTGCAAAGACTGCTATTATGATGGTACGTATTGTTTTCATGACGTTCAGCTTTATGATAATTGCGTTCAACATCATAAAAACAAAAGCTGTGCCAAAGAAAAACAGGCGAGGTTTGGAGCTGCCATCAATTAAAACAGCAAACTTCTAAACATATAATTCTCACTACCATGCGCGTTTTCACAAAAGATTGATGAATCAAGCACGGGATGCAAAAATTTATCGGGAATATACCCCTGCGCAGGTTTGCATTCGAGAGAAATATCGCTTCGAAGCAATCAATGAGATCATCAACCATTCAGAAAACGCACCGCTATGCTAAAAGTACATTCCGGGTAACAGGTTGGTTACATCAACCTCTACTGCCTGGATATTCCTTCCAGAATGAATCACAGGAGCCCGTCTTATAACTTATATTCTACCCCTGTAAGCCGCTCCGATGCTTCCCATAACTTTGCGGCATCCTCATGGTCATGCGAAGCCTCATTGGAAGGCACAACAACAGGAAATCCTTTTCTTTCGTTCTTTCCATCGGGTCCATAATACGCTCCTCCCTTTACATTTGGATCTATGGCGGCCCTGATCTGCGGCAGGGCACCCATCGCCTGGTCTTGCGCCATTCCCTTAAATAACGGGAGTAACAGGCGCACAAACCACTTCTTCTCCAGGTAACGTGCCAGGTTGGTCATGGCAATTCCCGGATGTGCAGCAGTGGAAATGAGCTCTTTCCCCGCAGCTTCAAGTTTACGTTGCAATTCATAGGTAAACAACAAATTGGCAAGTTTGGATCGTCCATAAGCCCTCATGGGACTGTATCCTTTCCCATTTTCAAACTGGAGGTTATTGAAATCCATGTTCCCGTTTTTATGCGCACCGCTGCTCACATTTACAACACGTGCTCCAGGTGTTTTCAGGAGCAGGTCAAGCAACAACCCGGTCAGCGCAAAATGCCCCAGGTGATTGGTACCAAACTGTCCCTCAAAACCATCCTTCGTCTTAAAGTACGGGCTCATCATAATACCGGCATTGTTCAGCAGCACATCCAAATTCTTATATTGTTTGCTGAATGTTGTAGCAAAGCTTCGGACAGACTCAAGGTTCGCCAGGTCCAGTTCCATCACGTTGATTGTTGCTTCAGGAACCTCATCCATTATACTTGCTTTTGCCTGTTCTCCCTTTTCCATGGTCCGGCTGGTCAATATAACCTCGGCTCCCTTCATTGCAAAAGCCTTCACAGATTCATATCCCAGTCCGCTGTTACCGCCCGTAACGATCATGATCTTCCCGCTAAGATCCGGTGCATTATCTAATGTCCATTTATCACTCATCTTTAACTTGTTTTTAATTCAATGAATATTTAACACACAGTTTTCCTTAAAGTTCTCTGATCGCTCTATATATAAGGTAATCATTTACATCTGGAGAAAAAAGCCGATCCCATCAGTACCAGTTTCCGCTGCTGAGAACAATTACCGGATCTTACGATCCAGCCACGCCGATTTTATTGACAGACTAATTACAGATACGACAAACCCTCTAAAAAGAAAAAAACAAGCGTACAAACAATGCTATAGAACGACGGGCTGATGTTTTGCCACAAAATCAGGATCCAGCTCAATCCCGCTTCCAGGTCCGGTAGGAACTGTTACTTTTCCATCTTTTACCGCAAGATCAGAAGTATCACATTCAAGGGGTATGTCCGGATTAAATCCCTTGAACTCATGATATGGACCGGCATTGGGTAAGATCGACACAAAATGCAGCATATACAGGTATCCCAAACCGGACCCTGAAATATGCGGAATGCAGGACTTTCCTGTTAGTTCAGCCATCCTTGCTACTTTCAATGAGCGGATCATTCCACCAAAATAAAAGATGTCGGGCTGGACAATATCCAGGCCATCATGTCCGATCAGCCACCTGAAATTATGCAGCGAGGGTTCCTGTTCACCGCCCGCTACCGGGATTTGAAGTGCCTCTGACACCTGGCGGGTCTCCTCATACCAGTCAAACGGAACCGGCTCCTCGTAAAAGTCGACCTGGTATTCCTCAAGGATCCGCCCGATCCGGATCGCTTCCGGGACATCATACGAACCATTGGAATCAGCATAGATAGTCATCTCCTTTCCAAAATGTTCACGTATCATGGGGATCAAAGCTTCTGTTCTACCCGGCGGCGTCTCCCGGTTCCTGCGCATGCGTCCGCCAACTTTGAATTTAAGGGCTTTTGCCCCGGATTGTTCAACTGTTTTTACAATGCGCTCCAGGGATTCACTGGCAGTCTTGCCACGATGATTGTTGGCCCGATAAACCCCAATCTCTTCATGATGCGTTGTTCCCAGCAGGTTGCACATGGATACCCCTGCGATCCTCCCCAGCATATCTAAAATAGCAAATTCCAGGGTGGCCAGCGGCACCCAGAGCGGTAATCCCTGCAATTTGTAATTACTCCTGTACACATACACCTCTTCCAGTAACTGGTCCAGCTCCCGGGCATCTTTCCCCGGGAAAAACGGTTGTAACCGGTTGATGAAAATAGGATACAACGACCTCATCTGGCTGTTGTTGCTGACAGACAGACCCTCCGCTCCATCCTCAGAACGAACACGGCAGATAAAATTATTATCATGGTGTAGCAGCTCCACCGATGCAATGATCACAGGATCTGGAAACAATTCTCTGTTCAGTACGTTCGAGGAAAGGATCTCATCCAGCTGCGGAAAGCTGTCAGGTTGATTCCTTTCGCTACCGCTTGTACAACTGTTGAATAAAAACATACTGCCAGCTGCTCCGGCACTGCTTTGTTTTAAAAAGGATCTGCGATTTGTTTTCATATCATTTTCTGTTCTGGAAATGGGAAATTCATACACTAATGTAATCATTTAATTTCTTGACAGGAAACACCTTACTTTTTTGCAGCATGCCGTACTATCCAGGTAGAACATTTCCAGGATACGGGATCAGGATTGGTTATTTCAAATGATACCGGTCCTCATAATCAATGAACCTGCTCGATCTTTTCAGCTGAACCGCTCATGCAAATGAACGGGCATTCTCAATGTTTTCAATATTTCCGTTACTTTTGTAATGAATAAAAAAATAAGCGCTGTGCAGACAAATACACCCAGCAGGGCAATACTATTGTTTTCCTGTCCGGACCAGAAAGGACTGGTGTCCATGATCACTGGTTTTATCGCCCAGTACCGGGGAAATATCATCTCCCTGAATGAGCATGTGGATTCCTACGATAAAACATTCTTCCTCCGGGTGGTATGGGATATGGAGGGATTTGATATCCCGGAAGAGGAACTCGATGTTGCATTTCAACCCGTGGGAAAGAAATTCAACGCCAACTGGAATATCCTGTTTACCGGCAAAAAGTTGCGTATTGCGGTGATGGTTTCGAAATATGAACACTGCCTGCAGGAGCTGCTTTGGCGACAACGGCTCTCTGAGAGTGCCTACGAGATCCCGCTGATCATTTCCAACCACCCGGACCTGGAAGACCTTGCTGAATATCACAGGATCCCCTATCATGTCTTTCCCATTACCAAAGAAACCAAAGCAGAACAGGAGCAGGCCGAGTTGAAGCTGCTAAAAGAAAACAATATTGATGCCATTGTTTTAGCCCGTTATATGCAGGTGCTGACCAGCTCATTCGTGGAGCATTATCCCAACCGGATCATCAATATCCACCACTCCTTCCTGCCTGCTTTTATGGGAGGAAACCCATACAAACAGGCGTATGAACGAGGGGTTAAGATCATCGGTGCAACGAGCCATTACGTTACCGAAGACCTGGACGAAGGGCCCATCATCGAACAGGACATCATCAGAATTTCGCACCGCGACAGTGTCGATGACCTGAAACGCCGCGGTCGCGACCTGGAACGGATCGTACTAGCCAAGGCAGTGAATTACCATGCCGAGCACAGGATCCTGGTCAACGGGAAGAAGACAGTGGTGTTTGAGTAACCAGGTTTATTTATCGCGCCTCCTTATTTCACTTTGCCGCATGGGCATGGCATCGATCGTGGAATACAGCTTCTCGCGAGTGAGCAACGTTTGCTGGCGCAATTTTACCCGGCCATCAAGCCCCAGGAGCAATACTTCAAAGTTTCCCTTCGTCTCTGTAAATTTCTCAGAACGGTCGTCTCTCTTCTTCCATTTTCCATCTTCCAACCCTTTTTTAACTACATCCGGTGTATAATGATAAATCACCAGCTTGCGATCTTCCAGCCCTGCTATGTCGCCTTTCAGCACATCTATCTGCTCCTTGTACAAATTTCCCGAACGATCCTCGGTGTATACCAGCACCAGGCGGTTCTTCCAAAGATATTCATCCAGCTCCTGGGCTGAAATGGTTCCGGCCATTCCTAACAAAACCATACCAATAATATATTGAATGTGTCTCATTGTTACTTGCATTATTTTAACGAAAAACAACTTTGCCCTTGCTAAAGTTCATTCGATAAGTACCTGCTGATAAAGGGAGCAGCGGTATTGCCTGGAAATTTCTTATGTCCCAGGATTTATACTTAATACACCGTTTCATTTTATCAGGGAGAACCGATTTCTTGACTTTTCAGCGCTTTTTTCTAACTTGCTTCTGTAAGCATCCCCTTTTTACGCAATTTCATCACATTTGAAAGCTCTATGACCATGAAATCATTCCGTGTATCAGTGTCCGTTATTGTCATCTCACTCCTGGTACTTCCTGTCCAGGCCCAGGAGAAGCAGGTTCCGTTTTTTCCCGAGCAGGAGATCATGAGCATCGACCGCAGCTATGCGAAGAAAATGTCATTCTTCACGGAATATGAGGGTTTCGTGGAGGCACACCTGTTCCTTACTCCGGAAAACACCTATGCCCTGGAAATTTTTTATAAGCAAAACGATTCACTGTTCAAAGACCGGCAAATCCTGACTCTTCAGGAAAAAAACATGTACCTGGATCAACTCGTTCGTCAATACGCAGCAACATTGGACGAAAATGCAGGATCCACGCAGGCAAAAGGAGATTCCATCCCGGCAGATATCCGCGTCCTTAACCAGGGCGGGCGTACTGCAATGCTTGTCATGAACACGATCGCCGGACTCGGATATTATGGCTATGCATTGCCCCTGACATTTCAGGTGGAGGACGAAAAAGCATTTGTAGGCCTCTATATGCTGGCCGCGGGAGCATCTTTCTATGTTCCCTACCGCATTACACAGCGCAAGGATGTCTCCCTGGCACAGGCAAGCCTGAATTTTTATGGGATCTCAAGGGGCGTGATGCATGGCATGTTCCTGGGAGAATTGTTATCAGAAAACCCTTCATTTGACGATTACTATACCTACGATCCATATGCACAGGGTGACCCGTATAACGATCCTGAATACATTCAGGCGCAAAATGACTATGAAAAAGCGGAGGATCGCCGCATGTCGACAATGTTCGGAATGGGGATGGCCGGAAGCATTGCAGGTGGGATCGCAGGTTACAAACTGGCTGATCGATGGGATTATGATGGGGGATCTACTTCCATCTTCCAGATGTGGGGCGACGTGGGCACGATCAGTGGCCTGCTGCTCTCAGATGTGTTTGATTTTTATAACAACCGGGAGTTGAATGCAGCTTTCGGAGCAGTAATGGCCACCTCTTTCCTGGGCATGGCAGGAGGTAAGTTCGCCGGAGACTCCAGGAACTATACGCTGGGAGACGCCATCGTCTACCGCTCATCCATTCTTATGGGGACGCTGCCCCTGGTTACCCTGGTGGATTATTTTAACCCGGAGGAAGCAACAGCCTATACCGTTGCCGGTCTGGCAGGTATCGCTGCCGGGGGTGTGCTTGGCTGGAGGGCCACGCTTGATAAGGACTTTGACACCAACGACGGTGTATTTATTGCGCTTGGGGAACTGGCAGGAGGTCTGCTCGGCCTGGGGATCGGTTACCTGGTAGCACCAGATGCTGAATCGGAGGTGTTACTGACCACTGCAACACTGGGTGCCCTGGGCGGCTATGGGCTAATGTATAAGAGCCTTAGCAATAACGCCATCAAACTTAGTTCACAGGTAGACCTCGATCTGCGACTGAATCCGATGGGATTGCTCATGAACCAAATGGAACAACCCTTCTCACCGGCCATGGCCGGCATGTATACCATCGGCAGCCTGAACATGCGGTTTTGAGCAAGGTTTGTCCAGGTTCTGTATGCTCAGCGGTATTTATTCCAGCATATTGAACATTCCTACTCTGAAGGTCAGCCATTTCAGGGAGAGATCCAAAGAAATCTTTAACTGGAAACGCTCATTCTGCAATATGTCAGATCACCCTGTTCTTTTTGAAGGTGATATACAGGAAGGTCAGGGCAACGATTGCACCGATCAGATCTGCCAGCGGAAATGCCAGCCACACCCCGTCAAGTCCCAGGTTAAACACATGGGGAAGTACCAGGACCATCGGCGTGATGAGCAATATCCAGCGCTGAATGGCAAGTACAAAAGCCGATTTAGCCTTACCCATGGCCTGGTGTGCACCCATGGTGGCATGTGAAATGCCCATGAGCCACATCATGGCAATAACAATACGCAGTGCCCGGGGCCCGATTTCCAGGAGCTCCTCATTGGTCGTGAACAATCCGAATATGGGTTTGGCAAACACCTGGAATATGAGCACCGCCAGGAGCCCGTAACCAATGGCATACAAAAACCCGAGCTTCATGGTCTTTTTGATCCGCTCCTTTTTATTGGCACCGTAATTATAACCGACAATTGGTTGCATTCCCTGGTTCAGGCCAAAGAGTGGCATCCCAAAGAAGAGGGTGATCTTGTAGATGATCCCGAAGGTCGCAATCGCAATGTCCCCTCCCAGTGCACCCAACGTATGGTTCAGGATAATGTTGGCCAGGCTGCTGGAAGAGCGCATTCCGAAGCCTGATAATCCAACCCGAATGGCAGGCTTCAAAACCTTCTTATCAAGTCGCAGGTCCGTGATCCTGAATTGAATCAGATGCCTGGATCCTGTAAAATACCATGCAAGGTACACCAGTGTGGTAAACTTACCGATAATGGATGCATATGCTGCCCCTTTGATTCCCATATCCAGTGGAAAGATGAAGACATAATCCAGGACCACGTTGACCAACAACCCGATCAGCATAGCATTCATGGCATCCCGGGCATTACCCTCAGCACGCAGGTAATTGCTGCTGCTTACACAGAACGGGAACCACAACATACCTATAAACAGGATGCTGCCATAATCACTGGCATAGGGCAGGATCGTCGGTGTAGCTCCCAGGGCTACCATGATCGGTTTCGTAAATATGAGTCCGAGGATACTGAAAAACGTACTGATCAGGATGATCATCAAAAAACCATTGCCCGCGGTCCTGTTCACCTCGGAGGTTTGATCCCTGCCAAGTTGCCGCGAGATCAAAGTCCCTGTCCCAATCCCAATCAGGTGCGCAAAGGAGGAAAGAATAGCGACCACGGGAAGAACAATGGCCACCCCGGCAATGCCTTCAGCGCCTATACCACGTCCCACGAATATCGTATCGATAATATTATAGAGCGCGTTGGCAAACAATGCCAGCATAGATGGAACCGATAACCTGATCAGCAATCGATGTATACTGGCCGTCCCGAATTCTTCATGGTTCCTGGGCATGCAACTGAATTAAAAAGGCAAAGCTAAAAAAAGCAATCCGACCAGCTTGGATTAATCAAATAAAAAATTAAACCCGCCAGGTATTACAGGCAATCTTCATAGGTAAAAGAGAAATATGAATGACAAATATGCCGGGCAGAAGCCGGTTTACCACACTTTTTGTGTTGAATCGAGGGTGGCCATAAAATCCTTGTATTCCTGCTGAAGGGCATCGACAATATCCGGATGCGCATCAGCCACATTTTTCATTTCAGAAATATCCTCCCGTAGATTGAACAGGAATATTTCTCCTTCCATTTGTTCGGGTTTGATGCCCGGATACTCAGCAGGAGTGGCCTGTTCAAATGGTGCGATGATCTCCTTTCCATCTGGTGCCCGCCAGTCACTCCACTTTTCCAGGTCTACAGGCCGGTAAAACCTCGGTTCCCTGACAAACAGCTTCCAGTCGCCTTTCCTGACCGTCTTTATTTCGTCGCCACGCATGGTAAAGATCGGCTTGTGAACGACTTTTTTTCCCTGCAGCAATGCGACGATGTCTTCCCCATCCAGGTACAGATCTTCGGGCTTCTCAATCCCTGTCATGGACAACAGGGTTGGAAAGATATCCCCCGACCAGCAGGGCGTTGTAACGGTTGCATCCTGCGGAAGGATTTCAGGGTACCTGATCAGGAACGGGACCCTCGTGCCGCCTTCCCAGGTGTAGTGCTTCCGCCCCTTAAGTGGCATGTTGGATCCTCCATAGGTTGCACCGTTATCCGAAAGGAATATAACGATGGTCTGATCAAGCATTTCCTTTTCCTCCAGGGCTGCCAGCAATTGGCCTGTCGACCAGTCCAGTTCCCTCATCACATCATCATAAAGATCATCTTGTGTTTCAGGCGTATAAAACGCATCGGAGGCAGCCAGTGGTTTGTGCGGCATGGCATGACAAAGGTGGAGGAAGAAGGGCCGGTCATCCTGCTCCAGGATGAAGTCTACTGCCCGGTTGGTATAACGTTTTGTCAGGTCAGCCTGGTCCACCGGGTATTCAACCGTATCCATATCCTCAATAAGCTGGACAGGCCGCATGTCGTTTGAGTAAAGAATGCCGAAATATTCATCAAACCCGTGTTTAACGGGGAAAAACTCCTCCTTATGCCCCAGGTGCCATTTGCCGATTAAGCTGGTACGGTATCCTTCGTCCTGGAATATTTCGCCGAGCAGGAGTTCATCAGGATCAATGCCGACATCGTCGATCCCCTGGTCGGGTGTGGGATTCCTGATTAAGCCATTTCTGAGCGGAAAGCGCCCGGTCAGCAAGGTAGCCCTGGATGGGGCACAGTAAGGTGTGGGTACATAAAAATCAGTGCAAAGCACCCCTTCCTCCCCGATCCGGTCAATATGCGGGGTGGGAACTGCCTCGTTATTATAACTGGATATATCTCCGTATCCCAGGTCATCGGTAAAAATGATGAGAACATTGGGCTGTTGCGTTTTTTCAGTTGATGTTTTGCAACCGTAAAATGTGGAGCTAAAGAGCATGAATATGAGTCCAAATATCAAATTGCGTAAAAGGAAGTCCAGCGTTTTCATCATCCAGAAAATTATTAAAGCGTTCAGAATACCAGGTCCATCAAATGTACCCTGCCATCTGATCGGGATTAAAACCAATAGCAAAATCAACAGTTCTCAGCTGTTCATTTATATCAATAATAAAGTTAATCACAGTAGACTAATAATTTATTAATAATCCCAAAAAAGAATTAGAAGGAGCTGTAAAAATAACACAGATACAATAGGATTTCTTCAGTGAGCTTGCGGAGGCTGATTGAAATAACCTCGAAAAGAAGATTTTTCTGTAATCATTTGATTCAAAAAGGCGTGCAGAGATTGCTTAAATATACGAAGGCGAAAAGCAGATTGCTTTTCCTTATCTTACATCGATCCGTTATATTTGCCAGATGGCGTACTAAAAATGAATCTCTAAAAACAATAGACCAATGATAAAAAGGATTTTATATATTTCAGGACTGTTTATTCTGACAAGCATGGTGTATTCTTGCAAATCAGACGATTCCCTGCTGTCTACCGAAAAGATACTGGTGACTTCAGAATGTGGGGATAAGTTGGCGGAAAAAGAAAATGTCCGGTTCAGCAAGGGTAAAGCTGCGATTATATCGGAAGGTGCAATTCTAAGAATTAATCCTGGGATCAAAAAACAACCAATCGATGGGATAGGGACATCGTTTACCGAATCCTCTGCATTCGTGCTCGCCCATCTTGAACCCACCAGGAGAATGGAAGTAATGCAGGCCATATATGGAGAGACCGGTGCCAATTTTTCTTTGGCCAGAACACATATCGGATCCTGCGACTTTACTGTGGAGGGCAAGTATTCCTACCTTGAAAAAGAAGGGGATACAGCACTGGAATCTTTCAGCATTGCACCTGATAAAAAAGGATTCAGCAAGTCAAAATATCCTGGTGTCAAGGAGGAACAATACGATCTGCTGCCCATGATCAAAGAAGCGCTTGCTATCAAACGCAGCCAGGAAGATCAGCACCTTGCCATCGTTGCCTCTGCCTGGACCGCTCCCCCATGGATGAAAGATATTGAAGCCTACTATAT
>CAYOSB010000109.1:0-12742 GCA_964406495.1 uncultured Bacteroidaceae bacterium | reverse complement strand
GGGCTGCTGACCGGGCTGTTGAAGGCGATGAAGCCGCCCGGGCGGTAGGGATTACTTTCGGTTTTTTCTTTTGGTTCATGTTGATCACGCTTTTCGTGATCGCCATACTCAGGCTGTTTAACCCGGATTATACTGTTGTCTGACAGGCACATCGAACAAAAACGAACAGAAAACAACGACAGAACAACGAACAGATCAGAAAAACAACCAGGTCACAGTAACGACCAGATCATCGTTGCAACCTGGTCACAACAACGAACAGAGAGATCTTTTAACATTTAATTACCGCACGTTCGGCTGCCTGGTTGAAGTTTTTGCCGGAGCAGCGAACGTGCTATTCAGTTTACAAAACCACAATAATGATGAAACCAGAAAGAGAAGAAAAAATAAAGCAACGTATTATTGACCACTTGACATGGGACGCAAGTGTGAATGCAAATGACATTAATGTGACGGTGAAAAATGGAAAGGTAGAACTCAGGGGCACGGTACAGAACTCCACGGCAAGAATGGTTGCAGGACGCAACGCTTACCAGGTAAGCGGTGTGGAGGAAGTGGATAATTTCCTGGAAATCAAATTTCCGGCTACGCAAACCCTGCCTGCGGATGAAGAGATCAATGAGAATATTGAACGGATCCTGAAATGGAACAGTCATATTGATGCCTCGGATATCCAGGTGAAGACTCACGACAACACGGTCTCCCTGGAGGGACATGTCGGCAGTTACTGGGAGAAATATGTGATCGAAGAGATCGTCAACTCAGTGCGCGGGGTGCTTGAAGTAAAAAACAATATTGAAGTCAGGCCTAAGATGGAAACAAGGGATATTAATATTAAAAATGATATTGAACAAGCCTTCGAGCGCACCAACCTGATCAATGAGAAAAACATCAACGTTTCAGTGGAGGCAGCAATGGTGACCCTGGAAGGAGCCGTATCCAGTTTTTTCGTGAAAACCCAGGCACATAACATTGCTATCTACACCACGGGAGTAAAGGATGTGGTGGATAAGATGACAGTAAAGTAAAATTGACCTCCCTTTTATACCTTTCTCAGTTCCTTGATGACCTGGATAGTAATCATGGGCAGGATTCCTGTGGCTGCAATCATTCCCCATGCAGTCAATGACAGATCGGTGAAGGAAAGGGCATTACTCAGTACAGGTACGAAATAGGTGATCGCAAGGACTACTGCACAAAATGCCAGTGCCATCCAGATGTATTTGTTTTTGGTTACCTGGTTAATGAAGACGTTTTCTTTTGTTTCCCGCATATCAAAAACGTGCAACAACTGTGCAATGGCGAGACTGAAAAAGGCAATATTGTTGGCCACCTGGTCAGACATGTCCATGCCGTGCACTGCCAGTACATAGGCACCGATCACGTAAATGCTGATGATGACCCCGTATATCCCGGTTGTCAGCCATTCCCTTTTGGTGATGATGGGTTCGTCCGGATCACGTGGTGGCAGGTCCATTACATTGCTGCTTCCTTTACCAACACCTAGTGCAAGGGCAGGGAATACATCTGAAAGAATATTCAACAGCAGTATCTGGAGTGGCAATAGCGGTAGTTTAAACATGGTAAAGCTGATGCCCGCAATGATAATGATCTCTGCAAGGTGATACGAGAGCTGGTATATGATGAATTTCTTGATGTTGCCGAAGATGACACGACCCTGCTCTATGGCATTGATGATGGAAGGGAAGGCGTCATCCAGCAGCACCATATCTGAAACATCCTTGGCCACCTGCGTGCCGCGTTTTCCCATCGCAATGCCGATATCGGCTTTTTTGAGGGCAGGGGCATCATTCACCCCGTCACCCGTCATGGCCACGATCTCTCCCTGTTCCTTGAAATGGGTGATGATGTCCAGTTTCTGTTCCGGGTCGACCCTTGCAAACACTACGGTACTGGTGATGTCTTCTGCTTCTGCGCTCGCCAGGTCCTTACCGTGCATGACAGGGTGGGATTCCTGCTGATCAGGATCCACCATATTTATTTCCTTTGCGATATTGAGCGCTGTCTCCGGGTGATCACCCGTGACCATTACCACCCGGATCCCGGACCTGCGACAGATCTCCATGGGTTCCTTCACATCTTCCCTTACAGGGTCGATAAATCCTGTGATACCGATGAAGGTGAGTTGTTCCAGGAATTCCTCTTTCTCTGACAGCTCTTCTTTCTGCTTTTTTGATGTTTCACGATACGCAAGGCCAATCACTTTGAGCCCGTCTGACGAATATTGTTTATCTGCATCGATCCACTTTTTCTTCGTCTCCTCATCAAGTTTTTCCGCTTCCCCGTCTTTCAAATAATGGGTGCATCTGTCCAGGATTGCTGAAGTGGCGCCTTTTGCTGCGATCAGGAGATGGTCTTCTGCTTCGTGTATTGTTCCCATGAGCATGGAGTCCGAGTCAAAGGGATCCTCGTTGACCTTCTCAAGGTCGCGAAGTTCATTGAATTGCTGTTTATCATGATTGCGGCTGAAATTTACCAATGCTACTTCAAGTGGATCACCCTGGAATTCGCCGTCCTCTTCATCCAGGTCATTGCAAAGGGCGAAGACCCTGAACGCCTGGCGGAACATTTCCCCGCTGTTCGCTGTGTCGTTAAGCTTTGTTTTGCCGGAGGAGGTGTCCAGCACAATTGCAGTGAGTTTATTCCTGGTAAGTGTCCCGGTCTTATCGGTGAGGATCATGGTTGTGGACCCCAGTGTTTCAATGGCTGCCAGCTTCCTGATGATGACATTCTGCCTGGAGAGGCGTAACATACCACGTGCCAGGGAAAGGCTCGCGACGATGGCAAGTCCTTCCGGAATAGCTGCCACGGTCCAGGCGATAGCTGTTTGCAACAGGGGATAGATATCTTTGCCTGCGATCCATCCGGCCACAAAGAAGGCTAATGAAGGTCCGAGTATCAGCCAGATCAGCCGCCGTGAAAGATGTCCCAGCTTCCTGTTCAGCGGGATCTCATCTTTGGTGGCCTCTTTGACCATACCGGAGATTTGCCCCAGTTCTGAATCCATTCCGACGGCTACCACCAGGGCTTCAGCTTTCCCGGTGGTGATGGCGGTGCCCTTGAACAACATATTTTCCCGGTCGGCCACCTGCGTTTTACCGGGAAGCTGGCCCGGTCGTTTCTCAACCGGGACGGATTCACCAGTCAGCATCGATTCATCTGCGTTGAGCTCTTTTGCTGAAATGAGGCGTGCATCAGCTGGCACGATGTCACCTGATTCAAGGAGGATGACATCCCCGGGTACCAGGTCCGGTGCACCCAGTTCGATCGTTTCACCGTTCCTTTTCGCACGTGCATGCAACGGGTCCATCTCTTTCAACGCCTCCATGGAGGTTTGCGCCCGGTATTCCATCCAGAACCCGATGAGGGTATTGAGAATGATCACGATAAAAATTGCAATCGCCTCGGGATAATCATTGAAAATTAACGAGATGACACATGCTGCCAGCAGGAGGTAGATCACCGGGTTGTTCACCTGTGACCACAGCAGCTCCCAGATGCTTTTCTTTTCGTGCGACTGCAGCTCGTTGGAGCCAAATTTCTTCTGGTTTTTCCGGACCTCGGCATCATTCAGCCCATCAGCGGAAGAGCTGAAGTTTTTATATAATTGTTCAAGCGGTTGCGTGTAGTGTTTTTCTTTTTCCATGTACTTTCAGGACCAGGCCCTTTTTGTGTTGTTTTGCGTTTATGATTCTGATATTTTGAGAAAGCGTAATAATCCACCTTCCAACAACACTTTCTTTTGTCTTGCGGTAAGTGGACATCTGACCTTGAAGCTTTTGTTGGTGGACCGGTTGGTAACATGTACCGTGTCGTCGTTTTTAATGGAGCTGATCACGTTGCTGAATACCAGGATATTCCTTTTCTCGATGGCGTCATAATCCCCGGACCGCTCAAACTGGAAGGGGATAATGCCATAGTTGACCATATTCTGGAACCCAATCCGCGCATAGCTCTTTGCAATCACAGCCACCTGGCCAAGGTAGCGCGGCGCAATGGCAGCATGCTCACGGCTTGATCCCTGTGCATAGTTCTCTCCTGCTACCACCACGTGTCCGCCCATTGAATCTTTTGCGTGCAGGGCCATCTCGTAAAAGTCTTTATTCACCGCATGGTAAGTGTATTTACTGATTTCTTCGATATTACTTCTCAATGGCAGTACCACGGCGCCGGCCTTTAATATCTCATCCGTGGAGATATTGTCACCCAGCTTGAGTATGGCCGGTGCATCGAATGAATTCTGCAATGCTTTAAAATCAGGGATCGATTTAATGTTCGGTCCTTTCACCAGCTCCACCGCCTCATTTTCTTTGGCCGGGGGGATCAGCATCATCGTATTGATGGTGCTTTTTTTTGGTTCTTCATATTTCGGGTATTCAAAAATGTCTGCCATGGAAAGTGGATTCGTGATCCTTCCCTGGATGGCTGAAACTGCTGCTGTTTCAGGACTGCACAGGTATACCTGGTCGTCTTCCGTTCCCGATCTTCCCGGGAAATTTCGTGGCATGGTCCGCAGGCTGATACTTCCTGAGGAGGGCGCCTGTCCCATCCCGATACACCCCATGCAGCCGGTCTGGTGAAACCTGGCGCCGGCATTCATCAGGTCATTGATGGCCCCCATTTTCCCCAGGTCACCAATTTTCTGCCGGGAAGACGGGTTAATGTCAAGTGAAACATCGGCTGGGATCGTTTTGTCCTTCACCACCTGGCTGACGATCCAGAAATCACGGAGTCCCGGATTTGCAGAGGAACCGATCACCACCTGGGAGATCTTTTTTCCTTCGACCTCTCTTACAGGGACCACGTTGCCCGGACTGCTGGGTGTGGCGATCAGCGGCTCAAGTTCATCGAGCGCGATGTGCTCATCGATGTCATATTGGGCCCCTTCATCTGCAACGATTTCTTTCCAGTCTGCTTCACGCTCTTCCTGCTCCATGAATTTCTTAGTGATCTCATCGGATGGAAAAACGGTGGTCGTGGCACCCAGTTCGGCGCCCATGTTGGCAATTACGTGGCGGTCCCAGGCACTGAGTTCTTTTACACCGGGACCATAGTATTCTATAATTTTTCCGATGCCACCTTTTACATCGTGACGACGCAGCATCTCCAGGATTACATCCTTGGCGCTTACCCAGTTACTGAGTTTTCCGGTGAGCTTCACTCCCATGACCTGTGGCATTTTGATATAGGCAGGATGACCGGTTGCTGCTGCGGTGACATCCAGTCCGCCGGCACCCATGGCCAGCATTCCCATGCTGCCTGCCGAGCAGGTATGACTGTCGGATCCCAGCATGGATTTTCCCGGCACACCAAAACGTTCCATATGTACTACGTGGCTGATCCCGTTTCCCGGGCGACTGTACCAGTATCCGAATTTTTTCGCAGCAGACTGGAGGAAGAGGTGGTCATCGGCATTCCGGTGGTCCGCCTGCAACAGGTTGTGGTCGACATACTGCACAGCCACTTCTGCCGATACCTTGTCGATACCGATGTTTTCCAGTTGCAACATAATCAGTGTACCCGTGGCATCCTGCTGCAGCACATGATCAATCCTGAGTCCGATCTCTTTTCCCGGCACCATGGTTCCCTCTGTGAGATGATCACTGATTAGTTTCTGTGTGACGTTCATTTTATTCATAACTGTATCCTGTTTAAACTTTTTCCGGATCTATCTTATCCATAACTGTATCCTGTTCTATTTTTTTCTGGATCTGTCTTGTTCTGAAAGCCTGTTTTTTTTCTAATTAAATTCTTTCAGTTGCTGTATCCATTGCCCCGTCATTCGCTCGCCTTACCTTCATTCATTGTCCGTTTTCATTTCGTTCGTCAGCTCCCTGCTGATCAGGTCCCTGCTTTTCGGCGATGGACGGATGATCAGGCGGATACCCCGGTCGTAGGTAACATAATTCCAAAACCAGTTGGTGAACACGATGGTCTTGTTCCGGAAACCTACAAGGTAGAGGAGGTGCACCAGCATCCATGTGGTCCAGCCGGCAAGACCGCTGAACCTGATGTTCATCGGAAGATCTGCCACCGCCTTGTTCCGCCCAATCGTGGCCATCACTCCCTTATTCACATAATTGAATGGTTTCAATGCTTTACCCCTCGCGTTTCTTTTCATGTTTTTTGCCAGGTGCTTTCCTTGCTGAATGGCAACCGGCGCCAGTCCTGGCAGGCCCTGCTCATATTTTTCGGTCTGCATGAATGCGACATCACCGATGGCAAAAACATTTTCAAGGATCGATGTACCATTCTCACTGCTGACCTGGTTGTATGTATTCACGCGCAGTCCGCCCTTTCCGATGAATTCGCCGGAGAAGCCGTGGGGAAGATTTGGTTGCACGCCTGCTGCCCAGACCAGGGTGTTGGCGGTGATCTTTTCTCCGTTGCTCAGTGCTACGACCTTGCCATCATATGATTCTGTCATACAGTTAAGAATGACATTCACACCAAACCGTTCAAGGTACTGCTGCGCTTTTTTTCCCGATGCCTCCGACATGGCCGGCAATACCTGGCCAAGCCCTTCCACGAGGTAGATTTGCATGCAGCCGATATCAAGTTCAGGATAATCTTTAGGAAGCACATGCTTTTTCAGTTCAGAAAGCGCGCCGCAGATCTCTACCCCGGTCGGACCCGCACCTACCACTACAAAATTCAGATTTTCGCGGCTTTTTCCTTTTTTCCTTGCCAGTATTTCGAGCTTTTCAAACTGCTGAAAGATCGTATGCCGCAGGTCCAGCGCATGGGTTACCTGTTTAAGGGGATACGCATTCCTTGCAATGCTCTCATTATTAAAATAATTCATTTTCGATCCGGTAGCGATCACCAGGTAATCGTAGTACAATCTTCCCGCTGCAGTGTGTATTTCCTGGTCCTTTGCCGCAACCCGGTCAACACGCAACATCCTGAAATGCCAGTCATCCTTTTTACGGATCATTTTGCGGAGCGGTCCGGCGACAGAGTCCGGCTCCAGTCCTGCAGTGGCTACCTGGTAGAGCAGTGGCTGAAAAGTATGGTAGTTATATCGGTCGAACAGCACGACCTGGTAATCTTTGTCACTGAGCCCTTTCAGAAAGTTTAAGCCACCGAATCCACCTCCAATGATGATGATCCTGGGTTTACCACTATCAGGGATGTTGTGCCTGTACGTTCTCATGTGCTGCTTCATTTATATGTTACCCGGGTATACAGGGGTGTTGTATTGCGAAGCCGGGTGCAACAAATGGTAACAATATCGTGCCAATGACAGCATGTGAAAGGATGAGATGAGGGTCCGCACCAGGACTGGTAATGATTACCCGGTTGCATCATCAATAAACAGTAAATTAAATATCTGTATTACAAATACATGAGTATTAGGCCGGGAACAGGCATTCAGGGTAAAATTGACCCGCTCCTTTGCGGCGGTGCCAGAGTCACCACCGGGTTCAAAGTGTGGAGGTGTGGAAATGACTCCCCTTGATTGATGTGGATACCGGCTGTTTCCTGTCCCTGCGCTGCTTTTTATTCCTGTACTGTTATCTGTCTCCGGGCAGCTATCTATCTCCGGGCAGCTATCTGTCTCCGGGCAGCTATCTATACACGGGCAGCCCATTATTCTCCCAAATTATTCCCAGTCATCGGTTCTGAATGAAGAAGCAGGCAAACCGAATGTATTGAAAAGTGTCCCGTCGATACAATTTTTAAAAGCGTACCTTACTGCTACCGGTTCGGGTACCTGGTCTGACCAGACTGTAAGTGTACGATCCCTGTTAATGGTGACTTCAGCGGGAACAAAGCTGCGATCCGCCCCGGCAATCTCGAATCCGTTGGAGCTGTCGTCATCAAAATAAAGTCCGGTTTCTATATGGTCAAAGGAAAGTTTGATTTTACCCTCCTCAATGATTTCCATCTCCCTGTACTCCGGCCCCCTGAAGGCAATTCCTTCCATGCCATAATCCTTCGCCAGCGCCCAGTAAGCGAGCCGGTCACCTACCTTTTCCTTTTCAGCGGGGTGGATACAATCGCATTCACCAATATCCATGGTCACTGCCATTCCCGTATTTTCAGTGTGCTGCAAGGCATATAGTTGCGCTTCTCTCAGGAAGGCAGAGCTCACCATGTCATTTCCATCATACCGATAGGGTGCGATCTGCACAAAATAGAAAGGAAAGGATCCCTGTTGCCACTGTTCCCTCCAGGAGTTGATCAATGCAGGCAGTAGTGTTTTGTATTGTTCCGGGGCCTGCCGGTTGGATTCCCCCTGGTACCAGAGCATCCCTTTGATCGAATACCCGATGAAGGGATGCAACATGGCATTATACAGTAATGTAGGTGTATGGTTCAGTTTGGTGGATTCGGTAATTTTCTGGGGTATTTCTAACGAGGGAAAATCTGCAAGCGTTTTTTCATCCATCCACGCTTCTGCTTTGGACCCGCCCCATGAGGAGTGGATCAACCCTACAGGTACATCCAGCATCTCCTGCAGTTTTCTTCCGAAGAAATAGGCCGTAGCGCTGAATTCCTTCACTGAGGCCGGTGTTGCGCTTTGCCAGTTGCCGGTGACATCCTCAAGGGGTTCCAGCGACGCATCGCGCTCGGCGGTAAAGAACCTGATCTGGTCATTGTGGCCGTTCAGAATGGCCTCATTGCTGCCAGTGATGGGTTGGTTGTTGAATCCATTCACCGGCATTTCCATATTTGATTGTCCGGAACAGAACCAGACTTCGCCGATCAGAATATCCTTCAATATAATTTTCTCGCTCCCACGGATGGTGATGGTGTAGGGCCCGCCTGCCTCAGGCGTATTCAGTTTTACGATCCATTTACCTTCCTTGTCAGTCCTGGTTGAAGTTTCGGCACCCCAGCTACCCCTGACGGTCACGCTGGTATTCGGGTCATCCGTCCCCCAAATCATGGCATCGGTCTGCTGCTGCAGCACCATGTGGTCGGCAAAGAAGGAGGGAAGGGTTGTTTGTGCATTTACAGTTGACAGGGTGAGCATCGCCAGTGCATAGAAGAAGTTGCGTATCATTACTGAAAGTTTAAATGAAAAAATCTGTTCATTTTCAAAAATACATAAAAATAATGAACACGGGTCTGTCGTTATAAATCTTCAACAGATTACCAGAATTTATCCGAACCAGGTAACATTAAGATGATTTTATTCGTAAACATGCAGGAAGCTTGCCAGCGGCTGTTCCGTGGAATGATTTTTGCTAAAAGTTGGTTGATCTCCCGGGCGGAATTAAAAATGACTTAACCAAACATACTTAATCATGAACAATAAAAAAGCTACATTATCAGGAAAACGAATTCAATTCAACATGTTATCCCGGATGGCCTTCGTGCTGATCGCAGGGGTAATGGTCATGCAGCATTCCATGGTGTATGGGCAATCTAACCTTGCAGATGACGAGGAGATCGGCATGTTCATGAACTCTACTACCTGCCTGGTGCTGGAAGATGGGTATATTTCATATAATATCCTGATGAAGGATGCTATGGAAAAATATTGGGAGATTACGGATTATGAGGTGATCGAAAAGAAGGAATTTGAGGAACGCAGGACCGATCCAACATACTCTTTCGTGGTATTGGTGAAGGGAAGTTTTGAGGATGATCCGGCAGGGGTACAGTACAATTATCTGAATCTCCTGATGGGAAAAAATGCAGCTGAGGTGCAGCACATGCCGGAACTGGCCAGCATTCCACTCTCCTATACCAACGATGACGAGGCCAACTATGCCTATGCCGTTCCTGCCATGATCAAATTTGTGCAACGACACGTCAGGACGTTGAAAAATAAGCGTGCGCATATCAACATGCTCGGGTTGACCTATTATAACCAGGGCAGAAAGTTCAAGAACAAATCTTTGTTGATCAGAGAGGACCACCTGGCACCTGAGGTCAGCACTGCCAATGCCATCAAAGACGTATACCCGTTTCATTTCAGGATCATAAGCGCTGAAGAGATGATGGAAGAACTCCAGGAACCCGAGGAGAATACCCTCTTCCTCCACCATGTCGGACCTCATGAAGAAGGAGTTGCCGGTCAGTGTTTCGAACTGATTTTCACACCTGAAGGTGAATTGTATTACTACAACAAGCGAGATGTGACCAACGAGGATCCCGACGGATTCACCAAGTGGGACCTCCGAAGGATCCGGTTTTAGGTTTTAGCTTCCTTGTTTATAGTGCTTTCAATTGTATTGTGGACAACCAGATGGAAAACTTCGCCGGGAGTGCGGAACCGGTGGAGGTATTCACCACGAACGGAACACAGCTGCTGACCGGTTTTTACCTGTTCCTTTCCTTCGTGATCTCGGGCCTGGCCCTTTCTGAACTGGTACGGCGGAAAAGTGCGCAGTCAGGCTTGTAACACCGAAAAGCCTTTTGCTATCTCAACTGAAAAATACGTAGAACAACTGAAAAGTACGTAGAACAACTGAAAAATACGTAGAACAACTGCAAAGTACGTAGATCACCCGCAAAGTATGTCGACCACCCACAATGTACAAAGTTCAAGTGCAAAGTAAGTCTACCACCCACAAAGTACCGGGATCACCTGCAAAGTATGTAGATCACCAGCAGAGTACAAAGTTCAGCTGCACAATACATATATGGATAAAATTGTACCGGGGTTTTTTAGCGCTTTTTTTTCATTTTTCGTGTGATCTGTCCCATCAGGTAGTTGATGAACAGGATAAAAAGCGTTACACCCACGGCCAGGTAGTACTGGCGCAGCGCAACAGCAATGCCGATGCCTGATGAGAAAAGAATGGTAGCTGCAGTGGTCAGGTATTTGATCTTGTGTTCTTTGGCGATCTGCAGGACCATCCCGGCACCGATAAAGCTGATCCCTACAATGACCGCGTGGATCACCCTGGTAGGGTCTGCGCTGATCACATCGGCAAGCCCGGCATCCCTGAAATGCGTTACAATCACTTCGCCCAGCATGACCAGCAAAGCTACAGACCCGCCCACCATCATGTTGGTCCGCACCCCTGCCGGTTTGTCACCCGCTTCCCGTTCGAATCCTACCAGTCCCGCCAGGACTGAGGCAATAACAACGTGGAGAAGCAGGATTAGTTCTGTTTTCATGTTATTCTGTATTAGTATTTTGTATAAATATTTGTGACAAATTTGCCGGGCGAGACGCAATTTCCTCTACGACCGGAACATAATTTCCTCTATTACCGGGGCACAATCTCATCAATGGACAAAACGCAATCTCGTCTACGAACTGAACGTAATTTCATCAACGCACGGAACGCAATCTCATCAACGAACGAGCCCCTGGGTACAAGACCCGGTTTTAAATCTTCCCGGCAGCTTACTCTGGCGCTGTTTCCTGCGTTCTTTCAGACAATTGACGCAGTGCTTCTTCCAGTTGTTGCATCTCATTTCCGGCCTCGCTGAATTTCTTCTGCTGCGTGAGCTGCAGGTAGTTCTCAAAGGCCTCGTTGGCACGCCTGATCAACTCGTCAACACCCTGCTCCACAGCGCCCGGTCCTGCGGGCAGTTCCGCTTCGGCATCTGTGAAAAGGTTATTTAATGCCTCTTCAAAGGTTTCTGCGTAGCTCAGGTTATCGTTGTGCATTACGGTGACAAGTCGCAGTTCAGGATAGGCAGAGGTTTCTGATTGCAGGTAGATGGGCTCCACGTAGATGATTGTACCGTTGACCGGGATGGCCAGTACATTCCCCCTGATCACATTCGAACCCCGCTGGTCCCAGAGGGTCAGCTGACCGGAGAGAAAGGAGTCCTGGTCGATCTTGGTCTCTACCTGCTGCGTTCCAAGCACCCGTTTTTCCTTGGGGAACTGGTAGGAGAGGAACCTGCCGTAATTTTCATCGTCGCACATACCGGCTATCCACCCGATCATCACCTGTTTGTTCTTTGGTGTAAACGGCATCATCAAAATGAATTCCATTTCGTCGGAGCCGGGTTGTTCCCACATGATGTAATAGGGTTCGACCGGTTGCACATTGTTGTAATACTTTTCCGTGGCCCTGACCCACAGGTCTTCCTGGTTGTAGAACACCGTCGGATCAGTCATGTGGTACTTGGCATAGACCAATCCTTGCATCAGCAGCATATCTGCAGGGTAGCGGACGTGCTCCCTCAGTGCACCAGGCATCTCTGATTTGTGCTGAAACAGTCCGGGGAAGATGCGGTCATACACCTTTATAAGCGGATCATCTTCCTCGAAAATATAATAATCTGTCTTCCCGTTGTATGCATCCACTACGATCTTCACTGAATTGCGAATATAGTTGTCCCGCTGCAAGCTGGCCCCAAGCAGATTCTCATTGGATTTGCCGGGATTGTTCCTGTTCAGCAGGTACCTGGAATCATCGAAGGAGTAGAACGGTTCGCTGTATGGATAATTGGAGGAAGAGGTATAGGCATCTATGATCCAGTACATCTTTCCTTCGGCGATCACCACATACGGATCGTTGTCAAAATAGAGGAATGGTGTGATGGTCCTCACCCGGTCGATGATCTGTCGGTGGATCATGATCCGGCTCTCATCGGTAGGATATCCTGAAAGCAGGAACCGGGTACCACCATATCGCCAGCCATAGAGCAGCTTGCGCCAGAAATTAGCGATCTGCACGCCACCTTCACCGGTATACCTGGTGTAAATATTCTTTTCCCCGCTGGGATAATCAAATTCCTTTTCTTCGGAATTAACCAATACATAATTGTCGGGCAGCTCCCCATAATAGATTTCCGG
>CAYOSB010000108.1:0-12751 GCA_964406495.1 uncultured Bacteroidaceae bacterium | reverse complement strand
TTGACGCCGCCACGCGATTGGGACTGGTGCAGGTCCGCGAGCAGGTCCTCCCCGGAAAAAGGGATCCCGGAAGGTATACCATCCATAACTATCCCCACCAGGTGACCGTGTGACTCACCAAAAATATTTACTCTGAATAATTTTCCGAATGCATTCATGCGTCACGCTCTGTTTAATGTTTTTTCGAGTGATTTCAGCTCACCATATGTGAGTTGTCCCGGTGCAGTGGCATCTGTCATTGAGAGGGATGCAAAGGTAAACTCGGCACCCAACTGGCTGGCTGCAAGACGTGTAATCCTTCCATGTTCACCCATACCGATCACGATCTTCCTTCCCTGTTCAGCATATAATGACAGTAAACGGGCACTGTCTTCAGGGCTATTCGACTGGCAGGCGATCTTGGCCACATCTCCGCCGGCAGCATAACACTGATGCAACAACTGCTTCAATACTTCTGGTCCGGGAGTTGCGTCATAATTGTGATAAGAAACGATCACATGGACCCTTTTCTGTTTTGCATATTTTATAATTTCTTCAATAAATTCCATGTCAGCATCTGATTCAACATCCACATACACGGCTCCCAGGTCAATGGCCTCCTTTAATATCACCATTCGCTCTTTATCCGGTATGATCCCGGGTCTGCAGGTTGCTACCTGGAGAATAGTATCATTCAATTCCTCTGCAACCATCTTCGGTGGTTTCCTTACCAGGTCATACCGTACTTCCACCAGTGAAGGCTTGACCAGGTTAATCTCGTTGATCATTCCTATTTTTCCAATGCTAATACAGATCATAGATCGCCTTTCTTAATGCATCCAGTTGCATCTTATGAATAAATGCTTCTCCTATTTCCCGCAGGAGTATAAAGTGTATGTCCTTACCGGAACGCTTTTTATCTTTCAACAGGGTATTGAACAGTTCCTCCCGGTCAATTTCAGTGCGCACTGGCAATCCTGCTGCTGAGATCAGTGTTTCAAGCCTGTCGGCAGAAGCTGATTCCAGGAATCCGAGATTTACCGAAATCCTGGCTGCGAGCACCATGCCTATGGCGATGGCCTCTCCATGCAACCTCCCGGAAATCTTTTCTATTGCATGTCCCAGGGTATGTCCAAAATTAAGCAATTTCCGCTCACCCTGCTCCAATACATCCGCCGATACTATATCGATCTTGATACCTGCTGAATCAGAAACGATCCTTTCAAGCGCCACCGGATCACGTGCGTGCACTTTCGCATGGTTATGCTCAATGAATTCAAACAGACTGCTGTTCCTGATTGCCCCATATTTGATCACTTCTGCAAAACCCGATACAAGTTCATTTTTAGGTAGTGATTCCAACAGGGAAAGGTCGCACCAGACAAACTCCGGCTGGCGAATGACTCCGATCATATTTTTAAACCCATCAAGGTTTACTCCATTCTTACCGCCAATACTGGCATCTACCTGGCCCAGCAGGGTAGTCGAAATAAATCCGAACGAAATGCCCCGCATAAATGTTGACGCAACAAATCCGGCAAGATCTGTAACCAGCCCCCCTCCTATCCCCACAAGGAAAGAAGTTCGGTCTGCTTCAATTGCTATCATCCGACGCATTACCTCTTCAGCAAAAGCCAGGCTTTTATGCTTTTCGCCCTGGGGGATAAGGATGCATTGTCTCCCCTTGAACTTATCACTATGATATGCATATACTTGTTCGTCCACCAGGCAAACCAGCCTCGAATTGTCAAAAGCATCGAGTCTTGCTGTCAATCCGTAACCAATAACTACAGCAGTTTCGTGTCCGTTGATATGCAAGTGTTTTTCAGGCATTGCTGCTATTCATCGTTCATGATATGCGTTTGCTTATTGATTGATTCCTGGTGGATCGCCCGGAACAATTTACTGATGAAATCTTCACTCAGCCCTTTCCTTTCACCAAGGATCAGCCGGCTTCTGAGCATATCATCCCAACGCTTGTTCTGCAGGATTGTAATGTTGTTTTCCTTCTTATAATTGCCGATGTCCTCCACTACCTTCATGCGTTCTTCGATCAGGTTGATCAGCTTATCGTCCAGTTTATCGATCTGATCCCGAAGCACTGCCAGTGTAAGCATCATTTCCTCGTCCACATCAGGCCGCCTCAGAATGAGCCTGTCCAGCACATTTTTCAACCCTTCCGGCGTTACCTGCTGTTTGGCATCGCTCCACGCCTTGTCGGGTTGCTCATGGGTCTCAATGATCAATCCGTCAAAATTGAGGTCCATCGCTTTCTGACTGATATCGTAGATAAGGTCCCTGCTTCCGCAAATATGGCTTGGATCTGTAATAATGGGGAGGTCCGGTATCCTGCGCCTGAGCTCAATGGGCACCTGCCAGTGGGGCGCATTCCTGTAGATCGACTTTTCATAGCTTGAGAATCCGCGATGGATCGCCGCAATCTGTTCAATCCCTGACTGGTTGATCCGCTCAATGGCCCCGATCCAGAGGTCCACATCCGGGTTCACCGGGTTTTTTACAAACACAGGTATCTTCACCCCTTTCAAGCTATCGGCAATTTCCTGCACCGCAAAAGGATTGGCAGAGGTCCTGGCCCCGATCCAGATGATATCGATTCCATATTTAAGTGCTTCATACACATGCTTGACATTTGCCACCTCGGTGGAAACAAGCATGCCGGTTTCCTGCTTCACTGTCTGCAACCAGGGAAGACCTAAAGACCCCACGCCTTCAAAAGCATTGGGACGGGTACGGGGTTTCCATATCCCTGCCCGGAAGACAGGAATATCCATCGCTGCAATCAGCCGGGCTGTATTCAATACCTGTTCTTCAGACTCTGCACTACAGGGACCTGCCATGATGAGCGGCCGCCTTTTATCCAGCCCATGCAGGGTCAACGGTTTTAAATCTACATCAACAACCATATTCTGTTATCATTAATCAAAATAAACTTCTCCTTTAACATATTCACCCATGATCATCAGACCTGAGGTAAAAGGCTTGATTGATTCGAGCGCTTTTTTATACATATCATAATCATTCACTTCAAGATCGACGTAAAACTGGTATTCCCAATCTTTTCCAATGATGGGCATCGATTGTATCTTGGCCAGGTTGATCTCGTGAAAGGAAAATATGGACAGGATCTTGGAAAGTGACCCAATCTTGTGCGCAAGGGCAAAATGTATGGAAGCCTTGTTTACTTTCTCCTTTTCGATCTCATTCCCGTTTTCAGTCAGGATCAGAAACCTGGTATAATTCATCTTATTGGTTTCAATCCCTTCGGCAAGTATGTTCAGGTTGTATTTTTCTGCAGCAATACGACTTGCTATTGCGCCGGCATCTGAAATCTTCATCTCACTTATCTCCTTTGCGCTGAGTGCAGTATCGACACTTTCAATCAGCCTGATGTGTGGATACTTTTTGAAAAATTCCTTGCATTGCAGGATGGCCATGGGATGTGAAAATACTTCGCGGATACCACTGATCTCCGTACCGGGCAAGGCGACAAGATTTTGCTTGATGCGCAGGTAGACTTCACCGATCACCCGCATGGGAGTCTCCTTTAACAGGTTATAATTCGGCAGGATGCTGCCTGCAAGCGAGTTTTCAATCGCCATGATCCCAAAATCAGAACGCTGTTCTTTGATCGAACTCAGCATGTCCCTGAACGTATCACGAGGCAGGATCTCGATCTCTTCGCTCCCAAAATATTTAATGGCTGCCAGTTCGTGGAAAGCTCCATACCCTCCCTGGATAGCTATTTTCTTCATGCCTGATCAAATTAGGATCAAAATTATTACTCATCTTTATAAATGACAATCATTCCGGCAGAAAAGTCCTTAAACAAAAATACCCGACGCATGCGCCGGGTACATCCATAAAACTATCCCGACCACATTACCTGAGATCAAAAAAATAGAAATAATATGTACCGAAAGTCGTCTTCATCATATTCAAGTGCAAACCTAGTTATAAATATTTATAAATACAAAGATTATAAGCAATGACAGTGTTTTTTTAGCAAATTCTTAAATTAATTAGACATCTTTGTTATAGATAAAAATTAAAATTCAAATGAAAACACTGTTTCCTAATTAACGGGAATAGAGACTGTAGAGATGAAAAAAGCACAATTATTCAAGGAGGTGATCGACTATTTCGAAACACATATGCCCATTGCAGAAACAGAATTGGAATACCGGAATACATATGAATTGATCGTAGCTGTGATCCTTTCTGCCCAATGCACCGATAAACGCGTCAACATCATTACAAATACCTTCTTCAAAAAATTTCCAACTGCAGAACTCCTTGCGAGCCACGAACCTGAAGAGGTATACGAATATATCAAAAGCTGTTCCTATCCCAACAACAAGGCAAAACATCTTGTGGGAATGGCACGCACGCTGGTCAATGAATTTTCCGGATCCGTCCCCGACAACCTGGAAGACCTCCAGAAACTCCCGGGTGTCGGGAGGAAAACAGCAAATGTGATTCTTTCGGTGGCATATCAGCAACCGGCTATGGCAGTGGACACCCATGTTTTCAGGGTAGCTGCCAGGATAGGGTTGACCACCGGATCGAAAACACCGCTTGATACTGAATTACAACTGCTCAAATATATTCCTGAAGAACTGGTTCACAAAGCACATCACTGGCTTATACTCCATGGAAGGTATGTCTGTCTTGCCAGGAAACCCAAATGTGCCTCCTGCGGACTGACCCATGTCTGTAAGTACTACCAAACAAACGTCAGCAAAGATTCAACCTGAATCATACAGCACCCGAATTTAATGTTAAGTTAATGTTAAGTTGTATTTAATTGTTTTACTGGCGTTTAAGTAATATTTTAAAAATTTAACATTGAAAGATACACGAATTTGTTAACTTTTGCTTAACTTTGACGTTAATACAGGTACACATAAATAATACGGCCATGAAAACACTATACACTATCGCATTCATCCTGCTGGCAGGATCATTACATGCACAGCAGAATACAGATGAGATTCTTGCAAGTAATGATGTAAATCAGGGAAAACCGGAGCAGACACTCCTGGCGAGTCAGTTCCAGGAAATGAATGCTGAGACGCTGGATGGTGTGTACAAATTACTTTCCGATAATGGCAAAATATCAGAGGTACGGTCTTTCGAGCAGGGAAAGCTGGATGGAACATGGGTGCAATACGATGAAAATGAAAATCTTACAGCTATTGCCAACTACAAGGATGATCAAAAACACGGCAAGTGGGTTATCTGGGATTCCAATGGTACCAAGCGTGTAGAGATGCAGTATGAAAACGGAAAACGAACCGGTACCTGGAATTCATGGAACGAACGTGGGGAGTTGATCTCATCAAAGGAATATTGAATCATATAACATATTGATTATGAAAACCACAGAAAATTTTCTGTGGTTTTTTTTTCTTCATTAACGCGCCCGGACGAAGTGATTTAATGAGTTATCTACAGGCAGGAATCCCATTTCGTTACCATCCTATTATTACTGAAACCATTGTATTTATTGGTATCTGAGCGCACTTAACTGCTTTTTGAAATTAAAAAAAAAGTGTTAATTTTACTTCACTAAGAAGTCCTAGATCAGAAAAACTAAACCTAATCCCTATGAACAAAAATCTTCTAGATTCCGGAAAAGTTCTGATCCTCCTTACCTTATTCCTTGCTGCCGGTATTAGCGGCTGCAATTCCGGAACCAAAAAAGCCAGTGATGGAAATGCTGAAGAGGAGGAATTCATGGCTGTTATGGATGATGAAACACAGCAGAAGCTGCAAACTGCCAAACGCATCTTCTATTCACTGCCTTCACCCATTGAAACGGCAAAGATACTGCACAGCGCAGGAGCTACATACGATGAAAGCCTGTTGAATCCCATACAAAATCAGTCCGGATATATTACCAACCTGGACATGGCGCTGAACCTCGGAATCTATACAACTGACCTCAGCTATGCCAGTCTTTTTAACCAGTCGCAGGCAACGCTCAGTTATATTGAAGTGGCAAAAAATATGGCTGACGGGCTGAATATTCTTGACGCGATCAATGAAGAAACAATCCAGCGCCTCGAGGACAACATCAATAACAGGGAGGTCATTATTGATATCATTTCTGAAACATTATTGAACTCCAGTTCGTATCTGAAGGAACGTGGTCTTGAAAGCACGGCCACGATCATTCTCGTCGGAGGCTGGGTGGAAGGACTCTATATTGCTACGCAGCAGGTGGGAAATGATCCTATAGAGAATAACAAGATTGTTGAACGTATTATTGATCAGAAATTATCGGTTGATTTCATGATTAACCTGCTGAAAGAAGCTGAAGATGATCCGGATGCAAGCAAGGTGTTGGCAGATGTTCAGAATCTGAAAACGACCTTTGATAAAATCGAGATCACACTGGGAGAAAACACTCCCGTGGTTGACCCTGAGACCAATGTGACAACTCTGAAGTCAAGTTCATCACACAACCTGACAAAACCGATTTTTGACGAGCTTGTAAATAAAATAACAGAATTAAGAAACAGCTATATATCCTAAATGTAATATCATGATGAGAAAAGGCATACTTCTAGTATCTCTTGTTGCACTTTTGGTAGCATTGCCAACATCTGCAAATGCACAATGTAAGCAATTTGCAAAAAAAATATGTAAAGTCGGACTCACCCCCTATCAGCACGATGGTAATTACCATGCTGCACTGTTGATAGAAGGTGAAGAAGCTGAACTGTACAAAACTTTTTATTCCGATACTGACTACCGGATCGGAGTATGTGGAGCAGGCAACCTGAGTGATATTGAGTTTAAGATTGTGGACAGCAATGGCAAGGTTCTCTACAACAACAGGTACGAAGATTATGAATGGAAATGGGATTTTCGTCTTGAATCAAGCCAGCAACTCAAAATCGTTGTTAAAGTACCCGTTGCTGGTGAGAATATAGTAGAACCTGCAGAAGGATGTGTGGCTATCATGTTTGGGTTCAAAGATGACTGACATTTAATATAAATTGTCCATAAAAGCCGGGCCAGTGTCCGGCTTTTTATTTTAATTTCTGTTTCAGATAAGTTCCTGTAGGTGAGTCGGAAACTGCAATGATCTCCTCAGGAGTACCTGTAAAAATGACCGAGCCCCCATCTTCACCACCACCCGGCCCCAATTCAATAAGCCAGTCTGCCAATTTGATCACTTCCAGGTTATGTTCAATGATCAGTACCGTATGTCCATTGGAAATCAGGGCATTGAAAGCTGAGAGCAACATTGAAATATCGTGAAAATGCAGCCCGGTAGTCGGTTCATCAAAAATAAAAATCACTTTCGACTCATCTGATTCCCTGCTCAGAAAATAAGCCAGTTTCACCCGTTGGCTTTCCCCGCCACTCAGGGTGCTTGAAGACTGGCCGAGTTTGATATAACCCAGTCCCACATCCTGTAATGGTTTAAGTTTTCTGGCAATTTTTACCGGAAATCCGGTGGCCTCCTTTCCAAAAAATTCGATCGCCTCGTTGACAGTCATATCCAGCACGTCATAGATATTTTTTCCCTGAAAACGAACGCCCAGTATCTCATCTTTAAACCGTTTTCCACCGCATTGCTCGCATACAAGGTGGACATCGGCCATGAACTGCATTTCCACCAGGATCTCACCTTCACCGTTGCACTCCTCGCAGCGACCACCATCAATATTGAAGGAAAAATGAGACGCCTTGAATCCCTGATTTTTGGATGCCTGTTGATCGGCAAACAATTTCCTTACTTCATCATACGCTTTCAAATAAGTGACTGGATTGGATCGGGAGGATCTGCCAATGGGGTTCTGGTCCACAAACTCCACCTGGTCCAGCATGTGAATATCTCCCCGGAACAGATCATGCTTGCCCGGCTTCTCCCCTGTACCCTTCAGCTTCCTGGACAGTACAGGAAATAAGATTTCCTTCACAAATGACGATTTTCCGGATCCGCTCACCCCGCTGATTACGGTCATAACCTGTAAGGGAACCTTGATATCTGCTGATTTCAGGTTGTTCTCCCTGCATCCCAGTACTTCAAGGTAATTGTTCCACTTACGCCGATGCCGGGGCAATTCTATGGAACGGGTTCCATTCAGGTATTCTGCCGTCAGCCCTTTCGGTGCCTCCAGCAATTCCTGGTGATTGCCCTGGAAGACTATTTCACCACCATGCCTCCCTGCTTCCGGCCCCATGTCTATAATCATATCGGCAGCATTCATGATCTCTTCATCATGTTCAACAACCAGTACCGTATTTCCCAATTCCTTCAACGCTCTCAATACCTCGATAAGCCTCCCGGTATCACGGGGATGCAATCCAATACTGGGCTCGTCCAGAATATACAGCGAGCCTACCAGGCTGCTGCCTAAGGAGGTGGCCAGGTTGATCCGCTGACTCTCTCCGCCGGACAACGTAGACGAAAGGCGGTTCAGGGTAAGGTAGGTCAACCCCACGTTGTTCAGGAAACGAAGCCTGGAGCTGATCTCAGAAATCAACCTGCCTGCAATCTCCTGTTCATGTGCATCAGGTTGAAAACCTTCAAAAAAAACGAGCAAATCGGAAACAGGCATCTGAACCAATTCCGAAATGGTCCTGTCATGAATCTTTACATACAATGCCTCCTTGCGCAGCCTGGATCCTCCGCATTCATGACAGGTGGTTTTCCCCCTGTACCTGGATAACATGACCCGGTACTGGATCTTATATTTCTTTTTTTCAAGGTGTTCGAAAAACTTATTCAATCCCTTGAAATACCTGTTTCCGCTCCACAACAGTCTGCGCTGTTCGTCATTGAGCTTGTAATAGGGTTGGTGAATGGGAAAACCAAACGCATCTGCGTGCATAATTAGTTTTTCTTTCCACCGCTTCATCTTTTCCCCTTTCCAGCAAACAATTGCATCGTCATACACAGAAATTTCCTTATTGGGAACTACCAGGTCTTCATCTATACCTATTACCATTCCATATCCCTCGCAGACAGGACATGCCCCGAGCGGATTATTGAAACTGAACAGGTGTTCCGTCGGTTCCTCGAAGGTAATACCATCCAGCTCAAACCTGGTTGAAAAGTCCAGGGATTTTTCTTCCCCGGGATCCCAGACCCTGCAATAACCGTGTCCTACCTGGAATGCGGTCTGAACACTGTCACCGATGCGACTGATGTTGTCCTCACCCCTGGAAACAACCACGCGGTCTATTACCAGCTGGACAATTCCGCTATTCAGAAAGGCATCGTCGCCGGCAAGTTCCTCCACACCGACCATGCTGTTCTCCTTTAAGGCACGCGTCATCCCCTGCTGTGCAAGTATGTCGAGCTGGTACTGCAGGTCTCTATCCGTCTTCAGACATACTGTCGCCAGTATCACAAGCTTTTTTCCATCTTTAAATTCCAGGATACTATCCACGACATCGGATACATTGTACTTCTTTACTTCGCGCCCGGAAACAGGTGAAATAGTCTTTCCTATTCGCGCGAACAATAGTTTCAGGTAATCATATATCTCTGTTGAGGTACCCACGGTGGACCGAGGATTTCTCGTGTTGACCCTTTGTTCGATGGCGACTGCAGGAGGAATCCCGTGGATATAATCTACATCAGGCTTATCCAGTCTTCCCAGGAACTGCCGGGCATATGCAGAAAGACTCTCAACGTAACGGCGCTGACCCTCAGCATATAAAGTATCAAATGCAAGTGAAGACTTTCCTGATCCGGAAACCCCTGTCACCACTACCAGCTGGTCGCGTGGAATGCTAACATCAATGTTCTTCAGATTATGCACCCTGGCTCCTTTAACAAAAATATCCTGATCAGAAATCGTTGGCATAATATTTGTGAATTTTAATAACCTATTAGCGAGAAACAAATGTAATACATTTTGTAAAAAGAAATTTTTTCGCTTATTTGCAAATTATATACAAGTAATCATTAAAAAAAGAGCCTATCGAAACACCTGTACGCTGAACCAATACTAGATTAGCTTTGAAAACAGAAAAACTGAGCGACCAGCAGTTGGTGCAAGCGTTTCTCAATGGTGATGAAACTTGTATTGAGACGTTGATAAATCGACACAGGACAAAGGTTTACACCTACATTCTGCTTACCATAAAAAACCAATCCCTGGCAGAAGATCTGTTCCAGGAGACCTTTATTAAGGTGATCCAGTCACTGAGAAAAGGGAAATACCGTGACAATGGAAGATTTCTCTCCTGGGTCATCCGCATTGCCCACAACCTGATCATCGATCATTTCAGGAAAGAAAAGCAGATGAACTCGGTCTCCAATGACGATACAGAAATGGATCTCTTTAACAGCAAAAAGCTTGCTGAGGATAATATTGAGCAATTACTGGTGAGCAGTCAGATCAGGAAGGACCTGAGAAAACTGATTAACGAATTGCCTGACGATCAGCGCGAGGTAGTCTTGCTGAGACATTTTGGAGGATTGAGCTTTAAGGAGATTGCCGATCATACTGGCGTAAGCATCAATACTGCCCTGGGCAGAATGAGGTATGCACTGATCAACCTGCGGAAAATGATCACCGAACGCAACCTGATCCTGACGGCCTCATAAGCACCGCTTCATAAATTGTAAATAATATACAATAATCGGGTGGACACTGGCGTTATCATCATGATAAACCAAACCAATGTTTGCCTATGACAGGAACCTCTACGCTTATTTATCTGGTGGATGACTTAAATAAACCGTCAGGTATGCTTCTAACTCCATATCAGGAAAACATTCTGAAAGATGAGCACTACACTGCCTTTCTGAATCTTCTGGAGGTCGATCCCGGGGTTGATCTGGTAAAAAGAACAATGGAAAGATTAGAAGTATAAAATAACAAACCGTCCCCGGGCGGTTTTTTTTATCTTTTCATCTTTAAGTAAAACGAGGTGCACGCCACAATTCCTGCAGTCTCAGTTCTGAGCGTATGACTCCCAAGCGATACGGGCTGAAAACCACGTGAAATTGCTTCAGAAGTCTCTGCTTCGGTGAAATCCCCTTCAGGCCCGATCAGTATCCAATTCTCTTCGGTATGCGGCGCATGCCATAGTTCAGTTCTTTTGCCGTCCATGCAGTGTGCGATATATTTTGCACCGGCACGATCCCTGGAGATCCAATGATGAAATTTTTCCATTTCCCGTATCTCGGGAAGATAGGCTTTCCCAGATTGTTTGATCGCGGCGATCGCCACTTTTTGAACACGGTCTATGCGTAGTTTCCTTCTTTCAGAGCGCTGACAAGTGACCGGCGTTATGCTTGTCACCCCAATCTCTGTTGCCTTTTCAACAAAAAACTCAAAACGGTCCATACTTTTTGGCGGGGCAATCGCCACATGCAATTTGTAAGGAATGGGTGGAATAATCTGCTTGCGCGAAACAAGTCTGACACGGCATGCTTTGCGGTCCTCATTTAATAACTCAGCTTCGTAATATCCGCCCCTGCCATCAATAATGCTGATCCGGTCGCCTGTTTTGTTACGCATCACACCTGCACAATGATTCGATTCTGCAGGATCAAGCAAAAGTTCACTACTTTGAATATCTGGTTGATAAAAAACATCCATAGCACCTATCTATGGCTCAAAAATAGTAAATTCGGGCCAAAAGAACACCCGGCTATGAAAATTGGTGTCCTGTCCGATACACATGGTTTCCTTGATGATCAATTGTTTGGTTTCTTCGATACATGTGATGAGATCTGGCATGCAGGTGACATCGGAAAAACCAGTGTCCTGTATGCATTGAGGGATTTCAAACCCATAGTGGCAGTATATGGGAACATTGATGGCCAGGATATCAGGATCGAAACCAAAGCACACCAGCGGTTGAACCGGGCAGGAATTGATATATGGATGACGCATATCGGGGGCTACCCGGGGAACTATGACCGACGGGTCCGTGATACGATCCGCAAGGATCCACCGGATCTTTTCATTTCCGGCCATTCGCATATTCTGAAGGTGATGCCCGATAAAAAAAACGGCCTGCTGCATATCAATCCCGGAGCTTCCGGATATCTTGGAATGCACAAAGTACGAACAGCCATCCGTTTTGAGATTTCCGGCAGCAGGGTGAAAAACCTCGATGTGATTGAACTCGGACCCAGGTCGATCAGAAAATAATTGTTTTACAATCACTCTGCTCCTGCTGTCTCTTCATAAAGCAGAAACCTTTCAAGGAACAATCCCAGTCTGCGCTGCGATGCCAGTGAATATATATAAGAGGGTTGACGTCCGCGCGACTTTAACTTCCGCACCTTGTCCGGTAGTTCAAAAATCAGTCCATTGAAATCCCGGTTTGAAGAAAGCACCTGGAATCCCCCAGGACTATAGGCCATGTAATACCAGGTGTTTTCATCCACCATCAGGTAGATATCGAAAATATCTCCCGAACCTCTTTCCACGAACTCAACGTAGGCATCTACTTTCTTATTGACCTGGACATCTCCGATGATGCCTATACCAACTTTACCATTATGCCTGTATGAGCGTGTTTCCTGGTTCCAGCGAAGTGGTAGTTCATTGAAAAGGATACTGAATTTCAGACTGTCAGGAATCTCACTGTAACTCCCATACAACCCAAGTTCTGTATCCAGGCGTTCCGCCTGCAACTTTCCCGCAATGTTCGTAATTGCAAGCTGATAAAGTTCAGTGGTGAGATCCGCTGGTTCCAGTTCAGGCAGACTATCCAGTTCATTGCCGAATATATGCCAGCACAGTCTTGGGATTGTTGATCGATG
>CAYOSB010000107.1:0-12808 GCA_964406495.1 uncultured Bacteroidaceae bacterium | reverse complement strand
ATATTTATTTACCTCATTATCAACAATTTATCAACTAGGAAACTTCAGTAATTAATTATTCTGTTTGCAATGCTTCAGATTCCGGTTTGTCGTGTCTGAAAAATAAGTTTGCAAGGTTTTTCATCTGCTTTGGTATGGTTTATCTCTCCAAAACTTCGTGTTTGGCAATGAAATCAGGATCAATTTCAACACCAAATCCAGGACCGGTTGGTACCTTAATTTTTCCATCAACAACCTTCAGAGGGGATGTTTTACATTCAAATGGCACATGGGTTTCCAATCCTTTAAATTCATGATGGGGCCCGGCATTGGGACAAACCGAAACTAAGTGTATATTGTAAAGAAAACCCAATCCACCACTCGACATATGCGGCATGATCTTTTTCCCAAAAGCATCTGCCATCTGTGCTACTTTCATCGATCTGATATATCCTCCAAAATAGTAATTGTCGGGCATTACTACTTCAATTCCATCATTTGCTATAAGCCATCTGAAATTCACAAAACTATAATCCTGTTCACCATTCGCAATAGGAATTGAAAGTTGGTCTGCAACCTGTTTTATGTCTTCGAAATGATCAAACATGACAGGTTCCTCGAAGTAACTAAAATTATATTCTTCCAGAATCCTGCCAATTTTTATAGCTCCTTCAACATCATAATAGCCATTTGCATCTGCATAAAGTGTTATGTCATCACCAAAATGCTTACGTACAAGAGGTATCAGCTTTTCACTTTTGCCGGGAACTCCCGGATAATGAATGTCCCTTGTTCCGATATGTTGGTAGCCGACCTTCATTTTCAGTGCATTAACATCATATTCAGCAAATGATTCTTTGATATGATCGAAATGCTCTTCCAAAGGTACCTCACATTTTCCTGTAGCTATATAAACCCCGACTTCAGGATGATGTATTTCTCCAATCAACTCACCTACTGACTTGTTTGCAATTTTTCCGAGCATTTCAAGAATTGCAAATTCCATTATTGCAAGAGGTGTTCCCATTGCAATACCATTGAACCTGTAATTTAAAAGGTAGATATAGATCCTTTCCACTATTTTATCCAGTTCTCTTGCATCCTGGCCGATCAAAAATGGTTTGCTTCTTAAAAAGATCGGGTATAATCTCTTAATTTCATAGTGGGCTATAGAAATGCCCTCAGCTCCATCAGTTGAACGAACCCGGCAAATATAGCTATCCTCGAATCTCATCAATTCAAGTGATTCAATAATTACCGGGTTGTTGAATAGTTCTTTTTTGAGAACAGGCTTACTTAGTATTTCATCCAATTTTGCGTAATTCGGATTAACTTTAAATCCGGAGTCTGAGCTTTTTGATCCCATATCACAAGAGGACAAGGGTAGAGCTGAGGCAGCCAATCCACCGGCAATGCTCTTCTTTATAAATTTTCGACGATTTGATTTCATGTAATACAGGTTTTATGATGTCATAATTGAATCCTGTTCAGGCATGGTTTAAGCACAGGTACCAAAAACTGCATGGGAAGACTAAATCACTGTTGGGTGTCATTTTACTGTCGTAATCAGATTTATCGAAACAACATCCGCACCTTCTCCCCCATTTATAATGATCTCGTTTTCTCCTTTATTCAATTCAATCGTTTTACGATCACAGGCATATATGTCCTTTCCACCGGTATTCCAGAAGGTAAAAATGCCCTGTTGTTTATTATTAACCTTAAGGCTCTGCTCATTCAGGCCACCGTCCATTGCATATTTTATTTCCAAAATATATTTACCGCTATCAGGTGCCTTGAAGTAATATCTTCCTCTTTCATTGTTATCTATTACTGCCCCGTTGGGTGCATGGTCTATTGAATTGGGAAGGTGTCTTCCCCCAACAATTTTTATATCGTCCAGCACAGATTCATATATCTCTCTCCAATCACAGAACCCTACCCTGTTCGTCCACAAAGGATTTTGGTATTGTCCTAATGAGTGAGAAGCATACCTGCGCCAGTATTCTGCTGCCATGGCAAGTTCCTCAGAGCTGAATTGCCTTCTATCACGGGCAAGTTCAGTCGATCCTGCTATTTTATGAGCATAGTATTTACCAAGGTAAGCAATAGTAAGAATATCTTCGAGGGTATGCCTGAGCTCTTTGTCTCCACCATGGTTCAGTTCGTCAAGCAAGAGCAGTGCTGCATCTGCATGCTTGTGCAGCATTTCAGAAACTTCCAATGGTGTAGTGCCTTCAATTTCCTCATTATCTTCTTCGGCCTCAACAAAATCAGGAATCGAGATATAATCAGTACCACGATGAGGATTCAAAGATATGAAGCGATTGACATCGTGAAACCCTGTTGGCGTGTGTGCATTTTCAGGCCGGCTTTTACAGGCCTCAATATACCACTGGAAATCAAGCTCTCCCCAGTGAAAACCAGTGGTAAGTGGATAAATCATCGAAGCATGTTGCCAGGCATCAAAAAGTTTTCTTTTATCAACATCTGTGAATCGTGTTCCAATTATATCTTCAAACCTGCTATTTGAAATCTGGGGATCATAACCCAATCGGCCCCAGAGCATCCATTGGTACCAATGTTTATTAAGTTCTATCTCCCTCTCCTCTTCAGGTTCGAGGCTAAGGAATTCACGTCCCCAGATATAGCCGTCAGAACCATAATAATAACCTTGCGAGACGTCGTAAGGAATGTTTTGGATAAACTCCCTGACAAAATCGGGTGCTCCCCATCGATAATAATAGATATCATCATTCCTGAGTGTCCATATCGTTTTAATATCACCGATTTTCTTAACAAAACTCTGATGCCAGACCTGTTCAATACTCCCGTAAACATGAGCCTTTGCATATTTAAAACTGAAAATGAAATCTATATTTTCATGTTGAATTATCGGTGCGAATGTTTCAGTAACCGAAGGACCTGCCATCCAGTTCCTGAAAATAAACCGGAACTTACGTGTTGGGTCCTTTTCCAAAGCATCAAGAATACCCTTTCCATAAGTATCATACACCCAATCTATCTTTTCATTAAAGGAAGGTTCTTCCAACTTACCATACTCAAGCTCACTGGAAATATTATTGGGATTACGAACTACTGTAGAGGCTTTGCGCATGTTCTCTCCTGTGGTAATTCCTATCCCTGCAAGGTCCGGATATGTGATCAACATCTGCTCGATACTTTTACGAAAATAATCCCTGGTGATTTCATTGGTATAACAGTCTGTTATGCCATACTTTCCTTCAGTTCCGTAGGTAAAAATATTCCAGGTAACAATGTAGAAATCAACGTTCCGCTGCTTTCCGTAATCCATAACCTTTCGCCAGAATTCGATCTTCTCGTCAATGGTCATTACTTTCACTGTTTCAACATGATCCATTACTTCTGGGATATCGAAAAACGTACCTTGTAAAGTATATAGTTCCTTGTTCCGGATCGTCAGGGAACGCTTCACATCATTGAGTGCCACCTCCGGGTAATCAGGTACCCTGACCATTGATGGAAAAGGGTGCATATTCCATAGAGAAATATAATTGTAGCGATGTGAGGCCAGTGCATCTATATATTCCTTCCAAAAATCAAAACTCCACATCTCAGGAATGTTGTTCTGTGCCGCATCGCAAGGATCTGAATAGCTTGGAGTACGAACATCCAATGGAATATTGAACTTTGTACCCCTCATTTGCATATAAGGGCTTTGTTCCGTATTCTCAACTGCTTTGAAACCTTCAATACTGATTAACTCAGCAAGTTCTAATCCTCCATACATTGCACCCGCAGCATCGCTCCCAACAACTTCAATATTACGTCGACCGGATTTAGTTATGGAAAATGATTCAGGCCTATCGGGATTTTCATTAATCTTAATTGTTATCATCCCTGCACTCCTCTCAGCTCCCACTTTATATCCCTGTGTTATTAGAGCCTGATGCAGTTTTTCAACAGCAAATTGAACCTGAGAGATTGTTTTATCATATTCTATACCTATAACATCTTGCCCAATAGCCGATACGTGAGATAGTAATAAACAGAACAAACAAATAGTTGGAATAAGCTTTTTCATTTTTAGTGATGTGTTTTGTTAATACTTTTCGAGCTAAATGTAATTCGGTTATTCGGAAAGCATTGTTCCGCCAGTCCTTCTTTTATTATAGAAGGAAGAATATACTCTGCTTTGTGCGGTTAATCCTATTTGTATGATCTATTATACAAGGCGAAAGAGAAAAGCGGTACTCATTTGTTCTGCGATCTCCTGAATTTTTCCAGGTCAAGTAAATACAGGCCGCAGCCCTGACCGGCATCTGCTTTGGCATATGCAGCCTGAAAAGCAATATATTTTCCATCGTCACTAACAACGGGATTGGAACCTTTGTATCCTTCAATATCATTGAAATGGGTCATGCGATCCATAATTTCTCCACTGCCATCCAGTTTCATCCTGTAAATATCAATAGACTTCATTCCTTTATGACTGTGGGCATCACATTCGATAAGTGTGGATTTTCCATCGGGAAAAATGCCTTCAGGCTCGCTGTATTCATCAGGGGATTGTGAGTGATTGGTAATTTTATCAGTAATAAGGTTATATGTCATCACTTCGCTGCTAAATAAACCATCTTTTGTATTACAATATTGAGTCCAGGTGAATGCTTCTTCATCAGGAGGAATAAAATTCTGCGATTCCAGAAAGAGCCCGTCGAATTTTATACCATCCACCATTACCGAGTCATTATCAATAAGCAGTTTTCTGTTTACAATAGCCGACGAATCATCGTTAGTAACTATCAGTCCGGAATAGATTACATCCTGATTGGGTGTCCAGAGAATTTTCATATCCTTCCGGGAAATGGTTGGTCCTTCATCCATCTTAACATTCAGTTGATGAATTTTACCACTCTCCTTTTTCATGATCTGAGCATAGGCATCATGCCGTTCCGGTCCACAGGTAAACAGCAAATCACCATTCGATAGTGCAAATACACGGTAGTAACCCTGACCTTCAGGATGCATGCTTGCATCTGTAATCTGAGTGATTTTCCTTGTGGAAATATCTGAGTAAAATACATTTCCTCCGGCGCTGTCTACAAAATAAACACCTTTGCTGTCAAGCGCCCACTCCACGCGTTGGCCGTAGGGTGTTAGGGGAGTGATGTATTCAGGAAGGTATTCCTCAGGGAAACACCCAAATTGATAATTGTTATTTTTGTTATTACAGGATATAACGAAGGTTAGAATAATCACCAGAACTGCTGTAAATGTATATGTTGACCGCATGCGATTTTGTTTTTATTAATACTTTTTGAAGTAAAATTAGCATGCCTCTTCAAAAAGCATTGTTCCCCTGGTCTTCTTTTTATTATTTAAGGAATTATATGCCACTAAGCCCGGTAAATACAATATGCCAGATCCGTAGCACGTCAGGCTGAAGCCCTCATAAATGACTTATCACTACGGAAGCGGCCATTAAAGGACAATCATGGTATTATATGCTGGCAGGGTCTCTGAATTTAGAGCATATTTCAGGAAGCACTGTAAGACTTGACAAATTCTGAAGGAGATTTACCAAATTGTTTCTTGAAGATCTGCGAAAAGTACGATTGGTTCTCAATCCCTACTCGGTATGTAACTTCTTGAACGGAAATTCCCTCTTCTATGAGTATCCGCGCTGCCAGTTTCAATTTTAAGGTCTTGATAAAATCTGCCGGTGATTGCCCCGTAAGTGCTTTGATCCTGTCATAAAAGGGAGATTTACTCATCCCTATACTTGAATATATGGATTTACTATCAAAGTCAAGATTTTCAACATTATTAAGAATTAGTTTTACGACCTTATCCAGAAATTCCCTGTCCGATATACTTAATCCATTTGTTTTGACATCAAAGAATACATCTCTCGCGAACCTTCTCTTGAGTTTCTGGCTATGATCAATAATCGTCCTGATTTTAGCAAGCAAGAACTCCATATTAATGGGTTTGCTTATATAATAATCAGCTCCTGCGATAGTTGCATTTAGATTATTTTCTATTTCAAATTTATTGGTAAGCATGATAACCGGGATATGGGTGGTTTCCGGATTGCTTTTGAGCTTCCTGATCAGCTCAAGTCCGTTCATATCTGGCATTAACCAATCTGTTATGATAAGTTCCGGATTAATTGATTCCAACTGCTCCAGGGCCACAACACCATTTTCAGCCTTGATAATTTTATAGTTATACAAGGAAAGTCTGTGTGCAAGATAATCCAGCAATTCCTTATTGTCCTCAACCACAAGGATAGGGTTTCTATTAATCATATTCACCTCTAAATCAATATTTTCTTCTGTATGATTAGGATGAAATTCTTCAATCAAAATATTGTGTTCAAGTGTCAGGAATTCCTGTTGCAGCGATTCACTCAATTCCTTTCCTTTTTCCTTTTTTAATTGATGGTCTTCAATAGGGAATTTTACCGTAAACTCAGATCCTATACCCGGTTTACTTGCAACAACAAGCTCCGCCCGAATGAGCTCTGCAAGATTTTTTACAATGGAGAGACCGATGCCAAACCCAGTTCTTCCTATTCTGTCAGACGATTCACTTCTGAAAAACCTGCTGAATATCTTCGAAAGATCGGATTCGTGAATCCCTCTTCCAGTGTCCAAAATAGAGACAGTTACGAATTCACCAGTCTTGATCTGTGATGGTATAATAAACTGGTTGTTCATGGATGTATTAGGCGAATGCTGTTCTGAAGGACCTAAAAGAGAAATTGTTACAGCGCCTCCCTGGTTAGTAAATTTGAAGGCATTTGACAGTAAGTTAATAATTATCTTCACTGTTTTTTCGTGGTCTATATACGTACAAATTTCCTCTTCAGGGATGATTATATTGTATTCAATTCCCAATTCATTGGAGACAGGAATAAATAAATCGGCCGTTTTCCTGATTAGAGCATTTACGTTTGACTGTTCATAAACTACCTGCAAATTGCCTGATTCGCTTTTCCTCACCTCCATTAATTCGTTGTTCAAAGCAAAAATCCGCTTCGAATTTCTATTCGCCAAACTGACTAATCGGGTAGCTTCAGCCGATAGTTTCATTTTCATCAAATCTTCCAGGGGAGAAGTGATTAATGAGATCGGCGTTTGTAATTCGTGGCAGATATTTGTAAATAGTTGTATTCTGTGTTCGTAGAGTTTTTTATTCAGGATCATACCCTGTCGTATAATGATTAATCTAACGATAATAATAGTTATAGCCACAAATAAAAGGAAGTAGGACAAATAAGCCAACGGATGAAAGTACCAAGGAGGCAATACCCTTACTGTCAGTATTGCCGGAACGGGATTCCAAATGCCATTTTGCCCCGATACCCTAACCATTAAATCATAGGTACCTGGTTTCAGGTTTGTATAGGAGCACGAAGCACTATTTTTTACCTGGATCCAATCCTCGTCAAATTCAGAAAGCATAAATTGGTAGTTAACCAGCTCCGGATCTAAAAAATTCAGTCCGGCAAATTCGGCTACAAATCCATTTTGGCTATAATTCAACCTGAGCTCGCTTGAATATGCTATTTCCTTATCCGGATAAATATCTTTCTTGTGTAAGGATTTATTCGTGGCCAGTTCATGCATTCCTACCTTAATATCAGTAATTACCGGCTTTATTAATGGCCTGATATCCTTGTAGCCTGAGGGATCTATATATATCACGCTGTTGGTTGAACCAAAATATAACTTATCATCCTTGCTTCTGATCGCTGATGCCTGAATAAACAAGGTTTGGGAAATATGTCTTACATTTGAGTAGTCAATTATATCTCCCGTATTCATGTCCCTCCTCATCAATCCACGACCGGCAATCCATATAAAGCCATCAGCATCAATAAGTACTGAATTAATAAAATTTGACCGAAGACCGTCATCCATTGTCAGGTAGTCAGACTCATACACCCCATAGCCTTCTTTATCTATTTCATCAAGCAACTCAACAAGGATAAGTCCCTGACCATTTGTAGCCAGGTAATATTTTGAATTTTCACCAAAAGCAATATCGTTAATAAAAAAAGTTTCATATGACCCTCTCGGATCCAATTTTGCAAGTTCGTAGTAAATATTTGAATAGATTTCTCCTGTTGAATCGAAACGTATTCGCCACAATCCCCTTGGTTGGCAAATTAATAACTCTTGACCGCCTGAATTATAAAAAAGCCTGTTCGTCTCTCTAAATGAAGAATCCTTGGAAAAGGAATACAAATAATTCATATCCTCAACCAGTGGATTGCTGGCTCTTTTCTCCTGGTAGCTTATCCTGTGTAGTCCGTAGGGATTTTCAACAAGGGTCCAGACTCTGTTCCAATCGTCGATTGCAAGGTCCAATATGACCTGGGAAAGGGGATCTTCATTTGATAAATACATTGGGCGAACCTTTCCAGATTCGATGGAAAATACATCCAATCCACTAAAAGTGGCTATATATATCTGATCCCCCTTACCATATTCCATATCCTGGATCCTGTAATCGGATATTTCCAGCTCCTTTTCATATTCAGTCTTTAAAACATGTTCAACTGTACCGCTCGGGCTATATTTTAAAAGACCCAGAGATAGGGATGAAAACCAAATATTTCCCTCCTTATCTTCTATTAAGTTATTTACCGGTGAACTATATCCTGAGTTATCTCCGCCTGCTGATATGGGGTAGTTGATCATCTTGAATTCCCGATTATCCAGGTTTATATATCCTACTCCCTGTTCTCCCAAACCCACAAAAATGTTATTCATTTTATCCTGGAACATCGATGCGACGTATAAAATATTCTGCCCGGATTTATGATTAATGACATGGATGGATGCATCATCCTGAATGGAAGAATTGATCATTACCAGACCCAGTTCGGTATCTAGCAGAACATTATAATTATTGTCTATAATAAATTCGTAGATATTAACCAGGCTTAACTCTTTTTGTGGCGTCTGGGGGAAGATGATCTCATCCGGAATGTGTTTGAAAAGAATTGCAGAGTAGTTATCCCCATTTTGTTCTATTCGATAAATCAATAAATCATTCTTCGTGGTTACAAACAGGTAATCATCTTTAAAGGCAAATTCACGGTATTGCTCATTTGTAATTCTTTCTTTTGGAAGTAGATTCTTCCCTATGGTAACAAGGTTTTCATTTGTATAACTGACAGGATAAATACCATCTGCTGTCATCATCCAGGCCTGCCCTGTTTCATCAACCTGAATTCCTGTAAGATTTCCTGATTGCTGCTTAGTTTCCTCAAATACTTCAAATATGGCCATTGAATCGCAAACTGACTTCAATACATAAAAACTCTCTGTAGTCCGGATCCACAGATTTTCCTTTTTATCCATCCGGAATTCCAAAAGATTGGTATTGTTCTCAGGGTTGCTAAAGCAATGAATGATAGAATCATTAATCGTATGAAATTTGTAAAGTTCATTTTCGGCGATAATCCACAATGTGGTTCCTGAGGGAATAATCTGGTTTATCCTCTTACGTATAAAATTTTCTGAATCTGTGTGAAGATATCCCTTTAATCTTCTTCCATCATACCTGAACAGACCCTCGTTTGTTCCAAACCAAATGAATCCTGTTGAATCCTGACTAATACTATAGGTACTGGGAATTAAACCATTCTCTTCAAGATAGACCTCTAATAACTTATACTCCTTGGCGTATTCGCTCGCATAAAGATTATTGGTCGGGATACATATGAAAAATAAGCTTATCAACACAATGTATATCCTCGCGTTGTATTTCATTTCTATAAGTATTCATCAGCTGCCTTGATAATGAAAATCACTGGCTGATCCTTTTTGTGGTTTGATTACTGTAACCTATTTTGATCGGATTACAAGCAACAGTGCAATCGCTGATGGTTCAGAGGCGATCGTTCTGGCTTTCATTCTAGTGGCATTAAGCGTTACCTTAAAAAGTATGTTAACAAACATAAACAATATCGATTAATAATTAGTAAATATTATCTTAATACGGAGATGATAGCTTACCTCAGTTAGCAGCCGAGGGTTTGAACTGCACAATTGTTAAGCAAATTTATCAGGTTTTTCAACTGATAGCTGTAGAAATTTATCAAAATCATATGGATAGGCTTCATCATAGAATTTCTGATAATTAGCACAAAAGCTCTCGAATAAGTATTTTGCCAGATTGCTTTTCCCCTGGTTGATAAACATTGAGATTTCCATATACAGGGCACGCTCATTCATATCATCGGCACTTAATATTCTTTGTGTGACTTCTTGTAAAAGCGACGCCTGGTCATTTTCCTGTAAAATATTGGTATATTGAAATAATATGTCAACGATTTCATTTGCAATTCTGCCCTTGATATTATCAAGCCAGCTATACTCAATCCCATGTAAGAACCTGCCCCGTTTCACATAAGAATAATAACTTGATAATGACTGTAGTGAATATTCTTTTATATTTTGTGTGAGTTTTTGTAATTCTAAATAATCGCAGTAAACCTTTGGGGATAGACTTATATTCCAGTATCCATCCTCCAGGACAATTTCACAACCATCTAATTCATCAATGGTTTTCCGAAGTTTATTGAATAAATACCCCCTGTTATTTAATGCTTTACTTTTTATAACTCCGGGCCACATTATTTCAATAATTTCGTTCGTAGTAATGCCTTTGTTATTATTAGTAGGCTGCAGCATAAGCAAAAGGAACAGCTCCTTCGATTTTGCTGTAAATTTGTTCGTTATGTCTTCACCCTGCATATTGGTTATTTTAAAATCACCAAAAAACAAGATGGTATTTGGCTGTTCCTCATCAATGACAACTGCTTCAGCATGTTTTATTAATGGTACATTTACCCGCCTCTTTGGTTGAATATTTTTGTATACGATATAAAGGCCTATTGACAATACAATGAGTATAAAGCTACCCAAAAGCCAGGCCTTTGTATTTCGCTTTGTAATTTGTATTCCATCTTCATATATATTTGCTATTTCCTCATCGCCTAAGGCCCGGCTCCAGATTGCCAGGTCGTCCATATATCCTATAAAATACCTGTTCATTCCATCAAAACTACCAACTACTATATTTGAATCTCCCAGCAATGAAGGCATATTTAAAGTTGATGCGATTTTTTTGCTATCTAAAAAGATAGCCTGTTCTCCATTAAATAAATTGTATCTGAATACAAGGTGGCACCATTCATTTTCAGCAAGTGATTGTTGGGCCTCTGTGTCGTTCCCAAAAAATGAAAAGTGCGGTTTTGACTTCTTAATTAATAATCTTAAGCCCCTTCTGTAAACCGTTTCATTCGTACCCAGGATATAGTGTTCTGTATTTGACTTCAATTTGGTATGCTTCATCCATACACTGACAGTAAAACTGTTGTTTCTGAGATGGTATGTTGTTGCCGGGTCAATAACAATCTTACTTGTGTCATTAAGGAATATCACGCTTCCTTTTTGATGATCATTTTCAAAGAAATATCCCTCGGCAATTTGGGGTACGTCCCCGGTAATAACGTTTTCTATAGAATTGTCAAAAGGGAAATATGCTTCCATCTTTGTTTTCACATTCAGTGGAATTGCCCGAAAATCATATTTCTTCTTTGATTCTTTTACTGTGTTGATCTGGATTCGCCGGGGTTCAAATGAAAAACCAGGATAAACCGGTTCCAATTGCAATTCTTCACCAGGGGCATAAGGAAAATTACAAAGTCCGTACGTAACTGTTTTTGGAGAAAATTTCCAGAATAGCTCACCCAATGGTTTACCATTCTGGTTTACTTCTACGTTTACCTGGTTATATGAATTTAAATAGGGAATCACATTCTTGAATAATCCCGGATCTCCGGACAGAAATATGAAGTTTGGTTTTTTCCCGGTATACATCCAACAGTTATAATAGTGATTCATGTACAACGGATTTCTATATAGCTCTGATCCAGTCCTGTTAATCATTGGTGTCTGGGTCAGACTGCGATCCATAAGAAGTGGCTCTGTTATCGAACCATTTTTGTACTTCCCATTAAATACCGGATCACCTGATGCAGATTCAGGAAATTCAGCAATATGGTCCCAGGCATACATTATATTTTCCTCATCATCTTCTGTTTCACGAAATGAAAAAAACAGAACCTGTTGATTTGATGCCAGCATTTCATGTTTTTGGGGCCATTTTACATTGTCCGGCAAAAACAACACCCGTCGCTGTGCAATTAATTCATTGATTTCCTTACTGATTTTAGAGGACGAACAATCATGTTCTAAAAAAACAGGTATGATTAAATCCGGATTCGCTTTAATACTTTTTTTAATAAGTCGCATGAATTCAGAAAAATAAACAGGAGCTTCACTGTTGGACTGAACAACCAGCTTCTCAGGATCTACTGTATCATTTATTGAAATGCAAATTCCATAGTCTAAAGCTTCCAGTATTTTTTGCAGTTGTGGTAAATCAACCAGGCTATCAGAATAGTCTGCAATAATAAAAGTACATTCATTCAACCTTGGGGAGTCTTCTGCTTTCGCAGTTAATGATGCTACTAAAACTAAAATAAATAAGCATGTAATTCGAGTGTATTTGCCACTTTGTAAATAGAATTTAACCATATACACCTGTTGTAAAACCACCGGATTAATAATTATTTGTGAAAATACTACAATAATATAAAATGTTCACTATCAAATTACTACATTTTTAACTAAAGGTACACTAAAGGTACACTAAAGGCACCCTAGGCACCCACTAGAGCTGTTTTACACCCTGGCTCCTATATTTAACCTAGATCGAGCGATTTGTGCAAAAAAAGATAAAAGATAGCTTGTTTAAT
>CAYOSB010000106.1:0-13110 GCA_964406495.1 uncultured Bacteroidaceae bacterium | reverse complement strand
AGATGGTTAAATTAAAATAATAACTAATATCCGGTTTTACCGGACAACAATGATTTAAGATATAGGTTTGTGAAATTAGGTTTTGGAAGGTAAATAATACGAAAAGGATAAAAGTTATCCTTCTGAGGTAAACCATACAATTCTCCATTGAGGTGATTGTTAGAGTAGAGTTATAACTACCTTTTACGTCTAGAGTATATAAAGGTTTCATCCTCTTTTATGCGATCGGTCGTGGGCTGAATTCCTTTTGTGGTTTTTTTGCCTGTTTTGCGGTATTCCGTTAATTTTGTTCAGGTAACTTCATACAACCACCCATTCAAAACCCAAAAGATGAATAAAAAGAATACATTTACAAGAAGAGCATTCCTGGGTACATCTATTCTCGGTGTTGCCGGACTGACCCTTATCCCAGGGTGTAAGACACCCCCATCAGACACCCTCAGGATCGGATTCATTGGCCTCGGTCGGCAGGCGTTGTACCTGTTGAGCAGTTTCATCCAAGTCGAAGGTGTAAAAGTCGTAGCCGGAGCGGATGTTTATGGGCGTAAGAAAGAAAGATTCCTGCAGTACGTTACTGTTCATTATGAAGCACGTGACGAAAAAGCCGATGTAAAGGTTTATGATAATTACAAAGAGTTGCTTGAACGCCATGATATTGATGCAGTTGTAATTGCATCACCAGACCACTGGCATTATCACATGGCCACAGATGCTGTGAGTGCGGGAAAAGATGTGTACCTGGAAAAGCCTTTGACATTCACCATTGCAGAGGGTCAGAAGCTTGTAAAAGCCGTTCGTAATATGGACGCTATCCTGGGCGTGGGAAGCCAGCAGCGATCCGATCCGAACTTTCGACATGCCGTTAAAATGGCACAGGAAGGAAACCTCGGGCTGATCGAAAAAGTTGACGTATTTGTAGGCCAGGACCCCTATCCGATCCCCTATGATGAACCCGAAGAAGCGATTCCGGAGGACCTGATGTGGAATGCATGGCTCGGACCTAATCCCTACGTGCATTATAACCATGTGCTGAATCCACCCATATCACTTGACGATCAGCCAAGAGAACAGATCTGGGGAGCCTGGAGATGGTACAAGGAGACCGGCGGGGGACTGATGACCGATTGGGGTGCACATATGTTCGACATTGCACAGTGGGGACTGGAAATGGATACATCCGGACCTGTGAAGGTCATTCCTGCAGGGATCGAAGGCGCTGAACACCTCAAATATATCTATGACAGTGGATTGGAAATGGAAATGAAACCCTTTAACGGGAAAACCCGCGGTGTGAAGTTCTGGGGCAGCGATGGCTGGATTGAGATCTCACGTGACGCATTCAATGCATCAGATGAAGCATTGAAACCGGTCGTGGAGGAGACAGATGTACCCTATGAAGCCCGTGCAAGCCATCATGAGAATTTTATTCAGTCCGTGAAAGACCAGGTGGATCCGGTGGTACCTGTGGAGGTAGGTCATCGCACCAATACTGTCTGCGTACTCGGGAACATCGCGCACGAGCTGGGACAACCGCTGGAGTGGGACCCTGCGTCTGAAACCTTCAGCGATGAGACTGATGAGCGGCATCTTACAAGGGACTACAACAATGGGTTCACGCTTTAGCTAATGCCTCCAAAAAAACCCATGCCGTCAAATGTATATTCGACGGCATGGGTCCTGCGCTAAAACTATATCGTATCCTCTACAAAGGACTATGCTCCGGTGCCTTCTCCTTCACCTTCGCCGGTACCTTCTCCTTCACCTTCGCCGGTGCCTTCACCTTCTCCTTCTCCTTCGCCGGTACCTTCGCCTTCACCCTCATCTTCTTCGGGAGTCAGGACTGCATCGACAAATGTGGCATTGCCTGCTGTGACATCAACATTTTCAACTGTTGCACCAATGTATCCTTCTTTTGCAAATTCAACGGCATACATGCCTGCATCTACACCCATGACCATATATGTTCCGGTTGAATCCGTAAAGGTGGTTGTATATACCGTATCTGCAGCCATGATTGTAACTTCAGCTCCGTCGATTACCGCGCTGCTGGTATCCGTAACCATTCCAGTAATCGTACCTGCTGTGGTAAGATTTGAAGCTTTAATTACAGGCTTAAATATAAAACCTTTGATACCTGCAGGAGTATTCAGATTACCTTTAACTACGAATGACTTGCTAACATCGAAATCCAGCAACAGATCAGCTGTTAATCCTCCTGCCACTTCAATGGCCGGATCAATAAATACCTTGATGCCGGTCTGTGCTCCACTGGGTACTTTCATATCATACACAGTGCTGTCTTTGAGCATGATACTGGCATCGGCAACGTACAGTCTCACCAGGTCGTAGTAACCAGTATCAATTTCCAGTTCTACAAGGTTGGCACTTACTCCATTGGTGAGTTCCAACAGGTTAAATGTCATCACTTCTTCCGATAAGATCATAAAGGGATTTCCTTCATCTTCCTCAACCATTTTGCGAATCTCTACCTTGTTGATCGTTACGTTTGCTTCAGCTACCATGTCAGTAGGGAAAGGAGCGTCGATCATCTGTATTTTCAATGTTCCTGTAGATGAATTGGTACGAATTCCTTCTTCGCAACCCATCATCAAACCGGCAAACAGAAAAGCCAGGATTGTCAGAGTTATAAAACTTTCTTTTTTCATGTCTATTACATTTTTAGGATTAATAATCATATTTATTGAAGACCATCATTCACCTGGATGCTGATCTTCGTTTTCCAGTTCTACTTCATCATTCTCATCACATGTTCCGATGGAATTACGGATCGCGTGTTTGAGTTCTGAATTATTGGTTACCTCTATCGTGGTACTGTCAGATATTTCCAGTAACACAGGATACTCAATCTCAAAGATGAAATCCTTTTTACCTTTCAGGATCCCGTGAAACGCTTTATCATTTCTTATATGCCTGTATTCCTGCTTTTGAAACAATGTATCATACAGGTCCATCTCAATGGGATAGATGAAATCAATGCATTCAATATCATCGTCATATTTTCGATGGATATACCTGTTCTGCAGACGTATCAGCTCACCCCGGTTGGAAAGCACCATGGTGGAATAATCACTGAATGACACAGTAACAGGAAAGATAATCTGAATGGATTTGCTGTTCTGATGAAGCGTTTGCTGAAGCGAGTCCAGTTCCTCAGGTGAGTGAATATCGATAATATTATTTCTCACACGCACTGAATATGGAAACTCGATATTTATCTCGCTGCATTTATCGATCACATTGTCGAAGGATCCGTCTTTTAATGTCACCTTCAGGATAAGATCGGCTATGGTATCACTTTGGGTAAATGCTGATTCCTTGTCGGGTTCAGTGATTTCGACAAACTCTTCCTGGCAACCCGTCAACCATCCTGCTGCCAACAGGATCAGTAAAAATCTTAATATTTTATTTTGATGCAACGATATCATCCCCATCTGAAAAATGATTTTCGGTAATAAAACAGATGTAAGTTCGAAACTCCTACCTCGATTATTGATTTTTTTTCATAACCTTGCAGAAGGATCAAAGGACCAACTGTATAATCATCTATGAATGAATGAAAAAGCAGACATAAAAAATGTATGCAAGGAGGAGGTTTTCAGTGAGTTGTTTGTTTCTTATTCAAAGGAGCTGCATGATTTTCTCTACTACAAATACGGATCTGAGAACAATCCACAGGATATCGTACAGGTAGCATTTGAAAAACTCTGGAAAAAATGTAAGGATATTCTGCCAGGAAAGGCCCGGTCATTTTTATTCACTGTGGCGAATAACGAAATGCTCAATGCGGTATCGCGTAAAAAAACCGTGTTGAACTACAGGTTGGAAAAACCGGTCGACAGCACCCACGAGACTCCTGAATTTATTCTTGAGGAGAAACAATACCACGACAGGTTGCAAAAAGCCCTCGAAGAACTATCAGAAGATCAGCGGGTCACATTCATGCTGAACCGCGTGGAAGGAAAAAAACACCAGGAAATCGCTGAAATACTTGGCATATCCCGCAAGGCCGTGGAAAAACGAATATACACAGCACTTGAAAAATTAAGGAAAAAAGTTGAAATCAGGTAAAATTTATTTAAAACCAGGTAGGAGTTTGGATACTTCATCTGTTATTTAATCAGAAAATGCAGAAAAATGTCGCGTGAGGAGAACATAAAAAAATGGCTGACGGGCGAGCTTTCCGAAGCTGAGAGGAAACAGTTTGAGCAGACCAGGGAGTTTGAAGAAATCGACAAACTTCTGAAGGCCGCAAAACATTTCAAGGCTCCGGATTATGATGTGCAGAACGAATACAACAAGTTGGCTGAGAACGTAATGGGCCATGGAAAAACAGTTTCCCTTTTCGACCGGATGCGTCCCTTGCTAAAGATTGCCGCGGTCTTTCTTTTCGCCCTCACGGCGGGCTATTTTTTATATCAACATTTTATCCCATCTGCAGGCAGCCGGCAATGGATCTCAGAACAAACACAAGTCTATCTGCCGGATTCATCATACGTAACCTTAAATGCAGCTTCGAGCATCAGGTATTCTGAGAAAAAATGGGAAAAGCAGAGGAGCATAGAACTGATCGGTGAAGCTTTTTTCGATGTAAAAGAGGGTGTGAAATTCATGGTGAATACTGACCAGGGGTCCGTGGCTGTCCTGGGCACTGAGTTCAGTGTAAAAGACCGGGAAGGATATTACGAGGTGACCTGTTACGCAGGGTCGGTGCAGGTTACAACGAGCAGGAAGACCGTTGTGTTGCGACCTGAAATGACCTACAGGGAGTTTTCCGGAAACTCCCAGATGTACGTGTTTTCTGACCATGCGGCACCGTCGTGGTTGAACGAGGAGAGCAGTTTCAGGAGTATTCCCCTGGACTTTGTCATTGACGAACTGGAGCGGCAGTACCAGGTAACCGTTGAGGCCAAAGGTGTTGATCTCAACCAGTTATTCACCGGCAGCTTTACGCATGAAAATCTCGAAATTGCGCTGCAAGCAGTCACAATACCTTTACATTTGCATTACGAGATCATTGATAACAAAATCGTAATCACTGTTGAAGGTAAATAGATATGCAATTGTCGCATTGCTTCTTTTCAGTATTGTAAGCAATCATACTTTTGCCCAAACCACGGAAACGGAACCTCTTGATCGTGCGCTCATCTATCTCGAGGACCGGTTTGACGTGGTTTTTACCTATGCGAATGCCAATATTGAGGGACTTTTTGTGACCCTTCCCCGAAAGGACAGCACCCTGGAATCGATCCTGTCTCACCTGGAACACCAGACCAACCTGCGTTTTACAAAAATCAGCGACCGGTATATCGCCATTCAACATGCTTCCCCGGAAATGACTGTTTCCGGAACAATCACTGACCGATCCACCGGCGAAAAGCTTGCTGCTGCATTTGTTTATGCTGGTAATAATCACACTGTAAGCGATGCGGATGGTTCTTTTTCGCTAAAGGTCAACCTGGAAAAGGACTCAGTCATAACCATCAGGCACATTGGTTATCATCCGTTATTGCTCAGGCAGGATCGATGGTTTCCAGACGCGTCGGTGTTTGGACTGGTCCCGGATATCCAGGAGTTGAAAGAGGTGCGGCTGGATTATATCTCAAGGGGGATCCAAAAGCTTTCTGACGGGGCAATCCGGCTTAACATGCAGAACCTGGAGATATTGCCTGGTCTCACTCAACCTGACGTCCTCCAGGTGATACAGATATTACCCGGTGTGCATAGTATCAACGAATCCGTATCAGAGATCACCACGAGAGGAGGTACAAATGACCAGAACCTGGTGCTTTGGGACGGAGTTAAAATGTACCAGACCGGTCATTTTTTCGGACTGATCTCAGCATTTAATTCACATTTGATCCACCGGACAAAAGTGATCAAAAACGGAACCAGTGCATCTTATGATGAAGGCATCTCAGGAACCATTGACATGCAGCAGCAGGATTACCCGGTCAATGATTTTGAAATCAGCACCGGCGTGGATATGCTGAGTGCCGATGTCATCGCAAAAGTACCGGTTGGCAAGAGGTTATCAGTGATCCTGGGCGCCCGGCATTCCACCAACAACCTGGTGCAAACTCCCACTTATAAAAGCTACTATAACAGGGCTTTTGAGCATACCGAATTTATGCTTACCCGGGCAGGAAATGATACTACGTTTGAAACTTCGCATGATTTCTCTTTTTATGATGTGAGCGTCAAAATGATGTACGACCCCTCAGACAAGGATAAAATCCGGCTGAGTGTATTGCACAATAGAAATGATATCCTGTATGAAGTAAATGCCAACACCAGGGATACATTATATACCCGGGAAAGTCGTCTCATGCAGTCGAATCTTCTTTCCAATTTAAAATATACCCGGACCTGGTCTGAAAAACATACCACGGATGTGTCTGGATATCCATCCAGCTACAGCCTGAATGGCAGCAATATCTCAATTTCCGATGATCAATACCATTTCCAGGACAATGAGGTACTTGAATGGGGAGGCAAGCTGGAATCCAATATTAAAATCAATCCGAAAGTTGAACTGCACAGTGGTTATCATTTCAAGGAAGTGGGGATCAGCAACGCGGACAATATCCGCATGCCGAATTACAGCAGGGCCGTAAAGGATGTCCTGAGGATCCACTCCCTGTTCACTGAAACTGAATTCAATGAACTCCTGGATCATCTGTATGTGCGGGCCGGATTACGGTCCAACTATTATACAAAATTCAATCTCTTTTCCTTTGAACCCCGCATTGCGGTGAATTATCAGCTGAGCGCAAATTTCTCGCTGGAAGCACTGGCCGAAAGGAAGACGCAACACACCACCCAGTTAATCGATTATCAAAATGATTTCCTGGGGATTGAAAAACGCAGATGGGTGCTTTCCAACAATAACAGTGTTCCGCTCATAAAAAGTCAGCAATTATCCACAGGGATCCAATACAGCAGGCAGTTTTTTCTTTTTTCCGTGGAAGGTTTCATCAAAGAGGTAATTGGAATCATTACCCCGAGCCAGGGATTTCAAAACCAGTTTGAGTATGTATACTCAACAGGAAATTACTATGCCAGGGGGGTGGAGGTCCTGGTCAACAAACGCTTTAAAAATGCCAATTCATGGGCAACTTACACCCTTGCCAGGAACAACTACCTGTTTCCGGAGCTTACCCCATCTATCTTCCCAAACAACCTTGATGTCAGGCATTCCCTTTCTGTGGGCGGGAGTTATACACACAAGAATTTTGAATTTTCGGGTGGATTCAACTACAGGAGCGGGAGACCCTATACACAGCCATCCGCGGATCAGTTAAATGAATTGGGTGAGATCGTATATGAAGCGCCAAACAGCTCCAGGCTCAGGGAGTATATCAGGCTGGATGTATCAGGCAAATATTCTTTCAGCATAGCCAATGTGAAAGGGGAACTCGGTATTTCAGTATGGAATATCCTGAATCGCGAAAACCTGTATAATATTTTCTACCAGGTCAGCGAGGACAACGAAATAGAAGAAATTACCCGGAACACCCTGCGTATTACCCCGCACATGAGCCTGAGGCTGAGATACTGATACACTTGTAATGACGGTTCTTTTAACATACCTTTACTTAAAATCCCCATAAATGAAAAATAGATCGATCAATTGAGCGTAAGGAAAATATACGGAAACTTCCTTCCTGCTCCAGGGACTCCGGGGAAAACTTAGCTGGTTGATCCTCCTAATCAATCCTTTTAATAATACTGGCACTCCTGTGTCCGTAAGGGAGGGAGCCCCCTTCGTCCTCTTTCAGTTTTTTCCAGGCCCTGGAAATGATGATCTCATCCACATCATCCTTTTTACAAGGTAGTTCCACCACGTACTCTTCACCGGCGTAGGTGGCAATATTCAGTTTTACGATTGCTTTTCCCATGGTTGGTAAAATGTGTACATAAATGTAGTGAATTTTGTGTGATTAATTAAAATGATTTGACGTGCTATATGTTCGGTTCAATCGCAAGCAGCAAATGTCACTTCCATTTATAACGTGCAGAAACCTGGTGTTGTGGATCAGGCATGATTGGGAAATACTGCCCGCATTCTGTTACTGCCATCAGCGGAAGATTCTTTTTCCTGGTGTAATTTTGAAAATAAAGACCTGAAAAATGAAAATTACAATTCTCCTATTGCTTTCATGCATACTTGCAGCATGCAATTCCTCAACCAACAACCGGCAAAAAGAAGCCGGACAGGAATGGGCCACCCGGATGGCGGATGCGGTCATGCATGCATCCGACAGCCTGATCTATTACCAGCGCGACAACCCAAAATATGAGTATGACTTTGCATTTTTAGCATCTGCAATAGACCGGCTGGGGAAGCACGATGAAAAGTATTCGCAGTATGCACGTGCGTATATCGATTATTTTGTCCGGGAGGACGGCAGTATCAAAGGATACAAGTATTCCAATTTCAACATCGACAGGGTACGTCCCGGTCTGAATATCCTCAGGCTCTACCAGCAAACAGGTGAAGAGAAATACAGAATTGCCGCAGACACCCTGGTAGCGCAGATGGAAGAACATCCCCGGACCAAAAGCAACGGCTACTGGCATAAGAAAATATATCCCTGGCAGATGTGGCTGGATGGTATTTACATGGCACATCCATTCCTGACTGCCTATGCAATGGAGTTTAACCAGGAGAAATGGTACGATGAAGTAGCATTTCAGATCAAGCATATCTATGAGAAAACACGCGATCCGGAAACAGGACTTCTTTACCATGGATGGGATGAAAGCAGGCAGCAGGAATGGTGTGATCCGGAAACGGGTCTGTCAAAACATTTCTGGAGCAGGGGAATGGGCTGGTACATGATGGCCCTTGTGGATGTGCTGGAAAATTTTCCGGAAGATCATCCCGAACGAAACGACCTGCTTAACATTCTGAATGAAACGAGTGAAGCATTGTTGAAGGTCCGGGATGCGAAGACAGGGCTGTGGTACCAGGTCCTGGACATGGGTGAAAAAGAGGGTAATTATATAGAAGGATCGGGATCGTCGATGTTTACTTATGCCTTTGCAAAGGGAGCCAATAAAGAATACTTACCTGAAAAATACCTGGAGATCGCAGAAGCATCATTTGACAGTATCTTGGAAGTGCTGATAGTGAAAGATGAGGACGGATTTCCGGTCCTTACAAATGTGTGCGGGGCTGCGGGCCTGGGTGGTGATCCTTATCGAATGGGTGATTACGAATACTACATCAATGAAAAGAGGGTCAACAACGACAGGAAAGGTGTTGCCCCGTTTATTCTTGCTGCCATTGAACTTGAAAGATGATCTTACGTGTTGAGGGAGGGGTCAAACGCTTTATTAACCTGACCGATAACATCCTAACCTTACGAAATTCTTGTCATTAAGCACAGGTATTTCAGCAGTAAAATGACAGAAGGACACCAATAAAATGAAAGCAATTCTTCCAGGAATAATCGTCTGTTTCCTTTTATCTGTTTCCACGATCACCTGTGGACAGGTGGAGGATAATATACCCAGGGATACCACATACAATTTAGGGAGTGCTACCCTGAAGATCCGGAAACAATATCCATTTGCAACGCCTGTATATGTGAGCCCGCATCCAGGTATCCGGTCAGCATCAGAAATTGTATACCGCACCCTGGATAATCGAAAACTCCATATGGATATCTTCCAGCCGGAAATATCAAATGAAGAAACAGTTCCGGTTATCCTTTGTATTCACGGCGGTGGATGGGCATCCGGGAGCAAATCATTGCTGGCTCCGCTGGCACAGGAACTGGCCTGCCAGGGATACTTCACAGCAACAGTAGAATACCGCCTGTCCCCGGAGGCCTTGTACCCTGCAGGTGTGACTGATGTGAAAGCTGCGATCAAATGGATCAAAAGGAATGCAGGCACCTATGGACTTGATACAAATCGTATCGCTATTCTTGGCACCTCCGCGGGTGCGACAATTGCTACCCTTGTAGGCAATACGCCAGGACATCCTGTTTTTTCAGCAGCGGAGGAGGAGTCATTCCATGTCTCCGATCGGGTAAAGGCAATCATCAACATCGACGGAATTCTTGATTTTACCGACCCGGCTGAAAGTGCCAAGGACAAGGATCCTGCAAAACCATCGGCAGCAACCAGGTGGTTTGGAGCCACTTTTAAAGAAGATCCGGATCTATGGATAGAAGCCTCACCACTTATCTATGCAGGCGAGCATTCTCCAACTACATTGTTTATCAACAGTTCCATACCCAGGTTCCATGCCGGCAGGGAGGAATATATCAGGATCCTGGAGGATTCAGGGATCAGCACTACAGTGTTTACTATCCCCGACTCACCGCATTCCTTCTGGTTATTCCAACCCTGGTTTGAGGTTACCGTTGAACAGATCCTGAAATTTACAAATACTGTCTTATGAAGGGACTACAGAAACAATTCCGGATGGTTTTTTTGGTGGTACCCGGCTGTTTGGGAAAAATAACCCGCTTTTTGATACAGATTCAACCAACTGAGAAATCTATCCCTTCATTTGAGAAAGAAAAATAATCAGGTCAGATGTATATCACCTAATTTTACATGAAACAAATCCATACCAGGAATAAACAAATCTATTATTAAAATTAAAACTACTGCTTATGAGAAAATTTACATTACAAGGACTCGTTGTTGCATTGTCACTGCTGCTCTCAGCACAGGTCAATGCACAGGATGTGATTGATTTAACAGCTGTTGATAATCCGGATATCCTGGCAGACACCCTGCCGGATCTGACCGATGGATCAATAGTATTGTTGCAACCTGGCATGACATACAATGCAGGTTCTTATGCATTTGATAAATCATTAACCCTTCAAAACAGCGAACCTTCAAATCTAAACCGTCCCAAAATATATTGTGGTGACAATTTCAATTTTGTGGATGGTGCTACCATAGATTCTATTGTTTTCCGTAACATAGAATTCTACGGTGAATATGAAGCGAGATATGTCCTCAATGCTGATGTGTCTGCAACGGTCGGGAAATTAATAATGCATGGATGTTACATTCATGATCTGAGGGGAGTTGTCAGAATCAAAGGTGGAACCGGTACGCTTGACCACTATATCCTTGATGATTGTATGATTACAATGGTCAGGGATTACGGGTTGCTCACTGTGGATGTAACTGACTGGGCTGTCAATAACATAGTGCTCAGCATGTCAACCGTTACAAAAACCAGGGGATTTATCACCAGCAAAAACAATTCTGAAACAGTGACCATTGATGGATGTACCTTTAGTGAAACCCCGGCTGCCGGTCAGAGAATGTTCCGCTGGAGAGAATCCGGACAGGACAATGTTACCGGAGGTATCATGGTGAAAAATACACTCTGGGGAACCGGTTGGGATGAAGACGGTTCCGGAAGCACGGCTTATGACGGATATGACGGTCTGGGTGCAACCACATGGACATTTGAAAACACCTATGTTACCAGTGACATGGATATTACCGCTGACGGGGATTCCATTGATGGATTTAATTATCTCTACAGTGACCTTTCCACTGACCTGTGGATGAATCCCGCAGCCGGAAATCTGCACTTCGCCGATACCACCTTTGATGGAATCGGAAATGCAGGAGACCAGCGCTGGGCCATTTCTGCAGCTGACGGATCACTCGAATGGAATATCAGCGCGGCCGCATTTAAAGACCTCGGCACACTTGAAGCCACGCAGAAAGTGGCGGGACTGACCATTCATGCACACAGTGGAAAAACGGTAACCATTGATGATAATGAGAAGTCTCTGGATGAAATGAGTTTCACCCAGCGTCTGAAATTTGGCGGAAGTGGTGATTTCGATGCCGAAGGACAACCACTGGGCAGAGTACTTTCTGTTGACGTAAAAGGTAATACGGATATTACAGTGATGGCCATGTCGTCCAGCAGCGGAGAAGACAGGATCCTGAATATCGCTGCGGGCCACAAAGACAGTATTTTCGCTGAGTTCCCGGCACTGGGCGCATCGCTTACCAAAGGTGAGTATACCTACACAGGGGATGCCAAAAAACTGTTTTTCTATTCACCCAGCAGTGGAGTGAATGTGTATTACATCACCACCAAACACATTGCCAGCACCGATGCCACGCTGGCTGACATTCAGACCAGCGGTGGAGCGCTTACTCCGGCATTTGATCCGGCAATTACAACCTATGCGATCGAAGTGCCATTCGGAACTGCCAGTGTTGTTGTGAGTGCAACGCTTAACGACCCCGCTGCTTCGGTTGCAGGAGAAGGGACCATCAATGTTTCCTCGGGTAGTGGCACGGCAACGCTGGTTGTTACTGCAGAAGATGGGGTGACGACCACAACCTATACAGTGAATATTACAGTAGGGGAAGATCCGGGTGGATCGGATCCTGAAGTGGTTGATCTGACCGGAATTGACAATATTGATATTCTCGGGGACACTTTACCGGACCTGGTCAGCGGATCCACGATCTTACTGGAACCGGGAAGGGTATATAACACAGGAAGCTACGCTTTTGATAAGTCATTTACCATTCAAAGCAGCGATCCATCCAATCTCAATCTTCCAAAAATCAATTGCTCAGACAATTTCAATTTCGGAGAATTTGCCACGGTTGATTCCATTATCTTCAGGAACCTGGAGTTCTTTGGAGAATACGATGCAAGGTATGTGCTGAACTCCAATGTTTCTGCTTCGGTTGGGAAACTGATGTTCGATGGATGTTATATTCATGATCTGCGAGGTGTGTTGCGCATGAAGGACAACGGTCCGGGGGTATTGAATCACTATGTTATTCATAACAGTGAGGTGACCATGATCCGGGATTACGGGATTTTGACAGTGGATAGAAATGACTGGCAAGTAGAGCATATCGCTATTCAGAATTCAACATTTTCCAAAACAAGGTCATTCATCACTTCAAGAAACAATTCTGTTTCAATGCTTATTGATGGTTGTACCTTTAATGAAACCACAACAACTGGCAGGGAGATGTTCAGGTGGAGAACGGATGACTTTGATGAAATCACGGAAGGGATCACCGTTAAGAATACCATATGGGGTCCCGGAGGGGAGGAAGATGGTG
>CAYOSB010000105.1:11270-13176 GCA_964406495.1 uncultured Bacteroidaceae bacterium | reverse complement strand
TCACCTTCCCTGACTTCATTGTTAAGAATGACATCACATGCTTCATCCTGCGATTCGTAGACCTTTGCAGGGCCTGTAAAATTAAGGATCGATTCCTTAACACCGGCTGTTTTAACGATGCAACCATTTTTCGCGATATTACCGAATAAAATCGCAAGCCCGCCATCCAGACTATATGCATTTGCCACATTTCGGATACATCCGTTTTCCCTGTCAAGGTCGAATTCTTTAAATCTGGCTTTTTGTGACCCCATAACAAGGTTTCTGCCTCCTCCCGGCGCTGAGGAAAATATTTTTTTCGCTTCCTCCGTAGATGTTTTCCTGGTAAGGTCATATTTCTCTAAAGCTTCGCCCAATGTCAGTCCGTCTGCTCTTTTTACTGTTGTGTCCAGCATTCCTCCCCTGTCCAGTTCGGCCATGATCCCAAGTATACCACCTGCTCTGTTTACATCCTGAATATGATATTTCGAGTTTGGAGATACTTTACACAGTACCGGGGTACTCCTGGATAATTCATCCATATCTTTCATTTTGAAATCAACTTTAGCTTCATGTGCAATAGCTAACAGATGAAGTACTGTATTTGTTGAACCGCCCATGGCAATATCAAGCTTCATGGCATTATTGAATGCAGCTTTTGTTGCTATGGACCTTGGGAGAACGGAATCATCATTTTCGTAATAATACTTATTTATACTCTGAATAAGTGCATCGGCAGCTTTACTGAATAATTTTTTTCTATTTTGATGGGTGGCAACAATGGTCCCATTTCCAGGTATTGCCAGTCCTATCGCTTCATTCAGACAATTCATGGAGTTCGCGGTGAACATTCCGGAGCAGGAACCACATGTCGGGCAGGCAATCTTTTCTATGAGTGAAAGCTTTTCATCAGTTATTTCTTCATCGCCGCTCATTACGATCGAATCAATAAGATCATAAGATTCTCCATCAAGTTCACCTGCTTCCATTGGCCCTCCGGAGACAAATATAGCAGGAAGGTTTAAGCGCATGGCAGCCATTAACATTCCAGGTGTGATTTTGTCACAATTACTAATACAAAAAAGAGCATCTACTTTATGGCCGTTTGCCATATATTCAATGCTATCGGCAATGAGATCACGGGAAGGAAGAGAATAAAGCATTCCGTCATGGCCCATGGCAATGCCGTCATCAATTGCGATGGTGTTAAATTCTGCTGCAAAATAACCTTTTTTATCAAACATTTCTTTTACCTCCTGCCCAATAGGGTGCAGGTGAGTATGCCCGGGCACAAACTGAGTAAAGGAATTTACAATGGCTATGACAGGTTTGCCTATCTGTTCTTCTTTCATGCCATTGGCACGCCAGAGACTCCTGGCACCTGCCATCTTTCTCCCCTGTGTAGTTATATGACTGCGTAATATTTTTTTCATCTTTGCTTATATGCTATTTAGTCTCAGAAAGAAAACTCAAGTTTTTTAGTCGTGCTTGATAAGAAAGCGTCAAGAGCAAGGCATGCGATGACTGAAAAACAGGAGTTTACTAATCGTAAATGACTGTTTTGAAGTCGAGCATAACGCAGCTATTGGCGTTTTCTTGCAAGCACTAATTAAAATGTAAAAAGCCATCCTCTTTGAGAATGGCTTTTTATATCAAATTATTACACACCATTCTCACTTCATCATTTCAATAAGGACGATCACGACGAGTACAAGAAGAATGGTATGGTTTTTTATCATTTCAATCTTTATTTGGTTACAAATATATTATAAAAGTATCATTATACGAAAAAAAATATGTTAAAAAGCATTATTGCTTAATATATTTATTTTTTAGTAGCTGTTAGATTTCGATTTGCAACTAATGTTGAATAAATATGGCCAAAATGTTTCAATCTGTAAGCCTGAGGAATAAATAAAAATCTCAT
>CAYOSB010000105.1:0-11260 GCA_964406495.1 uncultured Bacteroidaceae bacterium | reverse complement strand
AAGTTTATAAGGACTACCTGCGGGAAGTATAAGGATCTGTCAATAAACTGATTAGAATAATTATGGAGAAAAAAAAGGGCAAGCGACTTATATCGCACCGCTACAACCGCCTACCCTTGCTACCTTCCGGTCCTGGGGGAGTTCAGCAGGAGCTGGTCGTATGAGACTTGCCCGGGTGCAAAGGTAAGAAGAAAAAAGTTAGATACAATAAAAGAAAGGACAGATTCGGGCCAAACCAGTGAACTAAGCCTGGAGTGCCAGGTGACAGATAAATGAAATGTAAGTCAATAAGCATATAAAAGGAAACCAACCTGCGAGGCAATAAAGGTAGGCTGTATAAAAAGATGGGGGTGAAAACATGTGAGACTTCGGAACTACACCAGGAATTGGAAAAGGTCCTCCCTCTCGTTCAGGTATTCATATACAATTCCGCTCTTATTCATGCGTTCCAGTAGGGGTTTGAAGTCATCCGGGCTCTTCAGTTCGATGCCAATAACTGCAGGGCCACGTTCGCGACTGCTTTTCTTGGAGTACTCGAAGTGGGTGATGTCATCATCCGGACCCAGCACCGATCCGACAAATTCCCGCAATGCACCCGCCCGCTGGGCAAATCTCACTATGAAATAATGTTTCACGCCCTCGAAGAGCAAGGATCGCTCCTTGATCTCCTCGGTACGGGTGATGTCATTGTTGCTGCCGCTTACGATGCATACTACTTCCTTCCCCCGGATCTGATCACTGAAATAATCCAGTGCACTGATTGCAAGTGCTCCCGCCGGCTCCGCAACGATTGCTTCCTCATTGTATAATTTCAGGATGGTAGTGCATATCTTTCCTTCCGGAACGGTGACCACATCGTCGAGCAGTTCTTTACACACCGGAAAAGTCAACGCTCCTACTGTCTGCACAGCTGCTCCATCGACGAACTTATCGATTTTTTCCAGCGTAACGATTCCTCCAGAGGCAATCGATTGCTTCATCGCAGGTGCGCCCTCAGGTTCCACACCGATAAGTTTTGTTTCCGGACTCAGCGTGCGGAACACTGTGGCAACACCTGCCGCCAGTCCGCCACCACCAATTGGAATTAACAGGTAATCCACCGGCTTTTTTGCCATGTGAAGGATTTCAAGTCCCACGGTCCCCTGCCCTTCGATCACCTTTTTGTCATCGAAAGGATGAATAAATGCCGATTTTTGTTCATGGCTGATCCGCATCGCTTCTCTGAATGCATCATCATAGGTGTCGCCATGCAGGATAATCTCTACCTGGTCTTTCCCGAACATCTCCACCTGCCTGATCTTCTGTCGTGGCGTAATACTTGGCATCACAATAACACCATGTATCCCGAGCAGCTGGCACGAATAGGCCACACCCTGTGCATGGTTCCCTGCGCTGGCACAGATCACGCCATGTTCCAACGCTGATTTTTCCAGGGAGGCGATCTTGTTGTAGGCCCCGCGGATCTTATAAGAACGCACGATCTGCAAGTCTTCCCGCTTCAGGTAGATGGACGCACCGTACCGTTCACTGAGATTAAGGTTCAGGGACAACGGAGTATGATCCACCACATTATTCAGGAGGGTATTTGCCTCCTGGATGTTTTTTACCTGCGGCATGTATTGTTCAGACATGGTTTCTGGTGTAGGAAAACAAAACAGGGCACTGTTAAAAGCACCCTGTTTCGAAATTTGATTTATGCATTTTCAGGTCTGAGCTTGCGCACGGTTGCGCCGGTCTTCCACATCTCCGATTCACGAAGTTCCTTCAGCTCTGCATCCAGTTTCACCCGGTAATCAGATTTGCTGTTGGAATCGATGGAAGCCTGTGCCTCTTCACCGGATTCCACCCGGGAGTACAGTTCAGAAAAAACCGGTTGTACGGCATCCCTGAATTTTTTCCACCAGTCGAGTGCACCGCGCTGTGCAGTTGTGGAGCAGTTGGCATACATCCAGTCCATGCCATTCTCGGCCACCAGGGGCATCAGGCTCTGTGTGAGTTCCTCAACCGTCTCGTTAAAAGCTTCTGATGGCGTATGTCCATGCTCACGCAATACATTGTACTGGGCAGCAAAAATCCCCTGGATGGCGCCCATAAGCGTGCCCCGCTCACCGGTAAGGTCAGAATAGACCTCCCGCTGGAACGTGGTTTCAAACAGGTATCCTGAACCAACACCAATTCCCAGTGCGACCACACGGTCATATGCTTTCCCTGTTGCATCCTGGAAAATGGCATAACTGGAATTCAGTCCACGCCCTTCGACGAACAGGCGCCGCAGGCTGGTCCCGGAGCCCTTGGGAGCCACGAGGATCACGTCTACATCTTCAGGTGGGATAATACCGGTCCTGTCTTTGTATGTGATTCCGAAACCATGTGAAAAATAAAGTGCCTTTCCGGCAGTCAGGTGCTTCTTCACCGTGGGCCACATGGCGATCTGTCCTGCATCGGAAAGCAGGTACTGGATGATCGTTGCTTTTTCGAGTGCCTCTTCGATCTCGAATAGGTCTTTTCCCTCGACCCAGCCATCAGCGATTGCTTTGTCCCAGGAGGGTGAGTTTTTACGCTGACCAACGATTACATTGATCCCATTGTCTTTAAGGTTGAGGGATTGCCCTGGGCCCTGTACACCGTACCCAAGTACAGCAACAGTTTCATCTTTAAGTACTTCCTGTGCTTTTGAGAGTGGGAATTCTTCCCTGGTCACGACATTTTCATCAACGCCGCCAAAATTAATTACAGCCATTTTTTTGATTTAATTGTATGTTAATACTTCTTCTTCAGATTCCTTTTGGAATTGTTCAAGTTCTTTCAGGTATGAAGTGATTTCCTTGATCTGTTTTGTCATTGCAATTCTTCCGGACCTGGCAAATTGCAGGATGCCATAGGATTCAAGTTCCCTGAAGAGCTGCTGAGTCTCTGTCTTGTGTCCTGTTTTTTCCACCACGATATATTCCGGTTCGATAGTCAGTACACGGGCATTAAATTTTCGGATCAGGCTTTCCACGTCGTCGCCATGGGCAAATGCCTTGGTAGGCACCTTATAAAGCGCAATTTCCTGGTAGACGATCTCGTCCTCTGTGTGGTAAAACGCCTTCAGGATCCCGATCTGTTTCTCGATCTGCTTGGTCAGTGTTTGCACCATCGATTCAGTGGTGGTCACAACGATGGTGAACCGGTAGATTCCCCTGACCTCAGACTCGGAGGTGTTTAAGCTATCAATATTCAGGTGTCGCCTGGTAAAGATCACTGTGATCCTGTGCAACAACCCGATTTTGTTCTCTGTAAAAATGGTGATTGTATATTCCCTTTTCATCTCTTTATTTTTTTTTAAATTATTGGTCAGGTAGTGCGTTGCATGACAGAAAAAAAATCAGTCAAGACGCATTTCTGAAACAGTACCTCCGGCCGGTATCATGGGGAAAATATTTCCCTCTTTCTGTACCTTCACTTCCAGCATAAAAGGACCATCCACATCGATGACTTCCTTGAGTGTCTCCTTCAGCAGATTCCTGTCAGAGATCTGTTTTGAGGGAACACCGAATCCTTGGGAAATCATCAGGAAATCCGGATTCTTTAGCCCGGTCGAAGAATACCTGTTCGAAAAGAACAGTTGTTGCCACTGCCGCACCATCCCCAGGAAATCATTGTTCAAAAGAATGACCTTCACCGGCAAATTATATTGTGCAATGGTTCCCAGCTCCTGGACAGTCATCTGGAAACCTCCGTCGCCGACGATCACGAAAATGGGCCGCTTGGGTTCTGCCAGGGCCACGCCCATCCCGGCAGGGATACCGAATCCCATGGTACCCAGCCCTCCCGAGCTAATCCATGAATTTGGCTTCAGGTATCCGTAATACCTTGCAGCAGCCATCTGGTGCTGACCCACATCACTGACGATAATCGCCTCACCATTGGTCATTTCTGATAATGTATTGATGACTTCTCCCATATGCATTTTTTCATCTGCAGGATGGATGTCTTTGCCGATTACTTTCTCAAACTCTATTTCATGGAGCTCGCTGAACGTTTCGAGCCACGCTTCATGTGAGTTTTTCTTCACTTTGGGTATCAGCATCTCGAGCGCCTGCTTGGCATCCGCATTGATGGCCACATCGGTCTTCACATTCTTATCGATCTCGGAGCGGTCGATTTCGATATGGATCACTTTGGCTTGCTTGGCATAGGTATTCAGGTTCCCGGTCACCCGGTCATCGAACCGCATCCCGATCCCGATGAGGAGGTCACACTTATTGGTATTTATATTAGGCGCATAGTTCCCGTGCATTCCCAGCATCCCCGTATACAGCGAATGATTAGTAGGGAAGGAGGATAATCCATGCAGTGTTGCTGCCACGGGCAAACCTGCTTTTTCAACGAATGCTTTGAATTCAGCCTCAGCTCCGGAGATGGTCACACCCTGTCCCAGCAACACAAGCGGTTTCTCGCAAGAATTGATCAGCTCTGCGGCTTTTTCTATTTCACTCATCAGCGGCTTGGGCTTGGGAACATAACTGGCCACCCGGTTGGTGGGTTCATACTTGTATTCAAGTTCCTCGAACTGGGCATTCTTGGTAATATCGATCAGCACCGGTCCGGGTCTTCCTGAATTCGCAATGAAGAATGCCTTGGCCATGACCTCGGGTATCTCCTCGGCAGTGGTGATCTGGTAGTTCCACTTGGTGATCGGCATGGAAACACTGACCACGTCAGTTTCCTGGAATGCATCTGTCCCGAGCAGCGCTGCGCCCACCTGTCCTGTGATACAAACCAATGGTGTTGAATCCAGCATTGCATCTGCCAGTCCGGTCACCAGGTTGGTAGCTCCCGGACCTGAGGTAGTGAAACAGATCCCCGGCTTATGCTTTGTGCGGGCATACCCCTGGGCCGCATGTATCGCTCCCTGTTCGTGACGCACCATCACATGCTTCAGTTTGTCTTCATAGTTGAAGAGGGCATCATAAATGGGCATGATCGCTCCGCCGATGTATCCAAAAATGGTGTCCACATCTTCAGCCAGCATTGACCTGATCATCGCTTCTGCTCCAGTGATCTTCTCAACAGCTTTTTGTTTGGCTGCACCTTTGGTTTTTGTCTTTGTTTCCATCTCTTAAATATTTAATATACGTTATTCTATTGTATCGTTGCTTTATTCTCTTTTTACCTTTAATAATAACTGTTCTCTCTTAACTATTTCTAATCTCCTGTTACTTTCCCTTTTCTCCTATTACCGCGTTATGCGCTTATCAATCTCTTATTGCCCGCTTATTACCCTTACTGCTCCCTTGTCTGCCGAAGTAACCATGGAGGCGTATGCCTTCAGGGCCCGGCTGACCACCCTTTCCCTTCGTGGCATCCAGCCGTCCGGGTGGGCATCGCGCTTTTTTCTTCTTGCTTCCAACTCTTTTTCGCTGATCCTGAGCTCGATCGTACGCATCGGGATGCTGATCTCTATCACATCTCCATCTTCGACCAGTCCGATGGCTCCTTTGTCAGCCGCTTCGGGTGAAATATGCCCGATGGACAACCCGGACGTCCCTCCGGAAAATCTTCCATCGGTGATCAGTGCACACTTTTCACCCAGCTTTTTTGACTTGATGTAGGAGGTTGGATATAACATCTCCTGCATCCCCGGACCTCCTTTGGGACCTTCGTATCGTATTACTACAACATCGCCGGCGGTGATCTTGTTCTTTAGAATGGCATCCACGGCATCGTCCTGCGAATCAAATACGCGTGCCGTACCGGAAAAATTCAGCACACTTTCATCCACTCCGGCTGTCTTGACGATACACCCGTCTTCCGCAATATTTCCAAACAATACCGCCAAACCGCCATCCTGGGAATAGGCATGTGCCATGTCACGGACACATCCTTTCTCCCGGTCTTTGTCGAGTGATTTAAACCTGGATTCCTGGGAGCCCATTTCCAGGTTGAATTTTCCTGCCGGGGCTGCACGGTATAGGGTTTCAGCCGCTTCATCAAGACCTTCCTGCGTAATGTCGTAGAAATCCATGGCTTCCGCAAGTGTTTTCCTGTCCACGCGGTTGACTTCCCTGTTGATCTTCCCTCCCCTGTCAAGCTCGGCAAGGATACCCAGGATCCCTCCCGCCCGGTTCACATCTTCCACGTGATAGGATGAACTGGGAGCAACTTTACAGAGTACAGGAGTAATCCTCGAAAGCGTATCCATATCCTTCATCGTGAAATCCACTTCGGCCTCCCTGGCAATCGCCAGCAAGTGCAGCACCGTATTTGTCGACCCGCCCATGGCAATATCGAGGGTCATGGCATTTTCAAATGCAGCACGGGTGGCAATAGAACGTGGCAGCACACTGTCATCACCTTCCTCGTAATATGCAATCGTATTTTCTACCAGCTGCCTGGCGGCTTTCCGAAATAGTTCCTTCCTGTAAACATGGGTGGCAACGACTGTCCCGTTCCCGGGAAGTGCCAGGCCGATGGCTTCGTTCAGACAGTTCATTGAATTTGCGGTGAACATCCCTGAGCAGGATCCACATGTGGGACAGGCGGCCTTCTCTACCTTCAACATCTTCTCTTCGCTTACCGTATCATCCACAGCCATCACCATAGAATCCACCAGGTCGAGTTTCTGCTCACCATCATCCCCTGCCTCCATGGGACCCCCGGAGACAAATATGGTGGGGATGTTCAGCCGCATGGCTGCCATGAGCATTCCGGGAGTAATCTTGTCACAGTTACTGATACAGAACAGCGCATCCACCTGATGTGCATTGGCCATATACTCGATGCTATCGGCAATCATATCGCGCGAAGGCAGGGAATAGAGCATTCCGTCATGCCCCATGGCAATGCCATCATCGATGGCGACGGTATTGAATTCTGCAGCGAAAAACCCCATGGATTCAATGATCCCTTTCACCTCCTGTCCGATATCGTGCAGGTGTGCATGTCCGGGAACAAACTGGGTAAATGAGTTGGCGATGGCAAACACCGGTTTCCCGATCTGCTCTTCCTGCATCCCGTTGGCACGCCATAGGCTCCTTGCCCCGGCCATTCTGCGCCCCATTGTTGTTGTATGACTCCTGTATGTGTTCTTCATGATCCCTATTAAATGCAGAAGAGCCATCCCCTTTTTATGAGAATGGCTCTTTTATTCTATTATAGTCTACACCATTCTCATGCCGGAAGGACCACGATGACCACCACCAGAAGTACGAGAATAATATGTAGACGAATTTGCTTCATATGCTATAAAACATGGTTCAAATATAGATATAAAATCAATACGCAAAAACTTTTTAAGTAATTTTTATGAGTTTCTTAACGTTTGAAAGATTTTGCCGCAATAAAAGCAGAGAATGAAAGCAATTTCACTCTGAATCAATTGGCGGTCATTTCTGTTAACTTTTTAAAATCATAGCACCTGAACCTGACAGTCAAATTATCTTTTCAGCAGGGGGGAAGTTGGGCGAGTTAATTTAGAATTAACTGCTGTGCACCCACATAAGTAAAAATAGCCTTAAATACCAACCATACGCCTCAACTGGAAATTACGTAGATCTACTGCTTTTCCAGTTATATAACTGCATTTTCAGTTGATACTGCTTCCCCACCAATTGTTATCCGGATCGAAATCCTCAGAGAGGAAACGCATGCGTTGCTTTTCCAGTCGAGGCATCCGTTCGGTCCGTATGGATTCCAGGTAGTTTGCCTCTGCTTCAGGATCATATTCCGGATCAGGTACCGGGTAGCGGGCGCCCACCCCATCAAGAAAGCCAAACAGATCCAACTGAAGCTCCTTCGACTTTTCAGGATAGGTATCAGAGAGGTCTGTTGTCTCACTGATATCCTTTGCCAGGTTGTACAGTTCGGTCCTGCCGTCTTCATAATAATGGATCAGTTTCCAATCGCCCAGCCGGATGATCGAAGAAGGTTCACCGCCCTGGTTTCCATAATGCGGATAGTGCCAGATCAGCGGTCGATCGGGAATGGTCTCCCCCAGGAGCAGAGGCAGAAGGCTCACTCCGTCTGCATGTTGATCGGGCCTCAATTCCGTCCCGGTAAGTTCCATGAGTGTGGGATAAAAATCAGTACCCGAAACAGGGGTGTTGTTGCGCGTTCCCTTGTGTTTCATCCATGGTACACTGATAAAATAAGGTTCACGGATACCGCCTTCGAACTGGTACCCCTTCCCTGCCCTCAATGGCTGGTTTGAGGTAGCAAAAGCATCACCTGCAGCGACTCCCCCATTGTCTGAGGTAAAGACCACAATTGTATTGTTCTCCACTCCCAATTCTTCCAGTTTTTCCAGCACCAGCCCGATGGCATCGTCCATTTGCTCAACGAGACTGGCATACACCGGGTTGTCCTGGACCTGTCTGATGGGCAGGTATTTTCCCATCTCAAACCCGGTCTCAGCGATTCCCAGGCTATCGGCTTTGTCCCTGTACTTCCGCCATTTTGCCTCCGTGGCCTGGATGGGGCTGTGCACGGCATAAAATGAAAGATAAGCGAAGAAAGGGAGTCCATGTTGCTGCTGGAGATGGTCCTCCATGAAATCTGCTGTTTCCCTGGCCAGTCGCATGGAAAGATTTTCTCCCGGCTGCCTGTTTTCGAGGTTTGGATTATTGTAGGGATCGAAATATCCACCACGTGGACTTCCGGCATCCCATCCGCCTACATTGATGTCGAATCCGTGGTCTTCCGGCCAGGATCCCTCCGGACCCAGGTGCCATTTGCCTGCAAAAAAGGTAATGTACCCGGCCTTTTGTAAAGCTTCAGGGAGCGTGTTGTAAGCAGTATCCAGCCGGTGTACATAGTCTGCCGGCAACAGTTTGGTATGTCGTCCCTTTTTACGCCATGCTTCTCCGCTTCTTGCCCCGATCCAGTCGGTGATCCCATGCCGTGCGGGGAACTGACCGGTCATGATACTGGCCCGCGAAGGGCTGCACACCTGGCAGGCGGCATACCCGTCGGTAAAGACCATCGACTGGTTGGCGAGCCGGTCCAGGTTCGGGGTCTCATAATAGTCACTACCCATGAAACTCATGTCGTGGTAACCAAAATCATCTGCCAGAATGAAAAGGATATTGGGTTGTTCCTGCTGACCAGGTCCAGGATTGCACCCCTGAATTCCCTGAAGTGTAATGAACAATATGATCAGAAATAAAGTGCTGAAAGGCATCGTTTGTTTCATGAGAATCAAAATTTGGGATTGTTATTCTATGCTCCTTGCTCTTTACGGGTTGAACGCCATTGTAATCGGTGAATCTACTGATTATTCTTAATTTTCCAAATAGTTCACCAAAGCAGTGTTCTCTTCCCGGGCGCATCGTGCAATATATTCACTTCGCTACGCTCATCGCCAGGGCGATTTCGGTTCATGCCCTTTTGTGCTTGCTTCCCTTGAAATTAATATGCTCAATGATGAAGGTTTCATTTATTTATACTTATGATGCATATTAATATACGCAGGATCAATAGTTACACCAAGACCTTCTCCGTCAGGGGCATCTATCTTCCCACCTTCACTTTTAAATGGCTTGCCTTTGCTTTCAATTGGAATCAATGTTCCGTTGGCGTCAGGGGTTCGGAACATTTTAAATTCGTGATAATCATAAGCAGCGGGGCATACGGATACCATATGTAACATATACAGAAATCCTAATCCGCCACTGGACATATGCGGTGTGATCTTCAGTCCGCAAACTTCAGCCATCCTGGCCACCTGCATGGTCCGTATCATGCCCCCGAAATAGAAGATATCGGGCTGAAGAATCTGAAATACATGATTTCCCGCCAGGTAGCGAAATGCGTGTATGCCGATCTCTTCTTCCCCTCCTGCCATGGGGATGGAAAGTGCCTGTTCAACCTGCTTCTGTTCTTCGTACCAGTCCCAGGGAACAGGTTCCTCATAAAATGCATAATTGTACTCCTGGAGTATTTTACCGATACGGACTGCTTCTTTTACACTGTATGATCCATTCCCGTCGATCATCAACACCATCTCATCTCCGAAATATTCCCGGGCCATGCGGATCAATTTCTCGGTACGTCCGGGTGCATTATCGATATCGCTGGCCAGGTTATCGCCCCTGCCGGCCCTGATCTTCACTGCCTTGGCTTTGGTCCGCTCAACATCCTGTTGCATCAGCTTCAACGATACTTCGGGTTCTTTTTTCCGGAAAGCCCCAAGGTGATGTCCCAAATATATGGATACCGTAGGATTCAACAGGTTACCAATAAGTTGACCGGCAGGTTGCCCGACAATCTTCCCGAGCATATCCAGGATGGCAAACTCTATCCCTGCCACATGCACATTCAGTGGAATGCCCTGTCGCTTCACATTACGCTCAACAGCATTAAATATAAGTGTATCCAGGTCGCGCGCATCCTTACCCACGAAGTGATGCTCCAGTATTTTTGGCACCATTGGATAACTTACTTCAGCAATAAATGGATGACCCACCGATATTCCCTCCACTCCATCCCTGGAGCGCACTCTATAAATGCAATTATCTTTCAGAAGGAGCAATTCCAGTGATTCAATGACCACGGGATCTGGAAATAATTGTCTTTTAAGAACGGGCATCTTTAATACCTCATCAATCTTTTTGTATGCTTCCTGAACCTGAAGTGTTTCTGAAGTGGAGCAGGAACTGAATGGTATCATGGCTGCTCCGGCCATTAAGGAGCTACCCAGGAATTGACGGCGTGTTGTTCTCATTATTTAAATGTAATGGACTGAAAATTGTAGTTTGTAATTGTATTGGATTTCTGAAATTTAGTCTGGTACACATACTTTTAGTTCATTCACCTCCTTGCATTTTACTCTAATACCAACTCCTCTGCTTCCCCCTGTTCACCGCGAATCTCTTCGAATTCAGTGATCATCTCCTGTAGTTTTTCAGGATTGCTTTCCGCCAGGTTTTGCTGTTGCCCGATATCAGTCGAAAGATCATAAAGCTGGTAGGTATCCGAATTGCCCAGTTCAATATTCACCTGGGTATTCACAGCAGGCCCTTTATAGGGCGGAATCATGACCCAGTCTCCCTTGCGAAAAGCAGTCCGGGTGGTAGCCTCCAGCACCAGCTGCTTCCTTCCTTTGTTAGATTTTCCCATAAAAACATCCAGCATATTTTTACTGTCAGGGCCTGTTTTCTCACTCCCGACCAATGCGGCAACAGAACTATAGATATCGAGTTGCGATACCAGTGCGCTGGACACACCAGGCTCGATCTCTCCTTTCCAGTACACAATAAACGGCACCCTGGTCCCGGCT
>CAYOSB010000104.1:0-13197 GCA_964406495.1 uncultured Bacteroidaceae bacterium | reverse complement strand
GCACGAATGGTGTAACGATCTGGGCACTGTCTCAACCATGAGCTCGGTGAAATTGTAGTTCCGGTGAAGATGCCGGGTACCCGCGACGGGACGGAAAGACCCCGTGAACCTTTACTACAGCTTAGCATTGATTTTGGGTAAGTTATGTGTAGGATAGCTGGGAGACTTTGAAGCGGCTTCGCCAGGAGTCGTGGAGTCAACCTTGAAATACCAGCCTTGACTTATTTGGAGTCTAATCCCTAACGGGAGACAGTGTTTGGTGGGTAGTTTGACTGGGGTGGTCGCCTCCAAAAGTGTAACGGAGGCTTCTAAAGGTACCCTCAGCATGATTGGTAACCATGCGTAGAGTATAATGGCATAAGGGTGCTTGACTGTGAGACTGACAAGTCGACCAGGTACGAAAGTAGAGCATAGTGATCCGGTGGTTCCGTATGGAAGGGCCATCGCTCAAAGGATAAAAGGTACTCCGGGGATAACAGGCTGATCTCCCCCAAGAGCTCACATCGACGGGGAGGTTTGGCACCTCGATGTCGGCTCGTCACATCCTGGGGCTGGAGAAGGTCCCAAGGGTTGGGCTGTTCGCCCATTAAAGTGGCACGCGAGCTGGGTTCAGAACGTCGTGAGACAGTTCGGTCCCTATCTGTCGTGGGCGTTGGAGATTTGAGAGGACCTGACACTAGTACGAGAGGACCGTGTTGGACAGACCTCTAGTGTACCTGTTGTGGCGCCAGCTGCACCGCAGGGTAGCTACGTCTGGAAGGGATAAGCGCTGAAAGCATCTAAGCGCGAAGCCTGCCTCAAGATGAGATCTCCCTTAAGGGCCGTTAAAGACGATGACGTTGATAGGCTACAGGTGTAAAGGCAGTGATGTCAAAGCCGAGTAGTACTAATTGCCCGTGAGCTTTCTTTAAAGGCTAATTAAAAAATCTTTACCAACATGTTAATCTTATTGTATCCGCCGAAGTTCTAACGAAGGCGGGTGGCCCACCGTCGCCAAGGCTATGGCGGGCAAGGATTTTAGGTGACTTTTGCGATGAGGAACCACCTCTTACCATTCCGAACAGAGAAGTTAAGCTCATCAGCGCTGATGGTACTGCATTTGTGGGAGAGTAAGTCGTTGCCTATCTTTTATTTAATCCTGTTCCGGTTCGTCCGGAACAGGATTTTTTTATTAGCATGTTCTTTGCTATATAAAACCTTTTTTATCAGCCTATTACCTCTTTTTACCAATTAAATTCTGAATAACTTTTTACACTTCCTGCATGGAAGTTCGTTATATTTATATAAAGTAGCAAATTCCCTGAGCTCCAGTGAAATTATTGATCCAATATACCACTGTGTTACTGGTGTGCTTTTCAATGCAGGTGCAGGGACAGATCGTTGATACTACCCAGAAAATCAACTCATGGAAGCTGATGCATAACTATTCCCGCTTCGAGGCTACAGAGCTGGATACAACGCTGTTTGACCTGCATCTCGACTTTAACCCACTCTACAGGGAAGGTTTCTCTTATGAATATCTCGGAATCCTGGGCAGTGCAGCACAAAACCACGATGTTTTTGAACGGCCCGGGACAAGAAGTTTCCTCTTCGGAGCTTCCCTCTATCCCTACATGGCCAATCCCGATCACACTGTCTTTTATAACACAAGGTCGCCATTTACCGAGATCGTGTACAGCAACATCATCGGCAATGAATGGAATGAAGAAACGGTTTCATTCCTGCATACACAGAATATGGATCCTTTTTCAAATATCGGGATCGACTTTGAAGTGCTCGCAGGAAATGAACTCTACAACAACGAAACAACGCGTACTACCAAATTCACACTCTTCGGGAGCCGCGCAAAAGAAAAATATTCAGCGTTCGGGACATTTCATTTCAACCGGTTCAATAACGAAGAAAATGGCGGACTGCAGGATCCGGAGGCTTTCAGGCAGGGCACCCAGGATGACCTCTTCCTGTACAATGTGAACCTGAATAATGCACGCTCCAGCTATACCCGGCTACAGGCGTTCTATACGCAGAAATTCATGATCACAGAAAAGGAATATTTTACTGATACGCTTGGTGTGACCACGGACTCAGGGAGAAACTTCTCCTTTAACCACCAGTTCAATGCCGAACGCAACAACCGCTATTACGAGGACCAGGTCAACATCGATGCCCTGCCGGAGTTCTACGACAATTTCTACTATTTCGACGGCGATGTGAGAGATTCGGTGGTCTATGACAAGATTACCAATACATTCCAGTTCATCCTGGGGGATCCCTATACCGATCCATTGTCGGCACGTATATATGCCGGTCATGAATTCTCCCGTTACGGGCAACGTTCTCCCTATACTTACAAGGTGATGGAACTGCAGGATGCACAGGATTCCCTGTACCTGCTTATGAATCTTGAAGACTCAATATACAAGGATACCGCAATCACAACCTTTAACAACAGGTTCTTTAACGATGTTTTTGTGGGATTCCACCTGGCCGGACCCCCGGAACGTCCCTGGTACTGGAACGTGGATGGCAGGTACTATGTTGCAGGCTACTTCAGGAATAACTTTACGGCCAATGCAACGTTTTCAAGACAGGTGTTTAAAACCTACCGGCTTGGATTGAAGGGAAACATCGAAAACAGGAACGTCAGTTACTACCACAACCATTATTCTTCTGCGTTTTTCAAGTGGGACAACGACTTCAGGGCTTCACAGCTGATCAGGGGTGAGGCCTTCCTTACCAATACAGAACAAAGGTTCAATGCAGTTATTTCAACAGGAGTGTGGACCAACTACCTCTACTGGGACGAAAATGCATTGCCTGCCCAATATGACAGGACCATTTATATTGTTTCAGGGAAGCTTTTTAAACATTTCAAGGTTTCCGGGTTTAATTCACGTAACCAGCTCCTGGTGCAGCTTTCAACGGCTGAGGAAGTGCTGAGGCTACCGCTTGTTGCTTTAAAAACTTCCAATTACTGGGAACAGGTACTCTTTAACGGTGCACTGACTGCACAGATCGGAATTGATCTGTACATGATCACTCCCTATAAAGGAAATGCTTATATGCCGGCAACCGGGGTCTTCTATCTTCAAAACGATGCTCAAATCGGAGGATTTCCATTCGCCGATGCTTTTCTCGGTGCGAGGATTAAGCGGACACGGATCTTTATATCCTATAACAATGGCCTCGCCGGCATTGTGAGCAATAACTATTTTACTGCTGCTGAATACCCGACCAAGCCGGGATTTATCAGATTCGGCGTTGCATGGACATTTTACGATTAAAAAATGCTGTAAAACATTTCGGCACGTTATTTGTTAATGATGGTAATGCGAAATGTAAAATCAATTCGCCATGAAACTGAAAACAATTAAAGTATTTATAATCACTTTCTTGCTTATCCTCTCGCCGGCCCTGTTTGAGGCGTGTAACCGCAATAACGGAACGGAAGCGGATCTGAATGTTTCAAGGGACAGGACAGAGATGTCAGACCTGGACGAAATTCGCGAAAGGGGCAGGCTCGTGGTGGCTGCCGATTACAATTCCACCAGCTATTTCATTTACCGGGGGCAACCCATGGGCTACCAGTACCAGATGCTCCAGGAGCTTGCGAAATATCTCGACCTGAGGCTGGATGTGAAGGTAAGCAATGATATTGATGAGACCTTCAATGCATTGAATACAGGGGATATCGATCTGATCGCTATCAACCTTACCGTTACTGCTGACCGGAAAAATAAGGTGGCATTTACCTATCCCCATTCACAGACCAGGCAGGTACTGGTGCAGAGAATGCCTCAGAATTACGGCAGGATGAACCCACGGCAGGTGGAGGATTCCTTGCTTCGTAATCAGCTGGACCTGGCAGGAAAAACAGTGTACGTGCAAAAAGGATCCGTGTATGCCGAACGACTGAAAACGCTCTCCAATGAGATTGGCGATGAGATCAACATTATTCAGGTCCCGGTGGAGTCTGAACAATTGGTGCAGATGGTCGCCAGGGGTGAAATAGAATATACCATTGCCGATGAGAATGTTGCGTCTGTGAACAAGACCTATTTCCCGATGATCGATATCGGAACAGCTATTTCATTCCCACAAAACCTGGCATGGGCGGTCCGAAAGGATTCGGATGAACTAAAAAAAGAAATCGATACATGGTTGAAGGACTTCAGGAGAACCAGCAGGTATGCTGTGATATATAACAAGTATTTCAGGAACCAACATACCGTAAACATTGTTTCAAGCGATTATTATGTGCTTGGCAGTGGTAAAATATCCATGTACGACGACATAGTTAAGCGTGAGAGTGAACGCATTGGCTGGGACTGGCGACTTGTTTCTTCTATGATCTACCAGGAATCCAGGTTTAACCCCCAGGCCGAATCATGGGCAGGGGCATTCGGATTGATGCAACTGATGCCTGCAACAGCCGGTCGATTTGGTGTAAGCCGAAACTCCTCACCGGAATCTCATATAAGGGCCGGAGTAAGTTTTATTCATTGGCTCGACAAGCGGTTTGAGAATGAAATTCCCGATCGCGAGGAGCGAATAAAATTCGTCCTTGCAGCATATAATGTGGGCAAAGGTCATGTTGATGACGCGCGAAGACTGGCAGAAAAATATGGCGATGATCCCAATGTCTGGGAAGGCAGTGTTGGGAGATGGCTGCTGAACAAGTCTCAACCCAAGTACTATCGCGACCCGGTTGTGAAACACGGGTACGCAAGAGGGATTGAGACCACCAACTACGTGGTACAGGTGATCGACAGGTATGAACACTACAAGAATATCGTCGATGATGCCCTGATGGCTAATAACCGAGTAATGCCATAAATTCGCTCAGCATCATCGCTGTGGCACCCCATAACATTTCTCCGTCAATATCAATGTAGGGAGTGATCATTTTTTCTCCCTTGCGACTGAAAGGTCCTTTTTTGTGGTTGGCCTGATCCAGCAGGTGGGAGATAGCCGGACAAATTAGATACTGTACTTCCGACCTTTCGGGAGTGAATTCAGGAGTGTGATCCAACCACCCCACAAAGGGATGGACGCAGTAATTGCTGACCGGTATTAAAAGGGGTGTCAGGCTGCCCAATACCTCTATGGATGTAGCAGGTACCCCTACCTCCTCTTCCGTCTCGCGCAATGCCGTCGCGGTAAGATCCACATCTGCTTCCTCTTTCATTCCCCCGGGAAAGCTGATCTGTGCACTGTGTGGCCCGGCATATTCATTTCTTTTTATGAAGACAATATGCGTATTTGAACCGTCCGGGTAGAGCAACAGCATAACCCCGGCCTCTGTGCAGTTTTCCTCGTGGGGAAAATGCATGCGCCCATCGGGGGTCATCCGCCTCCATGACTGCTCGCCGGGGAGTTTTCCCCGCAGCTTTGTCAGTAACTCTGCTCTATTTAATCGCGTTATCACTAGGTATTCAGAGAAAAAAGTCAGATTTTTGATCTGAAACAAAGATAACTGATGATCCGGCAAATCAAATGTTTGTACCTGCTTTTTGCCCTGGGCTTTGCAACAGGACCCCTCTCTGCCCAGGATACTGTTTCCCTTCATGAAAAGCTATATATCGACAGCATCAGGAAGGTGCTGACCAGGGATTATGCCCGCCAGATGGATCGTTACAGGACGTATTCAGAACAGGTGGCTGCTTCCAGCATGGCCACCATTGATTCCCTGGAAAAAAAGATGCAAGCGATGGAACGGGAGCTCCGGGACCTGGCACTGTGGAGTGATGAATTAAGATCTGATCTGGAAGTTTTACGAAGGGGTGTGGAACAGAATGAAGCAATTATTGCAGTTGAGAAGCAGAGGTTCACCAGGCTGTTGTTGATTGCCGGACCTGCCCTGCTGGCGCTGATCCTTTTATCGACTGTGTTGTTCTTCCTGCTCATCAGGCGACACCAGGAATCCACGGAATACAAGATCAATGCCCTGAAAAAGTATACCTATACGGAGATCGAGGAGACTCGTTCTGACCTGATGCAGCAATTTAAAAAACGGGTCAAAAAAATCCGTGACGGAATGAAAAAGAACAACGAGAAAAAAAAGGCGAAAAAGGAGGCCAAAAAGAAGCATAAATCCAAAAAAGCAAAATCAAAGAAAGCAGGTAAATAGAGTCCGCCCGGCAAACCTCACCCTTAGCAGTTCACTACGTCACCCCCTCTCCATGTCACCCCTCTCCATGTCACCCCTCTCCACGTCACCCCCTCTCCACGTCACCCTCTTTCCAGTGCTCCCTCTCTCCACGTCACCCTCTCTCCATTGCTCCCTCTCTCCGTTGCTCCCTCTCTCCATTTCACCACATCGCCCCCCCAGGCCTTAAGAGGACAAATGAACTCTGCGTATTCGTCCGTGTACAGGCTCAATTGAAACGAATGCTCTTCTCCGGGCTCACCCGGGCGATGATCATGGAAGGGATTAACAGGAACAGCAGGGTGGAAGCCAATGTGCCGAGGTTCAGCAGCAGGATGTGTAAAGCGTTGAAATTGATCGGGACAGTATCCAGGTAATAGGATTCCGGATCCAGTGTGATCAGGTTGAATTTGTACTGTAGAAAGCAGATGGTTATACCGATGAGGTTCCCCCACAGCAAGCCTTTGAGGGCCAGGTAGCCCGACTGGTAGAGGAAGATCCTCCGGACGGAAGCATCTATAGCGCCGAGTCCTTTCAGTATACCGATCATATTGGTACGTTCCAGGATCAGGATGAGCAGGCCGGAGATCATATTGAAACCAGCCACCACTACCATCAGCAATATGATAATGATCACATTCATGTCCTGCAGGTTCAGCCAGTCGAAGATCTGGCTGTACTTTTCCTGGACAGGCACGACTTTTAGCCTGGACTGGTCCTGTGTGAAATCAAGCGCAGTGATGTCACGGATTTTTCCCGTTGCTTTTTCAGCATCATGAATGGAATGCAGCATGACCTCAAACCCGCTCACCTGCGTGGGTTCCCAGTTGTTGAGGCGCTGGACATGTTGAATATCCCCATAAATATACAACCTGTCAAATTCCACCAGGCTGGTGCGGTAGATCCCCGCAATGGTAAATTTCCTTGCACGCGGTGGATCCTGGATAAAGTACATGTTGAAGCTGTCACCTACTTTCAGCCCCAGCATCGTTGAGATCGATTCTGAGATCAGTACGTTGTTGGTACGTATACTGTCGCTAATGGAAATGGGATTGCCTTCAACGATGCTTTCATTAATGAACGACCAGTCATAATCAGGTCCTGCTCCCTTTAACACAGCACCCTGAATATTCTCTTCGGTCTTGATGATCCCGGCCTTGATGGCGAACATTTGTACTTTCCTGACCTCCGGTACGTTTCTGACTTCGTCCATTACCGGCAGGTTTTTATCCACAGGAGTAGTCTCATAAGAGGTGTTTGAATCCATATTCACCACCTGGATGTGTGAGCCGAAACCAATGACTTTGTTGGAAATCTCTTGCTTGAAACCGGTCACGATGGCCACCGCAACAATCATCACAGCAAGTCCCAGGGCAATACCAAAAGTGGCAATACCCACAATGGAGCTGGAGAACCTTTTTCGCTCCCCTTTGTGGCCGATGATCCGTTTGGCTATGAAGAGTTCTGTATTCAATTCGTTTTTTTGATTCTACAATCTGCGCGCTGTCTTCTGGCTGACCAAAAATAGTCATCTTTTGGGAGTTTCCTGCAATTCATTCTATCTTTGAGACAGATATCATTTTAACCATGAGAATTGTACTGACCATTCTAACCATTCTAACTTTTTATTCCTGTAGCGGACAGATGAAAAATATAGAGACAGGTGCAGACCAGACCAGCAGGTATTTACCGATGCTGGAGGGGAAAAAGATCGCTATCGTAGCCAACCAGACCTCAATGGTAAAAAATACTCACCTGGTGGATACATTGCTTTCCATGAGTAGGAGAGGAAGTATTTTTTCTATCCGAAAAGTTTTTGCCCCTGAGCATGGATTCAGGGGGACGATCGATGATGGTGTTACCGTGCATGATGAAGTGGATACCAGGACCGGGCTTCCTATTGTTTCCCTCTATGGCAAGAATAAAAAACCCACAGCCGCAATGCTGAGAGATATTGATGTTGTGATCTTCGATATCCAGGATGTTGGTGCACGGTTCTACACGTTTATCTCAACCATGCACTATGTCATGGAAGCTTGTGCTGAACAGGATATTCCCGTGATCATCCTCGACCGGCCCAATCCAAATGGAAACTATATTGATGGCCCGATCCTTGAAGAAGCATTTAGCTCTTTCGTAGGCATGCATCCCATCCCGGTGGTACATGGACTCACCATTGGAGAACTGGCCATGATGATCAATGGGGAAGGATGGCTGAAAGGTGCGATCACATGCGATCTGACCGTTGTTCCCTGTCGGAATTATACACATAATACAACTTACCCGCTTCCCGTGAAGCCGTCACCCAACCTTCCTAATGACCATACCATAAAAATCTATCCGTCGACATGCTTCTTTGAAGGCACTGTGATCAGCGAGGGCAGGGGAACCCGGTATCCTTTCGAAGTATATGGGCATCCGGACCTCTCAGGATCATTTTCATTTGTTCCGGAAAGTATCCCGGGAATGGAGATGCATCCGAAATTCAAAGGAATCACCTGCTACGGTGAAGATCTCAGGAACTATGTACCTGAGAATGGATGGACCAGGCTGGAAATTAAATGGGTGCTGGATGCTTATGAGAAGTTTCCTGACAAGGCAGATTTTTTCAGGCCTTTCTTTGACTTGCTTGCCGGAACCGATGTATTCAGGGAACAAATCGTGGCCGGCTGGAGCGAAGCAGAGATCAGGGATTCATGGAAACCTGGGCTGGAAATATATCGCCAGTTGCGGAAAAATTATTTACTCTATCCTTAATGAATGATCTACCTGGGAGGGAAGTGGAGAGAGGATTTTATTTTATACCCATGCAAACATCCTGCTCCCCGGAATTGTTAAACTTTCTGAATCGAATAATACGGATACGATGAAAAGAACAGCGATCATTGTTCTATTTGCCTTCAGCATGGTAACACTCACCGGTCAGGGCAATTTCAATGAATTTTTCAATACAAGCATGTCCACGAACAAAACAGGGATGTACGTGCTGGGAGGATGGGCACTTGCCAACCTGGCTACCGGTGCGTATGGTTGGACCAACACCACCGGATCGACAAAGTATTTTCACCAGATGAATTTTTTCTGGAACACTATCAATCTTGGAATTGCCGGATTCAGTTTTTATTCTGCAGCTCAAATGACACCGTTACGCATGTCACCCCAGGAGTTAATGGATACACATATGCGTTTTGAAAATCTTTACCTGATCAATGGCGGGCTGGATATCGCCTATATCGGCACAGGATTTCTACTGAGACATTTGTCCGGAAGAAGTCAGAAAAGGCCGGATTTATTAATGGGTTATGGAAATTCCGTTATCCTCCAGGGCGGATTCCTCTTTCTATTCGACGGGGTGATGTACCTGGTACAGCGTAATAACCGGATGGATTTTCTTGACGATATGCAACTGTCGATGGTTCCGGGAGGAGCGATGTTGCAATTTACACATGTATTCTAAATTCAGGTATCAAATAATTTTTTAGTTTAATGGAATGATCATTGTTTGTATCTCTTCTTTCCCTATATTCGTATACATGAATGAACGCTTAAAAGAACACTTGAACCTGCTTCGAAAAAAATGAACCTGCCTGTTTCACTCCATAAATACCTGGTCAGAATCGTACGTAATCTCATTTTCTGTTTACTTTTCATCATCCCACTGTTCATGAAATCCTGCAGGCAGTCCGGAAACGGACAGGAGGCAGTGCAGGCCAGTTTCAATGTGGACCAGTCCTTGCTGGAGAAGGATCCGCTGACCGACACAGGATTGTCATTCAAAATGCAATACCCGGCAGGTTGGGATATGCTTGAAGACTCTTTCATGAACCGGCTCGCGGAGCAAATTTTTACAGGCAGGTATGCTTCGGCCCGGATTGTGAACGGGGTGGTGCACCCTGTGGATTCTTCCATGCTTATCATTCTGGATGTACGCCAGGTGGATAGCAGCTTTTTTTCAAATCTGAAAGAGAATTATGCAGTCATTTTAAACCAGGATAATCGTTGGCTGGATGTGCAGTTGGAAACTTTTACACACCATTGTTTTGTTGTGGATCAGTATGTACTACAAAATGAGAATCTTGTCCAATTCAGGCTACAATGCCGCAAGAAAGAGGATGAATCCCCGCAACCCCGTATGGAGATCTATTTTTTCCTGAACAGGTTGGCATTGAACGAGCATATTAAATCAATTGAATCTTCTATAGGAACCCTGAATTGTCTAAATTAAATTTAAAAATTATGAGAAAACTGAAAGCATTGATCGTTGTACTTGTAGTTGCCTTTGCAATGACCTCATGTTATTCCCTTGAACATACTGTTGGTGCAGGGGGTCAGGGAGGTAACACCGTAAGTGAAAAACAGTGGTATGCATTGTGGGGACTCGTTCCTTTAAATGATGTGGATTCCCAGGAAATGGCACGGGGTGCAGAGAATTATACCATCCATTCACAATTCAAGTTTGTTGATTATATCATTACAGCTTTTACAAGTGTTGTTACGATTTCAGTTCAGACCGTTGAGGTGGAGCGGTAGAAAAAACTTTTTCAAACCTGATTTGAACCTTTTTAGATCATAAACGTTTAATAAATGAAGGTTAACATTAAACAAAATAATTTTTAACCTTTGTTTCATAAGCGTTCATGATTTGGGTAAGTTGGACGGGTGGATGCTGCGGTATCCACCCGTTTTTTGTAAAAAGAAAATGGCATTTTACCAGTTAAAGACATCGCAAAGAATTCCCGCTACGATGGATCAGGTGTGGGATTTTATTTCTTCGCCGGCGAATCTGAAAAAGATCACGCCTGCTTATATGGGGTTTGACATCACCTCTGGTGGATTACCGGAGCGGATGTACCCGGGTATGATGATTGCTTACAAGGTACGTCCCCTGTTGGGTATCAAAATGACCTGGGTCACAGAAATCACGCATATAAAAGAGGGTGCATATTTTGTTGATGAACAAAGGGTCGGTCCCTATGCCCTCTGGCATCACGAACATTTTATTGAGCCGATCGAAGGGGGTGTGCTCATGCGCGATATTGTCTCGTACAGGCCACCAATGGGATTTCTTGGTGCCATTGCAAATGCCCTGCTCATCAGGCGCCAGCTCAAAGGAATTTTTTCCTACCGTCACAAAGCGGTTGAAGAGATGTTCGGAAAGTTCAACTGATTCATGTTGGTGCCACTTTGCTTTCGGTACTATTAATACAGCCCTCTTTCAAAGTTTACTTTTTGGCTTTTGGTTCATATCCAGGAAGCTCACGATGGGCGTTGTCACAATATGGAGGCATCTCAGTGTGTTTGCAACTGCACCATTTGATTAGTTTTTTCTCGGTAATCTTCACCTCCACTGGCTGGAAGGAGGTTCCCTGGTGTGATCCGTCACAAAACGGCTGGTTGCTACTGTGACCACAGGCACACCAGTAATAGATCCCTGGTTCCATTTCAAGTTTGATGGATCGGAGTCCGGCAATTCCCGGTTTGTCATGCTTATTGGCCATGCTAAGCTGTTTATTGGTTGAGACTCTCCTGCAATGGAATTGTTCAATGCAAGGACCATCAGGTTTTGGATTATTTCCCGAGGCAGGACTATTATATTTTTCCCGGGTATGCTTTTAATGCAGCCTCCAGGGTTTCCATGGCTTTTGCCAGGTCTTCCTTCTTCAGTACATAAGCGATCCGTACTTCCTGCTTCCCCAGTCCTGGCGTAGAATAAAATCCACTTGCCGGGGCCATCATTACCGTTTGGTTTTCGTATTCAAAATCCCGCAGGATCCATTCCGCAAATTGGTCTGCGTCATAAACCGGCAGGTGTACTACGGTGTAAAAAGCTCCGCCTGGTGACGGACATATAACGCCAGGTATGTTGTTCAGTGCCTCTACCATAAAGTCGCGCCGTGCAATATATTCATGGTATACCTCATCGAAATAGGAGTTGGGCGTGTCCAGTGCCGCTTCCCCTGCGAATTGTCCGAACGAAGGGGGACTCAGCCTGGCCTGTGCAAATTTCAGTGATGTATCCAATACGGCCCTGTTCTTCGTCACCAGCGCTCCGATCCTGGCCCCGCACATGCTGTAGCGCTTGGATATGGAATCCATCATGATCACATGCTCTTCCAGTCCTTCGAGGTACATGGCTGAAAAATGAGCCTTATCATCGTAGCAGAATTCCCTGTATACTTCATCTGAAAAAAGATACAGATCATGTTTTTTTACAATCTCGCCCAGTCTGCGCATTTCTGCTTCCGAATAGAGATAACCTGTGGGATTGTTAGGATTGCAGATGATAATTCCCCTGGTTTTCGGGGTAATGACCTTTTCGAATTCTTTAATATCGGGAAGTGCGAAACCGGTGTCGATCGTGGAAGTGATGGGTACGACTTTCACCCCGGCAGCAATGGCGAATCCATTGTAGTTGGCGTAGAAGGGTTCAGGACAGATCACTTCTTCACCCGGATTGATCGTTGACATGAGTGCAATAGAGATGGCTTCTGAACCTCCTGTTGTTACAAGAATCTCGGTATGATCCACATTGATATTGATCTTCTGGTAATGTGCAGCAAGTTTTCTGCGATAGCTTTCAATGCCGGCGGAATGGCTATATTCGATCACCTCTTCCTTCAGGTTCCTGATGGCATTCAGTGCAACCCCGGGTGTTTTAATGTCCGGCTGACCGATGTTCAGGTGATAGACTTTTCTGCCTTTGCTTTTGGCCTCTTCTGCGAAGGGGACCAGTTTACGGATCGGGGAGGCCGGCATGGCCATTCCTTTTGCTGATATTCCTGGCATCTTATTCGGATAATTCTGTTAAGGATTTCTCTGCGGGATTTTCACGGGGCAATACTTTGCCACGGACAGTCAGTTTTACGGGTGAATTCTCAGCGGAAGAGTAGACATACACTGACTTCATGAATGATCCGGTGAGTTCGGTATTGTACTTCACCTCAATTTCACCTTTTGCACCCGGTTCAACAGGTGCTTTTGGCCAGGAGGGTACGGTACAACCGCATGATGACCTGACACGATTGATTACGATAGCTTCATTACCAATA
>CAYOSB010000103.1:0-13203 GCA_964406495.1 uncultured Bacteroidaceae bacterium | reverse complement strand
AGAACACCATCACAGCTAACAATATGGTCAATAAGTAAAATGGTTTTGTGGCCTTCTTCTTCCTCCGGAAGCAATACCATCCTGGTGGGGATCATCCTGTCGTCCATTTCACGGATGCGGCCGGCCGTCTCGGTCCTGATCAGATAGCCGTCAAAATCATACAATTCTGCCTTCAGGAACAGGAAATCATCCTTGTCAATCCATCGCAGCTGGTGCCCCCATATCACCGCTGCCTCTTCTTTGGCAACCAGTTTGATCTTGTAACAGGCACGTCCCTCAATGGTATCTTCACCTGCGATTTCATGGGTGTAATCATTCACGATGGAAGACTCCTGTAAGATATCGTCATTGGTATAATCTGAGCCCATCCAGCCTTGTGACATCATCGATGGAGGAAGTTTGATCAGCCTGCTGATCGAAGGATTCCAGCTCCACATTTCATTCCCGCGTTTCAGGAAGGTCTGCCCCTTCTCACTGGCAGGGGCAGTGATCAGCGTAAGCGATTTATCAGTTCCTTCGTTCCAGCTTTTGAACTCAACGGTTCTTTCCCAGGAGGGTCGTACAATGGTCATTTTCATCTCCGCGACGGAAGATTTCTCACCGTAGAATTTGTCGTCTGCTTTTTCTATCACCTCTTTTGCCGTCAGCTCCTGGGCTGCCACGTTGCTGCATAATGCTGCGATCAGCAATGTCAGTGTTAATTGTTTATTGTTTTTCATGGTCTTTGCGGGTATATTTATTTATGATCCTTTCCTCATATTTTTGGTACAATTCCGGGGGAAGATCTGCCAGGTCATCATAATAGATCATCATGAGTCCGAATCCTTCCAGGATCACCGAAAGTTCGAATATCTCCAGCATCGGATCTTCATAGCCCTGTTCGGAAAAATACCTGTTGAACATGCCAAAGTATTGCTCCACGAATTGGACCAGGGAACTTTCTTTCAGGAAGGCCTTTACGTTTGGCTGAATGATGATACTGAAGAATTTCGTGAAGAAGGTGCGCTTTTCATGCATCAGCTGGAAGGTCTTACGTATAAACAGTTCAAATTCGTTTGTGGTAAGAATGCCATCACGATTCGGGTCCAGGGAGGTCATGATCTGTTCGATGCCTTCGTTGAGGATCTCCTTCAACAGATCTTCCTTTCCGGAGAAATAATTGTACATCAGCCCCTTGGAAATGCCGGCTCCCTGTGAAAGAGCTGCAATGGATACATGTCCGAATCCCTCCCTGGCAAACATTTCCAAAGCGGTGGACATGATCTGACTTCTGCGGTCTTTCCTGATCTGTTCGTATTGTTTCTTTGTCCTCGGCATAATTTATGACTGAACGTTCGGTCAAATATAAAAAAAGAAAACAGGTATGTCAAGTTTTTGATGATTTTTTTAGTATGATTCTCATCATCTGCCTGTAACTTTTCATAACTTGTGTCGTCATACAGACGGAACCCTGGACTAAGATGACTATAGAAGAGTATAACAAGGCTGTCGACCTGTACGCAGATAATTTATACCGTTTCATCCTGAAGCAATGCAGGATTGAAGAAATGGCGCAGGATGTTGTGCAGGATTCTTTTGAGAAGATGTGGCTGAAACTGGATCATGTCAATGGTGCAAAAGCGAAGTCATACCTGTTTACAACAGGGTACCATACCATGCTGGACATACTTAAAAAAGACAAAAGAGTAACAACGCTTGAAAACGAGGGTGACATGGAACCTGTGCATCAGAAATCCGGACAGTATTCAGATATCAGCGAGGTGCTGGAAGATGCATTGAAGCGATTGCCCGGGATTCAGCGTACAGTGATCATGCTGCGGGATTATGAAGGTTATTCCTATGAAGAGATCGGGGAGATCACAGGACTGACAGCATCACAGGTGAAGGTATATATATACAGGGGGAGGATCAGCCTGAAACAATACCTTGTCAAAATAGAAAATATCATATAAAGGGAACAGGAACATGAATATTAACAGGGACAATTACGAAGCATATTTTCTCGATTTTATTGAGGGAAGGCTTTCTCCGGATCAGGAGGAGGTGCTGCGCCGGTTTCTGAAATTCAATCCTGATCTTGAAGCAGAACTGGAGGAGATTGACCTCCTTAAGATCGAGCCATCACACCACTCTTTCCCTGGAAAAAATTTCCTGAAGAAGGAACTTCCTGGCAGTGATACAGAGGTCAGTGATGGAAATTTTGATATGTTTTGCATTGCATATATTGAAGGTGACCTTACAGTAGAACAGTGTAAAATATTTGAAGCTTACCTGCAGCAATATCCTGCAAGGAGAAGTGAATTTGAAGCATGTAAAGCGACCATCCTGAAACCAGAAACGGTATCGTTTCCGCATAAGAGAAGGCTGAAACAGCACAACAGAATGCGCCTGTCCGGCTGGAGAATCATGGTTCCGGTTGCAGCAGCAGCGGCAATTGCTTTGATGGTCATATTACGTGGCCCGGCAACGCAGTCGGCAATTGAGGTGGCAGCGGTGGTTGATCCTGAGATCATTGAGAAGCAGCCGATAGAAGAGAAAAAAGAGAAACAGCCGGAACAGCCGACCCAGGCCACTTTCAATATGGTCCGGAAAACAAACGTACCGGTACCGGTATCGGATTACAAAGAGAGACAACAGGAACGTGAACGGCAAAAAGCTGAAAACCTTGAAAAGCAGCAACGGGAGTCTCCCAGGATCGCAAGCGTAGACCTGAGAAAGCAGCAACCCGATCCCATACATGTTGAGTATGACCAGATCCGGCAGGAGATCATTCAGCCCCCGACCATTAACAGCAGTTCTCTTTCCATTCTCGCACTGGCACGATACCAGGCACAGAAAGCATCTCAAATAATGGAAGAAGAGGATGCTTTGCTGTGGAACCTTGCCAGTAGCGGCCTGAAAGAGTTGAACAGGATCGCCGGATCAGAAACAAAACTGATGGCCAGCCGGGACGAGGACGGATCCATCTCCGGTATCCGGTTCCAATCCAGATTTCTGAATGTCACCGCCCCGATCGCACGTGACGAGTGATCCATTTCCAGAAACGTGCATTTCGTGCAATATGTACATTCCCTTTTGTGCTTGCTTTCTCTGAGAATAAAATGCTCAACGATGAAGGTTTCACAAAGGGTGTCCTCCCATTCCCTCAACGAGAATAAGGATTTTTTTATGCCTTCCTTGCTTTCTGAATGAGCAGCATTCGTTAAATTAGCCCAAAATTCAACATTGAAGAAAGGACTGGTTATAAAATCCACCGGAAGCTGGTACTATGTTATGGATGACAGAGATACTGTGGTTCCCTGCAAAATTAAAGGAACTTACAGAATCAAAGGGATCCGTGCCACCAACCCGGTAGCCGTGGGGGACGAGGTGGATTTTCAACTGACCGACTCCGGGAATGGACTCATTTCACATATCAGGGAACGCAAGAATTATATTATACGACGTTCCGCAAAACTGTCAAAGGAATACCAGCTTATTGCAGCCAATGTCGACCAGGCAGTCCTGATAATCAGCCTGGTAAACCCCAAAACCCACCTTGCTTTTATCGATCGCTTTCTTGTTTCGGCAGAAGGATTCAGGATACCGGTCGTGCTGATATTCAACAAGACCGATATTTATAATGCAGCTCAAATGACAGAGATGCAAAATTTGTGTGATCTGTATGAAGAGATCGGGTATCCTACCCTCTCAGTATCGGTCAAAGAGGGAACCCATATGAAAAAGGTGGAAGAACTGTTTGCAAACAAGGTTTCTGTAGTAGCGGGAAACAGCGGGGTGGGAAAATCCACACTGCTCAATTACCTGGATCCATCACTGGAACTGAAGACGCGTGAGGTATCTCTCCATCATAAATCGGGATTGCACACTACAACGTATGCAGAGATGTTTTTTTTACAAGATAATGCCAGGATCATCGATACTCCGGGGATCAAGGGTTTTGGAATGGTTGACATCGAACGTGAGGAGTTGTTTCATTTCTTTCCTGAGATCTTTCATTATAGCAGCCACTGTAAATTTCATAACTGCATGCACGTGAATGAACCTCAATGCGCTGTCATACAGGCAGTAATTGATAACAAAATCAGTGAATCAAGATATGTAAACTACCTCGATCTCCTTGAGGATATGGGAGATAAATACAGGAAATAGGATGCCAGCTTATCAATAAATACTATTTTTATAAAGCGAGGCAACAATCCGAACGTAGTTGAGCTGATGATTCCGACAAAGGAGGATATATAATACAAAAGGAGAAAAACGGAATTTATAACGCGTTAAAATGACAGAATTTTAACTAAAATATATACTTGTGAGGAGGGTAAATACTTTTATTTTTATTCCGCTTATACTACTCACACTGTTGAGTATTTTTTCGATTTTTAATATCAACCAGCGTTTTATCTCTTTTCTCAATTCAAACATGGAGCAGCAGATCACGATTTGCGGGTCTCACATGGAAAAGGAGTTGCAAAAATTTGAAAATGACCTGAACAGATTATTATTTCAATACCATTTTTCTGAAATATTTACAGATCAGGAAGAATTTGATAGAAGTCAGGATAGTCTGAAAGTAATCTATTTAAGGTATCGCGATCTGATCAGCAATGTATTTATTTTTGATAACCAGAAAAACTATTTCGGATTATACATCAATGATGAGGATGAATTTGTGGTCGATACTTTTTCCCGGCAGCGACAGCAGGAATTATCTCCCCGGGACAGGGTAGAGGAATACAATGGAAAGTACCTCTACCATTACCCGTATTTCGAAAATGACAAGGTTCGTGGAAATATCATCGTAGAGGTGGATTTCGAAAAATTTGCGCAGCAACTTTTTTCACTCTACCCTGTAGGTAAAAACACTTTATGGCAGTGGGTGGTAAATGAAGATGGAAAAATACTCAGTTCCAATTTTCCCGACAGTGTCCGTATCTCCTCCGTGAGTGAAATTGCTGACAGTATTCAAATGTTCTCCTATGGGACCATCAACCATACCTTGACCACCTTCCCGGAAGAGCAGAAGCAGAAAATACATTCAGCCTTTTATCCGATGACACTTTTCGGGAAGCATGTGGGAATTGTGTTTTCTAACAGCCAGACGGAGTTCAACCGTCTTTTTGTATTTGAAAACATCCTGGTTTCGGCTTTTGCATTGCTGATTACCGTGGCGCTGTTCATCTATTTGATGGTGATCATTCAAAAGGGTGAAAGATCACAGGAAAAAATGAAAATGTCTGAGATGGTATTCAGGCAGATCCTTGAAAAATTCCCTGTAGGAATTATGATCCTTGATTCCGGAAATATTATCCGCAATATCAATACGGCTGCACAGCAGATGATGTTCGTTGAGAAAAAGGAGGACCTGATCGGTCAGGACTACAAAAAAGGTTCGCTGTTCTCAAATAAATTCCTGTTACATGGTGGTTCAGATAATGTGGATGGAGTGGAGTACCTGTATTACGAGAAGGACGGTATAGAAACCATTATTTACCGGGTTGAAGAGATGACCCGCATCGGGGGTGAAGAATTCCGGCTCATTGCACTGGTGGATGTTTCATCCATAGAGCGGTCCAGGAAACAGGAGGTGGCAGCCAACCGGGCAAAATCAGATTTTCTCGCATCAATGAGCCATGAGATCAGGACGCCGATGAATGGGATTCTGGGGATGGTAGAACAATTGATGAAATCAAAAATGCCCCGTTCCGCCCAGGAAAAGGTGCAGGTAATAAAAAAATCCTCGGACCTGTTAATGACCATATTGAATGATATCCTGGATTTTTCCAAGATTGAAGCGGGTAAAATGATCATCGAGGAAATCCCCTTCCGGCTAAGAGAGGAGATCCGGCATACCGTGGAATTGTTTAAATCCCTGGCAGAAGAGAAAGGTTTGAAGCTCGAACAGGAGGTCAACCCGGCTGTACCGGAAAAACTGATCGGTGATCCTTTTCGACTCAGACAGGTCATCTCCAACCTGCTCAGTAACGCGGTGAAATTTACGGAGCAGGGGAAGGTGAAGATGGAAGTGGATCTGCTTGAAAATGTAAAGGGACGCGTGCAGTTGCTGTTCAGGGTGGAAGATACCGGTATAGGCATCCCCGAGGACAGGGTAGAGAGCATCTTCGACAATTATGCGCAGTCAGGTGGTTCTGTAACCCGGCTGTATGGGGGAACTGGCCTGGGAATTGCCATTTCCAAAGAGCTCGTTGAACTGATGAATGGAGAACTCTGGGTTGAGAGTCCTGCACGGTCTGATTCACCGGAAAATGCACCGGGGTCCAGGTTTAGTTTTACCATTGAGGCATATTCAAATGAAAAACTGACAAAGCAGTATGCATTTGACCATATTCACCAGTTGAACCAGATCACGGCCCTGTATATTACCAAGGAGCCTGTTCCTGAGAAAAACAGTATCAGTAAGCTGTTCAACCAGTTTGGGATCAACATTGTTACAAAGATCTTCCAGGACAGTAACATGGAATCTGTGTTGCACCACCTGAATCTAAAGAAGGACCTCTACCAGATCCTGGTCATTTCGGATAAGGTAAGAATGGAAGGATTTGGCATGGCATCCATGCTGAAAGAGGAAGGATTGATGGACCTGTTCCCTTCTATTATGGTATGCAACAATGACAAACCCGGCAATTACAGGATGACAAGGAAGCTGGGTATCGACTACTATCTCATCGAACCGTTCGAAAGCAAAGAGGTATATGACATCATCAGGGAGGTGTTTCCGAACCTGGAGGATCACAAGAGCATATTGCCCATATTGCACACCTTACCGGCCGACCTCTCCATTTTGTTGGTTGAGGACAACCTGATCAATCAGAAAGTAGCCCAATCAGTGTTTAAAAATATCGGTTATGAGATTGATCTTGCGTCCGATGGAGCAGAAGCTGTAGAAAAATCAGGGTCACATAAATACGATATCATTTTTATGGACCTTTATTTACCCAAATTGGATGGATATGAGGCAACAGAACAGATCCGTAAGAATGGTTACACCGCCCCTGTCGTGGCTATGTCAGCTACAGGCGATGACCATCAGAAGGCCCGAACTGTGCAATCCGGAATGGACGATTTTCTCACTAAACCGGCACGCGTCGAACATGTGAAACAGGTGCTTATTAAATTCTTCTCTACAACCATTAATTAACACAGACGATGAGAGCGCATGAAATAGATTACAGGATCATAGGAGATGATATCCAGCTTCTGGAAATCGGCAACCTGGTCCAGGCGCTTTCTCCCTACGGAAAGAACATCAGGAAGGAAGGAAGATCTATCCTCGGAGGTCTCTTTGAGCAATAGGCAACAACAATTCGGTCGTTAGCGTTATCTTTGCAACATGCTTCAAAGAAAGAATATTGAACTGATGGCTCCTGCCGGTTCCTATGAATCCCTGATGGCAGCGATCCAGGGAGGGGCTGATGCTGTATATTTTGGGATCGAGCAGTTGAATATGCGCTCCCGGTCATCGGCCAATTTTACTGCCGATGATCTTCCACGGATCGTTGAAATTGCCAATGCACACAAACTGCGGACCTACCTTACCATCAATACGATCATATACAACCACGAGCTTTTGCAGATGAGAAAGATTGTTGACCTTGCAAAAGAATATGGTGTCACTGCTGTGATCGTTTCAGACCAGTCGGTGCTGGAATATGCACTTAAATCAGGAGTGGAGGTACACCTATCCACCCAGCTCAATATTAGCAATATAGAATCTCTGAAATTTTATTCCAACTACGCAGATGTGGTGGTGCTGGCTAGGGAGTTGGACCTGGACCAGGTCGCTGAGATCTATAAAGGCATTGCATTGGAGGATGTTCGTGGTCCCTCCGGTGAGCTCATCAAAATTGAGATGTTCGTGCACGGTGCCCTGTGCATGGCAGTCAGCGGTAAATGCTACCTGAGCCTGCATGCGCACAATCATTCAGCCAACCGGGGTGATTGTTTCCAGGTATGCCGGAGCTCCTATATTGTTACAGATAAAGAGCGGGATATAGAGTTGGAGATAGAGAACCAGAACATCATGTCGCCCAAAGACCTTTCCACCATTCATTTTCTCAATAAAGTGCTTGATGCCGGTGTGCGCGTGCTCAAGATCGAAGGCCGGGCACGTTCCCCCGAATATGTCAGGACCGTAACTTCTTGTTACAGCGAAGCAATTGATGCATACCTTTCGGGAAGCTTTACAAGGGAGAAGATCGACGCATGGACCGGGCGCCTCAGCAAGGTTTTCAACCGCGGATTCTGGGACGGGTATTACCTGGGACAACGGCTGGGGGAATGGAGCGAAGTATATGGGTCGGCTGCCACGACCCGGAAAATGTATGTGGGGAAGGGAACCAATTACTTTGACCGCATCGGTGTAGCTGAATTTCTAATCGAAACGGGTGAGATCAGTGTGGGAGATGAGGTGCTGATCATTGGTCCCACTACAGGGGTAATAGAGACAAAGATCGGGGAAATACGCGTGGATGAAAAGAATACGGATCGCGCTGTCAAAGGCGACACCTGTTCGATCCCCATCAGCGATACGGTGCGTCGCTCCGATAAGCTCTACAGGGTAGTACCCAAAACGCCCCGGTTCAAGGACGCATAGCAGTTGAGGTGTAGCCGCCCTATTTCTTCAGAACGATCCTGAAAACGGTTTTGATCCCAGGTTCGGAGGAGTGAACGAAGATCTTGCCGTCGTGATATTCTTCCACGATTCTTTTCGTGAGTGAGAGTCCCAGTCCCCAGCCCCGCTTTTTGGTAGTAAACCCGGGTTTGAAAACTGTATTGAATTTTGATTTCGGAATACCTTTTCCAGTATCTTCAATATCAATGGTCACCTGCTTGTTTCCAGGCGTGCACCTGATGGTGAGATTCCCGGCCCCTTCCATAGCGTCAAGTGCGTTCTTGCACAGGTTTTCAATCACCCAGTCCATGAGGGTTTCGTTGACCGGCACAATTACCGGTTCCTCAGGAAGCAATGTTTCGAACCGGACCGATTTTCCCCTTCTGTTTTGTATATAGGAGAGACTGTTTCTGATGATCCAGGTAATATCCCTTTCTTCAAGTGAGGGCTTGGAACCTATCTTGGAGAAGCGGTCGGCAATCCTGACCAGTCGTTCTGAATCCTTCTCCAGTTCTTCTGTGGCAGCAGGATCAGCCCCCGATTGTTTCAGGATCTCCACCCAACCACTGAGGGATGAGATGGGGGTGCCCAGCTGGTGGGCAGTCTCCTTTGACAACCCTGTCCAGACCTTGTTCTGTTCCGCTTTCCTGGAAATACTGAATGCTACATATGAAACGCCGATGAACAGTATGATTACACCCAGCTGGAAATAGGGAAAGGCTGCCAGTTTCCGTAACAATGTGGAATTCCTGTAATAGAGGTACTGGTAATTGTTCCTCCCCAGCTCAATAACAATGCTGTCGTTTTCACTTTTCATTTTTTCAAGGGACTTGTTCAGGTAAGCTTCCTGTTTGATCCGTGTTGAATCCAGGTTGCGGGAAGCCATGATGTTCCCCTCTGCATCGGTGAGTATGACCGGGATATTGGTATTGTTTTCCAACACCTGGAGTGGAAAAAGAATGTCATTTCCGGAAGGAGCGGGATTGGCAAGAATGCGCGTGGCCTCCGCCCACAATTCTATCTTCTCCCGCTCATCTTCAGCAATGGTCTTCACCAGCCGGTTGGTGTAATAGAGCGATCCGGCACCGATCAGGATCGCAGAGAAGAATAGGATGAACTTCCAGCGTTGTTTTTTCTCGTATATATTCATCAATTGTAACTAATCAGTCTATTATCAAAAATAGGTGGTTATGAACAATTTTCCGCAGTTTTGCACAGATTTTAATCCCTGATTGTCGTATGGATATAAAAATAGTGTTTGCTTTCATCTGGCTATGAATCTTTACAGGTCATTGTCATCTATAACGATTTCAATCTCTGGTTTCTTGTCCGGTTCTTTCTTTCTCTGCCACCATTTCCGCGTGGGTTCCTCATTTTGCACCGTATCCCGTGTTGCTTCCTCCGGGAACTCAAATTTAAACACAGGTTGCTCTTTCTGCCCGGGATCATCTTGTTGTGAATCTTTCCGGTTCGTACTTCCAAATTCCCTTCGCAGTACATCTTTCAACTCCTGTTTTTCATTCCTTAAATCCTCCCGAATCTTTTTCAGCGCCTTTTCTTCATCAAACTCGATCTGCATTCCATCTCCCTCATCGAATAATACCAGGAAAATCGTCCTGTTATCTTCCTTGTCAAGTGCGATGTTGAATTCTTTATCGGGATTGCTTTTGGCCTTACTAAAGAGCAGCTCTGACAACTTTGTTGCCAGGTGGTATTCATAGGTTTTATCAAAGCTGTGCTGACCTGAGGCCTGTATATTGAGCGCATTTGACCGGATATCCATACCGGGAATGGTGATCATATTATTGTTGATCAGGATGGTATTACTGATGTTGGAGAAACGTACATGGTCCATTTTATCGATCTTCAGGAATTTTGATACTTCGATAAGCGGTTGAAAATCGTTGAGCTCGCCATCTTTAATAATAAAACTGTTTTCAGATACAATATCCCGGGTGTTGATGGAGAAATCATTGTTCAGTGACGACAGGAATTCTGATGTACCGGAGATGCTGCCGGCAATATTCTTTTCAGTAAGAAAATCCTGGCCAAAATTATTGAATGAGCGGAAGACATCCCTGATCTCCAGGTTACTGAAAGAACTGCTCATATTCAATTGGTATTCAGTCAAATGGAGATCAAACAAGGCAATCCTGCTGCTGATGGACCCGTTCATGGTCTCCATATATAATGGGTCAATGGTCAAACCCGGATAATTGTAGGAGCATGTACCTGAGATCTCTTTTGTATGAAGATCACCCCTGGTGATCCTGTCAAATTTAAAATCCAGGCCCAGGGTAAGGTTGTCCGGGAAAGCAACCTGCTCCGTTATGTTCCCGGGACGCTTCATGTCTTTAATCAATTGGTCAATGTTTACATTGCTGCTGTAAAGACTTCCGCGGATATCGAAAATTGGATCAGAGGAGAACGCAACGAGCGGATTCCGGAGAACGGCTTCCACATCGAGATCTGTGTCATTCATATATCCTGCAAGGGATGCCTTCAGCTGCACGGGGTCCACAGCAATATCCCCATTGAACTCACTGAATAGCAGGTCGCGTTCTGTGAGTAAAAAGGATATATTGTTTACGGCAAGCGTTCCGGCAGGGTCAAATGATATGCTCCTCGATGAATCTGACAAATCACTGATGTTGCCTGTAATTCGCAGATCAGGGTTGATCGTGCCCTTTTTTATCCGAAGCGGAAGTTCCGAAAGAAAGGGATCCAGGTCAGAAGCGTGCAAATCACCCTTAAGTAAAAGGTTGAACGAAGGATGAAGCAGATCCTTCAGCATGATGGCCCCTGAAATATCAGAATCACCCATCCTGGCGGAAAAGTAATTCAGATCTATAACTGTGGAACGCACACTCATGAGACTTCCATTGGTATAGGTTCCATTGGCTGAAAGGGATTTAATGCCAAGGGGGAATTGATCCGATTGCAGGGAAGCATTTTTAGTCGAAAATGCTGCGGTGATATGGGGGGTGAGTGTCGGGCTTGTGAGACCTTTTACGTCAACAGCAAGGTTGATGCTTCCTTTTCCAGTGATCCCGGGAGAATTGTTGCGGCTTGCGAGGATACGGGTTGCCCATTCTATATCGATCTTGTCACCGGAGAAGTGCAGGTCCAGGTCAGCTCCTACATTCTTATCCAGCAGGAACTCGCCTGTGATTACTGCAGCAAGGTCGCCGATCATGATCTCTCCACGGGAGATCACGAAATGATTATTGCTTACCTCAAGGAATACATTGGTGCTGACATCCTGTTGCGACAGATAGTATACGCCATGGTTGATGATGTTCTCCACGTAGGCGTCTCCGCCGGCCTTCAGCATATAATCACGGTTCCCAAAATTCCCTTCCAGGGATATTTCCTCAACAAGCACCTCCGAGCTGATCTCTTTGGCAATATTCATGTAAAGCACATTCAGGTCCCTGACCGTGACCCCTTTCATTTCAATCGCCCTGGATGATCCTTGTGAATCTTTCTCATTTTGCACCAGGAAATTGCCATTGCCATTACCGTCGATCAAAATCCGCAGGGAACCTTCCCGTGCTTCAAGGCTCCGGATACTGAATTTTTTCCTGATCAGGTCGAGCAAATTGAATTGGAGGTACAGCCGGTCAGCAGCAAAAAGCGTGTCCGGGGAAAAATGCTCAAACGCTGCGCGGTCAAACCGGTGTCCCGACCATACCGTTACATCATTGAAAAAAACAGACGCATTGGGAAATTTCCTGAAGATACTTATACCTGCTTCACCGACCGAAACCTTGGTGTCGAGTTGATCGTTAATGAGGTCCATTGTATATTCCTGCACGTCGTCGCCGTAAAATTTTACGATTACAACGCTTGTGATCACCGACAACAAAACGAATATGATCAGAAATGCTGCCAGGTATTCCAGGAATACACGAATCTTTCTCACCACAACTTACTTTCTTATCGGGGCTACAGGAATTTACTGAAATCCGCCCCGGGATCCATTTCATCAGGTGCTTCACCATACTTGAAGATGCGTGCCGGCTTGTTGCCTATAAGCGCCATCTTATTGCCTTCTACACGGAACATGCATCCTTCGCGTAATCCAATTACTGTCAGGTCCCTGTTTGCAGCCAGGAACTCCATGATCCTGTCTTCCCTTGTCTCGCCGGCATGACCGTCGGGATTGTGATCCAGGTAATGAGGATTGATCTGGAAATTGACCAGGTGAAATGCATCAAAACTATCGGGTTCAACAATTGGCATGTCGTTCGTGGTGCGTATCGTGGGACAGGTCATGTTCGACCCTGCGCTCCACCCGATATAGGGCGTTCCGTTCAAAACCTTCTCCCTTACGGGGCCGATCAGATGGTTGTCGCGTATCATCTTCAGCAGGTGGAACGTGTTGCCGCCACCAATGATGATCGCCTGCGCTTTTGCAACGGCCTGGACAAGATCATCATATTCATGTATTGATTTTATATCATGTCCTATCTCATTGAACCGGGCCTTCACTTTGGCCGGATAGTCATCATATGACATGGTCACACCCGCATACGGAAAGAACAGACCCGTGATCATTTTCTCGCCAA
>CAYOSB010000102.1:3398-13211 GCA_964406495.1 uncultured Bacteroidaceae bacterium | reverse complement strand
ATACCTATCTCGGCGGACTCAGCTCGGCCATTTATAACGAGGTGTTGCAATTCTTCCTGATCGTGATTGGTTTCCTACCGCTGGTGATCATCGGGCTTATCAAGGTAGGCGGATGGGATGGTATGGTTGACAAACTGGCGCTGAACCCAATGACCTCCGGTTTCGACCATTCCTGGCAGAATATTTCTCCTGAACACCCCATGGGGAGTTGGATCGGGATTTTCTTCGGTCTCGGATTTGTACTGTCGTTCGGTTACTGGTGTACCAATTTCCTCGTAGTACAGCGTGCCATGGCAGCTGGTTCAATGAGTGATGCGCGAAAAACACCCCTGATTGGAGCGTTCCCTAAAATGTTTATCCCCTTCCTGGTGATCATCCCCGGTATGATCGCCATGGCATTGCTGAATTCAGGTGACGAGATGTTTCACTTGCCCGCAAAAGGATCCAGTTATGATTACGACCTGGTGATCCCGATGATGTTAAAGCGCTTCTTGCCCACAGGGGTACTCGGGCTTGGCCTTACAGCCCTGATGGCTTCGTTTATGAGTGGTATGGCAGGAAATGTAACTGCTTTCAATACCGTGTTCACATACGACATATATCAGAGTTACCTGGTACCCGGGAAAAGTGACAACCACTATTTTCGCGTTGGACAGCTGACTACTATTTTCGGAGTTCTGGTGAGTATTCTCACTGCATATGTGGCAGCAATGTTCAATAATATCATGGACTTCCTGCAACTCATTTTTGCGTTCATCAATGCCCCGCTGTTCGCCGCTTTCCTGATGGGGATGTTTACAAAACGAACCACCGGTCACGGCGCATTTTGGGGCCTGCTGACCGGTACATTCTCTGCGGGGCTGGTGCATGGCTTCACACAACCCGTCGGCGCTGAAACGCTTGTAAAGGGCGGCTGGACAGGCACAGTTCTTCAGACCTTCCCCAGTGAGATGGCACAGAATTTCTGGATTGCGATCATCGCTTTCTCAGTGGCCCTGGTTGCTACCATCGTCATTTCCCTGCTCACCAAGCGGACAAAAACCGACGAGCAACTTAAAGGACTGGTTTACCAACTTACTCCGAAGACCATTGATGACAGTAAACACTGGTATCAGCGTCCTGGTTTCCTGGCATGGGTAGTGGGAATTATCGCAGTTGTTTTAAGTATCATATTCTGGTAATCTGTAAAACTAACCTTGTATAATAAAGGTGTAAGATTTTTTAAACTGAAAAATATAAATCATGGGTTTAGATATAAAAATACCGATTGGCTTTATGTTTGTCATCTTTGGTGCCATCCTTACTATTTTCGGACTGGTCACCATGGGTGATGAGATGTATGAGATTTCCATTGGGAAGAACATCAATCTCTACTCGGGTATCGGAATGCTGGTGTTTGGAGCTTTCATGCTAATCATTTCCGATCTGAAATTCGGGAAAAGGATTGATGAAACATTAGGTATTGATGAGGAAGAGCTGACCGAAGAAGCAAAAAAAGATTTGCTTTAAGTGTTTGTCCTTAATGTTTCGATAGCTGCACTGCTGCAAAAATCTCAATTCCTCGTATATTGTACTGTGTTTTAAGATTTTTGCGTGCTTTGCACTCAAACACTATGAACCAGCCTCGCCAACTCTGTTGAAGGTAAATTTTTTTACGTAATTCTTTTATGTTTTCTTCCTGCCAGTATCACGGTGATCGCTCCCGACAAAACGGTCAGGGCACCGACGATGCTCAGCACAGAGAATGATTCCGGCTCGATCCAGGAAACGTTCATTCTTGACAGGATCGCCATGGTTACGAAGGTGATGATCGGGTTAAGTGTGATGATCACGCTCACTCTGTTGGCTTCGGTATACTTAATGGCCAGGGAGAGGGAGCCATAGGCAAGCACGGTATTCAGTCCCAGGTAATACAGCAGCAGGATCTCCCCTCCTGACAGCGCAGGCAGTTTACTGAACTGTGCAAAAGGGAGTAGCATGACAGCGCAGAAGCTGTATATAAAAAGATTCAGCTGGTTGGGAGAATGGTTCCGAAGAAGGTGCTTTTGCAATGAGGCAAAAACGGCCCATGATAATCCACCCCCGAATATCATCAACATACCGCGTGTGAAATGATTCTCTGCATTAACAAGGTCCCTGATCTGTTCTGAGTAAAAAAGCCCGATCCCGGCAACTACAAGTGCAAAACCAATAACATGCTGCAGTGTCACCTGCTCCCGAAAGATCACTATTCCCGATAATGCGAAAGTGACCGGGGCCACCATGATGAACACCTGGGATGACGAAGGACTGACATATTCAATTCCCGAGATGAATCCCAGGTAATTAAATCCCAGAAAAACTGCCGCCAGTAACAGCATCCAATGTACTTTCCTGTAGATGGCAAAGTCCCTGCGCCGGAAAATCAGGGTGACAATGGCAAGGGTAAGGAATGCCGTGCTGAACCTGAACCACACCACGGTTACCGGAGATAATTCTGTAACTGCTATTTTAAGTGCAATGGCCAGGAATCCCCAGAGGGAAGCCGTTACAGAAGCATACAATATACCTTTGGAATTGTCGGTCATGTTGAAAAAATAACATTCAAAGATCACAATAATTCTGATCGGGCAATACCTCCTGTGTTGTTTTTGGGTAAAATGCTTCCATAATCGGAACTAATTAATCGCTCTAATGTTATATTACAAAATCAAATCATGAACAAAAAAACCATACTTCTAGTTATTTTGCCATTCGTTATAGTTCAATGCAACCGATTATCTGAATTTACCCAATTTGACCTTGATTATGAAACAACGGTCGAGATCCCCTCTACTACAGGGATCAGTCTCCCGTTTAATGTGTACACACCACCTGTTGAGACCGAGAACGAATCTGAATTCGCTGTCAATGATACCAGGAAAGACCTGATCGAAGAAATCACTCTGACCAGCCTTGACCTCACCATTACCCAACCGGAGCGTGGTGACTTCAGGTTTCTGAGGTCGATCGAGATCTATTTATCCGCTGACAGTCTGGACGAAGTCCTGATCGCCTGGAAAGATGAAGTGCCCCGGGATATTGGGAAGACTCTGAACCTGGAAACCAGCAGCGATGATCTGGAAGAATATATTAAAAAGGATGCTTTCAATCTGCGTGTCAATACCAGGACCGACGAGATTATCGAATCGGATCATGAAATCCTGATCAATGCCGTCTTCTTTGTTGACGCACGCATTCTGGGACTTTAACCGTTCAATCACGCAACTATTTAATCCCGGCTGCCCTGGCCCAGGTTCACGGCCAATCCCCCAATCACATTGATGCCCGGCATGGGATACCCATGTATCGTCTGGTAATCCTGGTTCAGCAGGTTCTTACCTGCCACGAAGATCTCCAATCCCCTGAGCACATCATACATCACCTTGGCATCAACGAGGCCATAAGATTCCAGCACATCGTTCTCAGGTCCCTCAGTTCCGATCAGGGTATATAATCCGCCAATAAACTTAACATTTGCAGCTACCCTCAGTTTTCCAAAATCGGCAACAGCACCCGTATAAAGCTGATGTTTAGGAGCAAAGTATAATTTTGCATTAGCATTCAGGTAGCTGTAACTCAGATCGAGTTGTAACATCTCGATCGGACGGAAGGATGATTCGATTTCAATCCCCCAATTCCTGAATTCTCCTGCGTTGGTGCGCATCATGAACGGTGGAGGATTGGGATTGGGTTCCATGACGATCAGATTGGATCCTTCGATCATATAACCCGTAATATCAACAATTCCGAGAATTCCCAGTCGTTGCGAAAGAGAAATCTCGTAATTCCACAATCGTTCAGGGCCCAGGTCGGCATTCGGGGCAAACAGGTACATCTCCATCATGGTCGGACTTCTGAACCCTTTGGAGGCCAATGCCTTTATCGTTGTTCCCTGCACAGGATTCGCCGTAAGGCCGAATTGTGGCACCCATTCTCCCCCGAAATTGGAATGATTCTCGTACCGGGCCCCGGCAGAAATACTAAGCATTTCGAGCAGTTTTTGTTCAGCCAGAAGGTAGCCAGCGGTTTCATTGACAGTGATGAATGTGTCGGCAAAAAATCCAAATGATCCCTTGCCCCCGTAATTCTTCAGGTCCATCCCGGCAGTGATGGTTCCTCCTTTCCAGGTATTCATGGATTGGAAGAGGTTGACACCCATATTGACATCTTCTGACACCCAGCCATCCGAGAATTCATGATCACCTGAATTATAAAAAGCGTAGATACCGCCCTGTGTATTTTGATAATTATTCTTTACTGCCAGCGTGGCCATCTGGCGGGTGATATCGCCCAGGAAAGCTGTAGATGACGAAAGATCCGCCTGTCCCGGGTCCTCAAAAGAATAACCTGCCCAGGTAAAACCTGTCTTTACCGACCAGTTGCGGTTAATATCGATTCCTGCATATGCATGCAGGTTGGTAATTTCAAAAGCAGATGTGTCCCGGTGGCCATCGGTCTGGTTGTGATTTAAACGCACACCGGCATAAAAATTCTTCCCGGCATACCCGGCCGAAACACCGGTTTTAAGTGTATTGAATGAACCGTATGCTGCATGACCACTGGCTTGTAATCCCGTTCCTTCTTGCTTCTTTGTAATCACATTGATCACTCCCCCCATGGCATTGGATCCGTACAAGAGGGAGGCAGGTCCTCGAACGATCTCAACACGCTCCACGTTGGATGCCATATGAAAATTGGGCAATGGATGCCCGAACACTCCCATGTACTGTGGCTGACCATCCACCAACATCATCACCCTGGCATTCGGACTGCCACCTACTCCGCGTATGGTGATCTGACCTGAAGTTCCGTTCCCAAGTGCATAACCGGCAACTCCAATTTCACTCACAAAAAGACTGGGCGTGGATTTTGCAACCACAGGCAGAATGTTTGCCTCTTCCTGGTTCCTGATCTCATCATTGCTGATTACAGATATGGACAAGGGTGTATTGTTGCGTGCCACCTCGATCCTGTTGCCGGACACCACCACTTCATCAATATTGATGGTGTCGGATGGCTCAGCAGCATAAGCGCTAAGGGTCGCAGCTGCAATCGTAAGGAAAATAAAGTGCTGGAGCGGGTAGATCGTTCTTTTCATGGTATTGATATGTTTTTTGGTTGTACTGGCATGACTGTAATGCTCTGGAACCAACGGGTTATTATGCTGAGTGCGCTAGGATGCATATACAGCGTCCATCATCACGCTATCAATATCGTGTTACGTTTATTATTTTCGTGTTACGAAAGTAACAGAATTATCTTGAATACCAAAAGAAAAATGAGTGTCCGGGAGGTATTCAACAACGATTTTCTGATGGACAGGCTATTCCTGTTGATCTACAAGCACCATTTCATCCAGCAGGTATCCTGCACCTGCAAACTTGTCGATAATAAAGAGTACATACCGGATATCCACTGCAATGTTCCGACACATTTCAGGATCGTACATCTCGTCACTCATGGTGCCGTGCCAGTTCCTGTCAAAATTGATTCCGATCAGCCTGCCATAGGCATCCAATACCGGGCTGCCGGAATTTCCACCGGAAGTATGATTTGAGGCTGTAAAGCATACCGGCATGGTCCCGTTCACGCCATAAGGGCCGAAATCCTTGGTTTCGTAAAGGTGCTCAAGCTTGTCAGGGATCATATAATCTGGCTTGCCGAGCTTGTTCTTCTCAATCACACCGCTCAGGGTGGTATAGTATTCATACTGGACTGCATCTTCCGGTGAATAACCTTCTACCTGCCCATAGGTAAGCCGCATGGTAAAGTTTGCATCCGGATAATGCCGCACCTCCGGCTGCATTTCAAAATGAGCCTGCACCCATAGCTTGTAAAGGTCATTCAGATTCTCCCTGAAAACCATCAATTGGGGCCTGACCTGCGAACCATAAATCAGGCGGAATTGATCCAAGGCCATGACAATGGGGTCCTTTTCAAGCTTCTTCTTTGCTTTACCGGGTTTCTTTTCATAGCGCTCCAGGAATTCCAGTACAGACTCCGGGGAACGAAAAATGGATTTTTCATATACCCACTCCGCATAGGCATCAAAATCGCCCTTGTATTTACCTTCGACAATCTCAAAAAATAGCGGATGATACGCTGCAGTACTTTTCTTGTAATAATTTTTCATCATGGTTCCGAACATCTCCCGATCGATGGGGATATAAATGTCCTTGTAATAGCCATCCAGGCGGGAACGAATCAGCTCTGCATCCACGCTGTCATCTACCGCACCCTGTATGCGCGAAGCTATGCCCAGTAGTTCAACAGCGAAAACTGCCTCTCCCATCAGGTCGTTGATCACCTCAAGTTCTTCTGTTTCTGCATAGATCTCCTCAAATCCCTGCAGCACTGTTCCATACTTTTCCATCCGTGCTTCAGAAGCAAGTACCCATGAATTGAATTCTTCCTCAAATGCTTTTTTCTTTTCTACAGCATTCAGTCGATCCAATCCTTTCATTGCTCCCTGCCATTTCTTCCATGCATTTGAAACACCGCGGTATTTTGATGCATACATGATCCTTACTTCGTCTGATTGTTCCATGTACCTGTCCATGATCTTCATCCGTTGGGTCCTCAGGTCCACCCGCATGGGCATGCTGGTCTCGGCAAGAAAATGAAGGGCCCGGGAATAGAGAAATTGCTGGGTGGAACCGGGATACCCAAGGAGCATGGTAAAATCGCCCTTTTCAACGCCATCCATTGAAATCTCAAAAAATCCCCTGGGTGTATAGGGTACATTATCGGGACTATATTGCGCCGGTTCATTGTCTTCATTCGCATACACCCTGAATACCGTGAAGTCTCCTGTATGCCTGGGCCACATCCAGTTATCGTTATCCTCCCCGAAATTTCCGATGGAGCTCGGGGGGGCACCCACCAGGCGTACATCGTTATAACGTTCGTATACAAACAGGAAATATTGGTTGCCATAGAACATGGCCCGGACAACAGGTTCATAGGCTTCATCCTCACTGGCTTCCATTGTGATGGCTCCAATATTGGACGCGATGATCGCGCTCTTCTCATTTTCGGTAGCAGCGGATTCTGTTCCTGCAAATACGCGCTCCGTTACATCTTCCATGTACCTTAAATACTGCACAGAGAGTCCTGCATTCGGAAGCTCCTCTTCCCTGCTCATGGCCCAGAAACCATCAGTGAGATAGTCTTTCTCCACGGAAGAAAGTCGTTGAATATTGCCATATCCGCAATGGTGATTGGTGAGCAGGAGCCCATCGGGAGAGACCATCCCACCCGTACAGCCGCCGCCGAATATGACCACTGCATCCTTCAGGCATGCCTGGTTGACACTATATATATCTTCTGCTGTGAGTCTAAATCCTTTTGATTGCATATCTTCGATGGTATATCCTTCCAGCATCGAAAGCAACCACATTCCTTCGTCTGCCCGTGCCGTGAAAGGCAGGGCTAAGATCATCATACTTAGTAAGAAGTGCTTTACCTGTCTCATTATCAATGTATAATTATTTAATAAATGTTTCCAATTCCCGGTACAACATATGAACGGGCAATCCCATTACATTAAAATAGCTGCCCCTGATCTCCTCTACGCCGATGTAGCCGATCCATTCCTGGATGCCATAGGCCCCAGCTTTGTCATAAGGTTCATAGTGTTGAATATAGTAATTTATCTCTTCTTCAGAAAGTGGTCCAAACCTGACTTCGGAGCGCGCAACAAAAGAGGTATGTTTTGCTGCGGACCTGATGCAAACTCCCGTGTAAACAAAGTGGCTCTGGCCGGAGATCAATCGCAGCGATGCCCTGGCCTCGTCCTCATTCCCAGGCTTTTCCAGCACACACTCTCCCTGGTAGACAATGGTATCTGCCGTGATCAGGATATCACGATCATTCAGCGGGATACTGTAAGCGGCAGATTTTTTATTTGCCAGGTACACGGGGATTTCCTCTCCCGGCATCGCTTCCGGGTAGGTTTCCTCCACTTCCAGGTCTGTGCACAGTTGAAAATTAAACCCGGCAGCCCTCATAAGCTCCTGTCTTCTCGGTGAACCGGATGCCAGGATAAGTGTATATTCTTTGATCTTCTCCAACAGCATTTACAACCAGAACTTTATAAGATAATATACTACAAGTGAATACATTACACCGAACAGCATGATCAATTTGATCAATAAGCTGGCCCTGTGGTAATCTGCTTTTTCCCTGGCGATAAGGATCAAAGTAAGCAATATAAAAAAGGGTATGATTAAAAATGCAGCGAAATAGGTCAGGGAAATATAGTCGGTCCGCTCCCCTGAGAACATAATGAATTTTACGAGTATAAAGATCAGCAGGAACACTGTCCCGGTAATCAGCAAACCAAGAATGGTCTTGGTCAGTGAAATGCCTGCGACGATGGGAAGCGTTTTCATGCCGTAGGCTGCATCTCCTTCGAAATCTTCCGTGTCCTTGATGATCTCACGGATCAGCGTAGTGAGGAATGCAAAGATACTGAAACCTGCTACCCAAATAAAAATATAGTTAAAGCTGCTATTGTACTGTAACATGATGGCTCCGTATTCCTTATTCAGCATCGGGATTTCAAACAATACGACAATGAGCGGCACCATGGCTGTAAGAAATGAGACTGTAAGGTTCCCGATAAGGAACTGTCTTTTATAATTGGTGGAATAGAACCACAGCAATCCGGCCGCGAGAAAGAAAATGAAGCTCATTGAGATGATCCCGATATGAATACTCAGGTAGATCCCGATCCCCACTCCAATCACATTGAAGATGGTATGCAGTGTCATGGCGGTCCTCCTGTTCACCGAAACACCGACCACCACTTTATCGGGCTTATTGATCCTGTCCGTGCGCGTATCAAAATAATCATTGATGATATAGCCTGCAGCGGCAATAAAGAGTGTAGACAACACAAGTAAAAAGAAGTGCAGGTTACTGAACTGCAATGAAAAGCTGGCTGAGGGCAGCAATGGTTCCATGATCAGGTAACGCATTGCATACTGTGTGAATGCGATGATCAGGAGATTGGGCAACCGTATGAGTTCCAGGATCTTTTTCATGTCATTCGTTTACCAGGTAAATGCTTCCCCGTCCATCCACCTGCCGTGTAACCTGAGCACCTGTTCAATGATATCACGCACGCAGCCCTCCCCGCCCCTGCTATGGGAAATATATACGGATAGCGATTTGATCTCTTCTACGGCATCCGCAGGACAGCATGCTACTCCACAGGCACTCATCACTTCGTAATCAGGCAGGTCATCGCCCATATAGAGGATTTCGGAGGGTTCCAGTCCGTACTTATTACTGAATTCATTAAAATCTTTCATTTTATCAGAGGCGCCCAGATAAATATCCTCGATGCCCAGATTGGCAAAGCGACGTCCCACCATCTCCGACCTCCCCCCGGTAATGATTGCTATCGGATATCCCCGCTTGACAGCATACTGAAGTGCATACCCGTCTTTTGTGTTCATCGTACGCAATAATTCACCTTCTGGCGAGAGGTATACTTTTGGATTGCTCAATACGCCATCCACATCAAATGCAAAGGCACGGATCCGCTCCAGGTCTTCCTTGAAATTCTGCTTACTCATTCTTCTTTTTTCTATAACGCAATATATTGTCCGACAGTAACCTGTATAACTCCTGTTCCTCCGGTTTGTTGCCCAGTGTTTCCAAATGTTTTTCGATGGTTGCCTGGTCGTTCCTTACCGCCGGACCTGTCTGCGCTTCCAACGGCGCTATGGTCATGAGCTTGCTCAGTGTTTGCTCAACAAGGGGTTGCAACAGGTTAAAATCAAA
>CAYOSB010000102.1:0-3388 GCA_964406495.1 uncultured Bacteroidaceae bacterium | reverse complement strand
ACCAGTTTCACGCAGAAGTTTGTCGGCGATTACCGACAGGTGATTACTGAAATTGCAGGCAAATACAGCAGCCACATGGATCTTTCGACGCTGTTGCGAATCGATGCATTCCACCTGCTGGGAAATCCTTTCTGCCAGGTGTTTCAACCGGACAGCAGCGTTTTTATCTGACCCCTCAACAAGGAAAGGAATATGATCATACGTCATTTCTATTCCTTTGCTGAAAGTCTGCAGCGGATAAAGTACTCCGGTTTCATTTCCGGCCTGGTCCAGCACATCAATTCCTGTGCTTCCCGAAGTATGAACCACCAACGGCCCCTTCCCTGCATAAGTTGCCTGTACCATCGGAAGTGCATCATCGTTCACGCATAGCAGGTACATATCCGGTTGATCCACCATCTTCCCCGGATCATCCAATGGAGTGGCGGAAAATTGTTCAACCAGTGCTTCGGCGCGTTTCATGGATCGAGAAATGACATAGGTTATTTCAATGCCTGAATGGCTGAGGGCGCGTACAAGATGCCACGCGATATTTCCCGTGCCGACAATGGCTGCCTTTCTTATCTCTTCTGAATCCTGCACGCCCAAAGGTAATTCTTCATCCATAAAAAACAAAGCGACTGACGCTATTAGGCAGCGTCAGTCGCTCGGATTGCTGTTTTTTCAATTAATTGTCGGACAACTTACAAATCGAAAAACTTCTTATACATAGCGAAACACACCGAGATCCTTCATATCGCTACTTGTAATATAGTCTGCCCGTTGTGCATTCTCTGATTTGCCGCGCTTAATAAAAATCTCTGCAGAAGTTTCAAATTCATCATTTTTGGCGCTGTCGTGCAACAACAGGTATCCCATAATGATGTTTCCTGCCATTTCCACGAGTCTCCTGGCATGAAAATCGAGAAATTCATTGTCTTCCTGGTCGATTACCCAAGTGGAGACCTTCTCATATTCATTGGTCATCTGGATAAGATACTTTTTCAGGTATTCCAGTTCGGGTGTCACTTTCACCGTTTCAAATTCCCTGATCCTGTTCAGAAATCCCCCGGCAGTGACTCCTCGAATAGCTGCAACTACCTGCAGCTGGGAGGTGCCTTCATAGATCGTGGTGATCCTGGCATCCCGGTAGATTCGTTCGATAGGGAAATCCTTCATAAACCCTGCACCGCCATGGATTTGCAGACTGTCATAAGCGATCTGGTTACAGTATTCACTGGAGACCAGTTTTAACAACGGAGTGAACATGTCTGCCAGGCGCTGGTAGCGCTTCGATTCCTGGCGCTCTTCTTTTTCAAGCTGACGCGTTTCCGCAACGAACTGGTAATTTTTATAAATGTCGACGTAGCGTGCTGTCTCATACAAGAGTGTCCGGATTGCCTGGGTCCTCACCTTCATACTTGTCAGCATTTCATAGACAGCAGGGAACTGAATTATCGCCTTACCGAACTGAACGCGCTCATTGGCATATTTCAGTGCTTCCCTGTAGGCTGCTTCAGCGATACCCACAGACTGTGCTCCAATACCGAGTCGTGCGGAATTCATCAGTGCCATCACATACTTGATCAGCCCGAGTTTCCTGTCGCCTACCAGCTTGGCAGGTGCATTGGTAAAGACCATCTCACAAGTGGGAGAACCCTTGATACCGAGTTTATTTTCGATCCTGCGGATCTTCACGGCTGCATCTTTTCTGTCGTAAACGAAAAGTGATAATCCACGTCCGTCTGCCGTGCCGGCCTCAGAGCGTGCAAGTACCAGGGCAATATCCGCATCCCCGTTGGTGATAAAGCGTTTCACCCCATTCAGGTAATAGATGTCCTTTTCAGGATCGTAATCGGCACTGATCTGTCCTTTCAATTGTACCGCCTGGAGATCACTACCCGCATCCGGTTCTGTCAAAACCATTGCAGCTGTGGCTCCCTTGTTGAACCTCGGGAGGAACTCCTGCTTGATCTCTTCACTGGCGAATTCATGGATGGTCTCTGCACAATCCTGGAGTCCCCATATATTCGCAAAACCTGCATCGGCTCTTGACACGATCTCGGCTGCCATTACATAAGGCACGATGGGAAAATTGAGACCGCCATATTTACGTGGCAGCGACATCCCGATCAAACCGGCTTTGGTCAATACATCATGATTTTCCTGCGTTCCCTTTGCGTATTTCACCTCGTTATTTTCCAGGTGAGGTCCCTCCTTATCGACCGATTCCGCATTGGGTTCGATCACTTCACCGCTAATCTCACCCACGATCTCCAGTATCTTGTCATAGCTGTCTATCGCATCTTCAAAATCAACAGGAGCAAAATCAAACGCTTTGGATTCTTCGTAATTGTTCTCTTTAAGGGCCACGATCTTCTCCATCAGCGGGTGGTTCAGATGAAACCTGAGATCTTTGTTATCTGTATAAAAATTTTCCATGATCTTTGCGTTTAAGTTTTGTTCCTACTTGGAATTCTTTTTGTAATACTTGATGAGCTTGGGCACTACCTCTGAAAAGTCTCCAGTGATGACATAGTCAGCGATGGAGTTAATAGGTGCATTTGGATCGGTATTGATGGAGATGATCATAGAAGATTCCATCATCCCGGCCCTGTGCTGGATCTGCCCCGAGATACCGCATGCAATGTACAGTTTCGGACGGACGGTAACGCCGGTTTGCCCGATCTGGCGGTCATGGTCGATATATCCGGCATCCACTGCCGCACGCGTTCCTCCCACTTCACCACCCAGAACATGTGCCAGCTCATAGAGAATTTCAAAGTTTTCCCTTGATCCGACGCCGTATCCTCCTGCGACAATGATCTGTGCTCCCTTGATATTCACCTTCTTGTCCTCCACCTGCCGGTCGATGATCTCCACTACAAAATCATCCTTCCCCACGAGGTCTTCCACATTCCAGTTTTTGATCTTTCCTTTCACCGGACTATCCAGTTCTTCGCGTTTCATCACTCCTTCCCGAACCGTTGCCAGTTGTGGGCGCGTGTCCGGATTGATGATCGTGGCTACGATATTTCCACCGAATGCAGGCCTGATCTGGTAGAGCAGGTTCTCATAAGTTGTATCGGTTTTCTTGACGTAATGCTCACCAATTTCCAGGCTGGTACAGTCGGCTGTAAGTCCTGATTTCAACTTGGATGCCACCCGGGGCGCCAGGTCACGTCCCACCGGTGAAGCCCCGAAGAGCCCGATCTGTGGTTGTTCCTTTTCAATAATCGTACTGACAATACTTGTATGAGGGAGGGTCTGGTAGAATTCCAGACGCTTGTCCTCTGCTTTATGCACCACTTTTGCCCCGTGTGCATAGAGCTGATTCTCAAGTCCTTTCAGATTATTACCGACCAGTATCCCTTCGACCTGCACATCAAGCTGATTGGCCAGGCTTCTT
>CAYOSB010000101.1:0-13222 GCA_964406495.1 uncultured Bacteroidaceae bacterium | reverse complement strand
GTAATAGCCGGAATAGGTTCCTGTTTTTTATTTGTTTCATTTGCTTGGGTTTAAAATTATTCTTTATTAGTTAAACCGATGGTTGTTTCGTTTGGTTTACTGCAAATCATTTAGTATTCAGAAAGGGGGAAATTCTTTGAAGCCCTGTGTTCTTTATTCATAAATTCTAACATTTGCTTGAGGACTTCAGGATTATCATCAGCAATATTATTTTCTTCAGACAGGTCCAGTTTCAGATCGTATAATTCAACTACATTACCCTTTTTAAATCGGATTGCTTTCCAGTTTTTCCATCTGACTGCCTGCTTAAACCCCTGTTCATAAAACTCCCAGTACAGAGGTCTTTCTGTCAGATTATTTTCCTTTTTCAAAAGGATGGGAAGCACGCTTCGACCATCAGCGATCTCGGGGACGCGAATATTAGCCAGTTCGGCCATGGTCGGCATCAAATCCGCAAAATACCATGGCACATCACTTTCTGATCCGGGCTCGATCACCCCGGGCCAACGCACGATCATGGGTATGCGTATCCCACCTTCGTAAAGATCACGCTTATAGCCGCGTAGAGGACCATTTGAGTTGAAGAATTCAGCCAGTTCGGTCAGATAATCTGAATAATTTCCCCTGGGACCGTTATCCGAGCAGAAGAAAACAATGGAATTCTGATCTATTTCCAATTCTTTCAGTTTCTGCATCAGACGTTCAATATTCTGATCAAGCCTATGGATCATTGCAGCATATGTCTTGTTGTTATCATTCCAGTCCTTTTCTTTATAAGGTCCAAGATCAGGAACTACAAGGGGAACATGAGGGTTATTGTAAGCCAGGTAGAGGAAAAATGGTTTGTCCTGGTTGTTCTCAATAAATGAAATGGCCTCATCGGTACAGAGATCAGTTGTATACACCTCTTGCTTGTCATCCTGGTTTCCAGGAATATTATATAGTTCAAGATTCCTGTATCGCTGTGAGGGGTAATAATTATGTGTATTACCATTGCTGGTCAGCCATCCGTAGAATTCATCAAATCCCTTTTTATTAGGAACAGCCTCAGGATCATAACCTCCCAGGTGCCATTTGCCTACCAGTCCTGTATGATACCCGGCATCCTGCATCATATTCCCCACGGTCAGGTCTTCATTTAAAAGATTTATTCGGCGGACCTGCTGGTCACCCTTATATCCGACTATTCCGCCTACTTTACAGCTGTTGGCTCTTACCCTTGTATGTCCGGTATGCTGCCCGGTCATCAGGACACTTCGAGAGGGTCCGCAGACTGGTGATCCTGCATAGCAGCTTGTCATTCGCATTCCTTCTCTGGCCAGTCGGTCTATGTTAGGGGTTTCAAATAATTCCTGACCAAAACAGGAAAGGTCTCCATATCCCATATCATCTGCCAGAATAAAGATAATGTTGGGCTTTTTATCCTCCACAGATGTGCAACATTGTAACAGTGGAATAATTGCTAAAATCATCGCAATACCTAACATCCTTAAAAAATTGTTATTGCTGTATATCATGATCTATTCTTTTTTAATTCCCTATTCAAATTGAGTACGCCGGTTGCGATGATCCAGGTAGCAGCTTTTACAAAAAACAACTCCTGTCAAAAATAAATTTCCATAATTATTTCTTTGCGGGCCTAATAATACCAGGTGCCAGGGTTTCCTTTATTATCTGCATTGTGCCATCTTCGTTATAATATAGTTTATCTAAGCATACACTGCGGGAATGCCTGGTACCGATAGCTTGGCCCTTTTCATCGATATAAGTTCCAATATGATAGAAGTAATACCACTCATCTTTAAATTCAATTATTGAATGATGATCCTGGGCTATTATCGGCTTTTTATGTACAGGACCTTTAAACTCAAACGGCCCGTATGGATTATCGCCCATTGCATACATGCCTTCATATTTCTCATGAAGATAATTGGTCCATGACAAATAGTAAACCCCGTTTCTCTTGTGCATATATGCTCCTTCCCTAAAATTTGTCGTACCATAATCCAAAAGACGTGGTTTTTCTGCCAGGGAGAGCATATCTTCTGAAAGTCTGGCTACGTAACCCCTTCCAAAATAGAGGTATGCTTTACTATCATCATCAACAAAACACCTGGGATCTATATTAAACGTACCTTCAATATATGAATCTTCCGGTACAAACGGACCTTCTGGCTTGTCACTTGTTGCAACACCTATTCTCCACTCATTGTTACTGTCCCGATGTGGAAAATACAGATAATAGATTCCATTTTTTCCTGCAGCTCCCGGAGCCCACATGAATCCTGAACCAACTCCCCAGTTAAGGTCCCTTGAATGGAGGATTTCGCCATGATCGGTCCAGTTTAGCAAATCCTCGGTTGAGAAGACATGATAACCGTCCATATCGCAGTATTCATTATTAATATCCTGGGAAGTATACATCCACAGTTTACCATCCCAGACATGTACATCCGGGTCTGCCGTCCGGATATGTCGTACGATTGGATTTCCATCTACCTTGTATTGGTATGGATAATCAATAATATTGTGTTTGCCTGCATGATAATCTTCTGCCAGCTTATATACTTCGCTTCCGGCCAGGAGAAAAGCACCCAAGCCGAAATCTTCAAAGTCTGGTGCAGATTCATAGGTTACTGGCTGATGATCTTTGGGTTCCTTCCCTGTTCCCTGCACATAACCCAGGAAGCCATCGGGATGCATGCAGTCCCGAACCATGGCGTTCCATCCTTTGAATATAGCAGGGATGTATTCGCGGTCATCCAGCAGTCCATTATTTACACCCCATGCCATGGCATAAAGGAAAAAGGCTGATCCTGTCAGTTCCTTGCCTCCGAAATGATCAGGATCAAACAGACTAACATTCCACATACCGTCCTCCCGCTGCACATTTAACAGGGCTTTGCACATTTGTAGGTAGTCATCTTTGTAATCAACCCGATGGGGAGCCTTTGATGGAATAACCTTAAGTGTGCGAACCAGTCCGGCGATCACCCAGCCGTTTCCACGAGACCAATAGCAGTGCTTATTATTAGGAGTGCTATATGGGGGTGTGAAACTTCCATCCCGCCACCAGAGACCGTCATTTTCATTGAAGAGGCCTCCTTGTATGCTGTCCTTCATGTCGGAATAAAGTTCATACATCTTATCAAAGTAAACCCGGTTACCGGTCAGGCGACCCAGTTTGGCAAAAACCGGCATCGCCATATATGCGGCATCGATCCAGTTCCAATCGGCTCCAAAACCCCGGCCCATGGTATCGCCGGTTTCAATAAAACGATCTATTGATTCCTTGATTTCCGTAGTGTATTCATGCTTGCTTGTATCCATGAGATAAACATCGATATAAACCTGTCCGGCAGCGTGATCATTCCACATCTCTTTGTCCGCTAGTCCCCATTTATGCGACTCTCCCCAGTCAATTACATAATCCAATAATCGCTGATCATGAGAAATCTCGTACATTTCTATTAGCCCGGTAAAGTAAGTAGCCCTGGTCCAGATATTGGACGACCAGATTCTTCTGCTTGGTGGTTGGATCAGGTCTGCTCCTGTATCCGGATTTTTAGCCATAAAATAATCATTGGCAAGTGTCATTGCTTCCATGACGTCAGATGAAACCGGGATATTCTGTTTCTCATCATTCCAGGAAAAACCTGCTATCAATAAAGCAAGATGGCAGAAGACAATTAACCGAATAGAGCGTTTCATAATTTCACTATTCTATTAAAGTTGGAATGAAATATTTACACTATCTCAGTTTCTTAGAAACAGGATTATTTTCTGGCAAGATGATAAACTTCGCTGCCTGCTAGAAGAAATGCTCCTATTGTATAATCCTCGAAATCGGGCCTTGTCTCATATGTTACAGGTTGGCCATCGGAGGGTTGATCTCCTGTAGCCTGCACATAGCCCAGAGATCCATCCGTGCGTAAAGCTACTTTGCTAAGTGCTTTCCAACCCTTCTTCACAACCGGCAGGTATTCATCTTTCGAAAGCCATCCCTGGTTTATTCCCCAGGCTATTCCATAGGTAAAAAAGGCTGTTCCTGAAGCCTCTTTCCCGCCGAAATCTTCAGGGTCATCAAGGCTGGGATTCCAGAATCCGTCATCACGTTGCCTTTCAGCAAGTGCCTCAGCCATTTCGAGATAGGTTCGCTTATAATCATCGTATCCGACAACATTTTCAGGAATGATTTCAAGAACTTTGGCCAATGCGGCAAAAACCCATCCGTTCCCTCTTGACCAGTAACAATTCTTTCCCCCGGGAGTTTTAAAAGGAGGTTTAAAATTCTCATCCCTCCACCAGAGTCCATCGGCTTCATTATACAAACCATCCCCCCCATGCGATTCTTTGGTAAAAAGATATAGATCATACATTTTCTGAAAATATCGTTCATCTTTCTCCAACATTCCTAATTTAGCAAACGTGGGCATGGCCATGAAAAGGGCATCAATCCACCACCAGTCATCCTTTTTTTCAGATTCAACCATAATATCTATGGCCTTTTTGATATTAGCGATTCTTTCCGGTTCAGGGTCAATATTATAGAGATCTATATATGTCTGTCCTGCACAATGAGTATTGGCATTGCGGTTGATTCCATCACGCATATTCCAATCATGGGATTCTCCCCATGTAACCGCGTATTGGTAATACTCCTCTTTAGGATCAATGTTATGCAGGGCCATCAATCCGGTATAATAGGTTCCCCGGGTCCACAAATTACTCGGTCTGGCCCTGTTAGTAACAACAATTTCTCCTGGATCCGGCCATTTCTTCATCAAGTAATCATTGGCCAGGGTCATCTGTTCCAGAACCTTTTTCCTGGATGTATCAATCCCATACGGGGGAAGTATAATAAAGGAGCATAATAGAATGGGAAGGATGATAAATAGTGTTTTTTTCATGTCGCTAATTTTTTAGTATTACACACTGAAATTAATAATCAAATGAATTTTATTTCATTGGAATAAGTGATACTGGTCCTAATAGTCCGGATGGCATTGGCTCAGCTTCAGAGGCATCATAAGGCTCGTAACGTATGTTTACAAAATTAATTTCGTAGTAATTCTTCCAGGGAATCCCTTTCCGATCTAGATCAATAATACGGTTGAATGACAGGTTTTGGACTTCAATCTCAAGGATATTGGATTCCTTAAGAATGCCGGCAGGAACAATCTGACGAAATGGTACCGTCCATGAGAGTCCTATATCATGACCGTTAATCTTTACCGTTGCTGTTTCACGCACATCCCCCAGGCTTAAGAGAAAAGCAGATTTAGCAGCATCTGACGGAAGTTGGAACTCCGTTGTATACTTCACAGATCCACTGAATGTTTCCCATGCATTTCCAAGATTAGTCCAGGATTTCAAAGAGTCAACCTCTGCCTTTTCAGGAATTTCGGGAGCACCTTCCACCGCGGTAAGTGTCCATTTTCCTTTCAATGAGATTTTTTGCGTAGCATCGAATGCAAGATAATTCCATCTCGATAATTCTGAAGACAAGCTGGCCATCTTACCGGACTGACAAGTCAGAAAACAACTCTCACCAGGTGAAAGCTGAAGGTAGAGTTCCGTTCCTTCATTCCCGCTGCGGATTTCCGCCAATCCCCTGTCACCGTTCATCGGGTTATGGATTTCAATATTTTCTGCATTAATACTCAGAGGAATCCAATCATCACAGTCACTTGAGGAAAGGTTTGTTACAAAATAAATGGTATTTTCTCCAGATTTTTTTCGGATAAAATTCAATCCCTTCTCAGAGAATCCCTCTGCAATGATTCCGGATTCAGCAAGCCCCTCTTTAATTTCAGATTTTGCCCTGATCCTGACAGATTTCTCCATACTGGTTTTTAAATCTGAAAATTTCAGGCGTTTTTCCTCCAACTGGTATAATCCCGGCACATCCCCAGGCAAATCATCTTCAAAGACCACCCGCACCCCTGCTTTAGCCAGCTCACCAATTCGTTCCAGTGTCTCCAGAGGCATGGTCTTGCATGCTGGTACCAGGATTATCTTATAGTTATTACCTCCGATCAGGGCCTGACCTCGTTTTACTTTTATTTTATTGAGTTTCAAGTCTGAGATATAATCAAAGGTAAAGCCTGAATACCATAGTTCCTGGATTAATTCTCCGAAGGCAGATTCAATGAGCCAGTCATTGGCATGATGTACTTCAAACATCCTGGGAAATCTCCTTGCCTCAGGCATTGCCCAAACATCATGAATAGGAAAATAAACCAGAATATTGTTATCAGGCGATGTATTCTGCAAAATATTCTGACAATTTGCTATGTAGTGGTTCAGGGCTGGAAATTCCTTCCAAAAGTGTGACAGGGGACCAAAATTTGTGGAGGCATAAAACAATCTACCCGGAAAGGGTTTTTCAGGTGGGGAATAGGTGATGCCATGATAAAATATATGGTTTATTCCTGAAACAAAAAGTTCATCCATCTGTGGCTTAACCTGTGATAAGGATACTTTAAAGTGATCGCCAAGCCACGTGGCTGATTCGGATGAAACCAGGCGACGATTGCTCAGGTTTGCTGCCGATGAGGCAAATTTAATGGTAAATGGTGTGGGTTTGCCGAAAACTTCTTCCTGGTAATCCTCATCCTGTCGAAGACCGGGAATTGGAAAGTTACTTCTTCCGAATGATTCTGTTTCGGGGATATCAGACAACGAATACAGGTCGATCAGGTTACCGGGGGAACCATGTGCCTGGTAACGTGTGATCATACCTAAGGAATGCGATTCCTCCACCCATTCTGACGCAAACTCTTGGCGCAGCAGGTCAGAGAGGGTTTCCTGAAAATCAACCTTCACACGCAGACGAATATCAGATTCAATCGTATCCGAAAAATATTTGATGTAGGGCAACAATGAATACCCCCTTAATTCCTGGAATCGATCAAGAAATCCTTCTGTCCAGTTCGCACCGTAAACTTCATATGAGTCATTATAAAAAGACCTGACCTTTCCGCTCCTGTATTCCATTTCGAAGAATGCCTTTCTGAACTTTTGAAAATAGAATTGTAATGCTTCTTTACTGAAGTAGTCAACCACGTATCCCTCGCCTCCGGGAGCAGCACGTTTCACCTTTTGTCGCGTCATTCGTTGAAACAGGGCATATACTTTGTAATCCGGTGCAGGAATTTCCCAGTTTACTTTTCCTTCCTCATGAAGGGTAAAAGGAATATCCACATAATTACCCTCGCTGTCGTAGCCGGCAATTGATACCAGTTTAAGTCCCATGACCCTTGAATAAAAATCCTCAGGTAGAAATGGTTCAGGGGATTTGATTTCAATGACATCAAATGCCTTTGCGGCATGTTCTTCATTGATCCTGGGTCCTCCAAATGGCCAGCCGGTTCCACTTGTCATATCGATTCCTATGTCCAGCCGGTCTGCTTCAGCAAGGGTGTGCTTCAACATTTTCATCCACTCGGAACTAAGATATTGAATAAAGTTATCCTCATCCCCTTTCTCACCGTATATGGGTACAATATGTAAGCCGCCTATCCCGGCCTTACTGTATTTTTCAAGGTTTGCCGTAATTCCTTCCGGCGTGACCGAATTTCCCATCCACCACCAGTAGGCCCAGGGTTTTGCTTCTTTTGAAATAATTGAGGGTATGCCTTGATTTTTTGATGTTTCTGTACAGGTTGTTATGCTTAGTAACAGGGCGACTAAAATCATCAGGGTAAAGGCAGAAGCTTTCATAGAACTCATGGATTTAGGTTCAGACTGCATTACTGGACGAACTTGTTAAAATTATGAAGCTTTTGAGATAATTAGTTTATAAAAACCCTAAAATAATTTACACAATTTGGCACCAATTTCAATATGACTAATTTCAAGGCCGGATTGATTGTGATATTTATCTTTACCTAAATGATATTACAACTACCTGTTAGTTGGAAACAATTAGCTTTCTGGTATGGACCCCTTGCCTGGAATCTGATATACGAATAAAGTATATTCCGGAGGGAAGATCCCCGGTTCGTATGCGCAGGGTATTTTTTTTTAGATCCCAGCTGCTTAGAAGAATTTTTCCCCGGGCAGAAATAAGCTGAATGTGCTGTATGTTGCCTGAAACTTTAGCATCTGTATACCCCTGTTTGGCCGGATTAGGGGAAATACTTATTTCCGGATCTCTGGTTTCAGATTTGGTATTATTAACCTGATCTTCAAAGCAATTTGCATAAGCTGGGTTATGGTACAATCTACTACCTTCCTGCCGGAAGCATACGAGGTCTCCCCAGAGACCATTTATCTGAAGCTCTCCGGAATAAAAAAGCAAACCTCTTTCATTTCCTATTCCCTCTATCCACTTTGTCGTCGGAAAATCCTTGAAATGTATTCTTTTCCTGTATGAGTCTCCGATTCTGATTGTATCCAGTTCGGACACAACCAGGTATTCATTGCTGGTGAATAGTCCCGCTCGAATCGTATCGCCTGCAAATACAGAAAAATCATACAGGAGGATATCACCGGTATCAGAAACTGGATACGAGAATGGATGCAGCCCACGGTAATATACCTTTTTTGAAGAATCTTCACGAATAGCACCAACGTAAACCGCTGTTGAGGCCTCAGGTGGATCTGCATAAAAACGGAATACCTTGTTGTATTTTTTCCCATAGATAATAGTATCCTGATCCATTAAACCAAAAATCATGAATTCCGGAGGATTCTCCGGCTCCCAGTAATATTCCGGGTAATAATACTGGTACCAGATTGCATTGGATGAAGGGAAGGGATAATAGAATTGCTCGAAAGCACCCAGATCAGTAGCTCTTCCACTATAAAAAAAACCAATGTCCTCACCCTTGTCGACCAGGTCACTGCCCAAACTGAGTTTCATAAAATTCACATCAGGCAAGCTTCCGTCCTGCTCCCTGGGCTGTTGTAGCAATGATTCGTCCAGGCTTAGAAAATCATCATCGGACACAGTTACATCAAGATCAAAGTAATTATATGCATTATCGCATTGATCATAGTTGATGTTTTGTATCTCTGAACTTCTCCCCTTGTATCCAAGATTGTTCCGCAACCTGTGATCATAGCCCGGGACGTCGGTAGCATTATCAGGTAGTCGGTTCAGCATATTGTAATTATAACGGTTCCGATAAGCAGTATTGTTGTACCAGTTTATTCCACCGATATGATGATTGGCATAGAATCCACTGGCCTTATTCCCAACCGAAAGGCAGAATCTGACGGTATGCCTTGGGATCGGGTCAGGTAATTGTTCCACCGATAAGGTGGCATGTCCACCTGCCTTAAATCCGTTTCCATCTCCAAGGCTGTTAAAACTTGTTGAATATCCAGCATACATGGCCCAGCAATTTTCGAAAACCACAGCTTCCATAGCCCCGATTACATCATAACCATCATCGCTGTTGAACCAGGCCCGACATCCGCGAAAAATATTACCTGTACCTCCTGCATCCGGATGGCAGCCAAATCCATCTGTATTTACCCCTCTGCCACCTTCTGATGTATAATCATGATTCCGATACGAATCACAATTCAAAAATAAATTATTGCCTCCCCTCCTATGCCGGAGTCCGGTTCCCTGCCCATCATGCAGTTTGAGCAATTCAAATATATTGTGGTTCCCATAACTATAAATACAGTAGGATTCTGTATGAGAAGTGATTGTTACCTGTATCCCCGTTATTTCAAGTCCCCTGATATGCAGATAACTGCCTGTTACATATATACCAACATTTCTCTGATTATCAGGCTTAACAGCGCTGTGATTAAATACAGGATTTTCACCCGGGTAGGCCCAATATTTAATAGTATTTCCAGGTGTCCCACTTTTGTCCAGAAATGTAATGCAAGCAAAAAGCCCATTATAAACCCTGGAAATATCATCCTCTGTCAGGTAATAGGTCCCTCCCCGGATGTAAACGGTATCGCCTGGATTTGCAAGATCCTGTCCTTTCTGGATGGAGGCGAGAGGCTGGTTAATGGATCCGGGATTACTGTCAAGACCATCCGGTGCAATAAAATATATTTCAGACTTAAGCCATGTAAAAATCAAAAGGAATAAAATAAACAGAATATGTTTGGCGAATTTCATTTGTTGCACATTTACTAAGCAAATCTATATGAAACCCATGACAAAAAGGTTTAACATTTTGGGAAAATGTTTATACAAATTGGTTTAAAAAGTCTGATTTGATGTAATTGATTCAGAAAGCATCTTTTACTAATGCCAAAAAGTACAACTTATTTCTTTGTTTTTATAAATGAAATCCTGATGAAGTGCTTTAAATTTATCTTTTCAATCCTGAATTTGTACTTAATATAAACCAATCATGAAGATCTTTGCTTATTTGTTGCTGCTGACAGGTTTCTTTCTGCTTCAAATCGCTTCCTGTTCTGATTATAAAGATTATTCTAATCCCTGGCCGGAAATTACAAAAGAAACAAAACCATGGGCCCGATGGTGGTGGATGGGATCAGCAGTGGACGCGGAGAATATTACTAACTTAATGAAGAAATACTCCGATGCAGGGTTTGGAGGGGTCGAGATTGCGCCAATTTATGGAGTAAAGGGACGGGAGCATCAATACCTTGATTTTCTTTCACCTTCTTGGATGGATATGTTGAAAACCAGTATTTTAGAGGCCGAGCGCAATGGAATGGGCCTTGATATGACCCTCGGAACGGGATGGCCCTTTGGTGGACCCCAAATAAGTCCTGAATATGCTGCAAGCAAACTGATTATTCAAAAATATAAACTTTCTGCTGGTGAATTCCTGACTGAAAAAATTATTCCGGCTGACCCCAATCAGATTGAGGCCGGAGCATACCTGGATGCACTTATGGCATATTCCGGGGGAGGAGAAATATTAGACTTGAAAGAGAATGTGGCTAAAGACGGAACACTAAACTGGAGTCCTGAATCCGGAAAATGGGAGTTGCTTGCTGCATTCTGCGGAAAAACAGGTCAAAAAGTAAAAAGAGCTGCTCCAGGAGGAGATGGATATACATTGAATCATTTCTCGAGAGCAGGACTGGAAGCCTACCTTAATAGATTTGATAATGTATCTGCCGGATACAGCGGAGTAAGGTCCTTTTTCAATGATAGCTATGAGGTTTATAATGCCAGCTGGTCACCCGGGTTTTTCAATGAATTCCTTGCAAGAAGAGGATACGATCTCCGTGATTATCTCAGAGAATTGACTGACAGGAGTGAGACAGATGAGGAGGGAACTGATTTAAGATCCCGCCTGAAATCTGATTATAGGGAAACCATGTCAGAACTTCTGATGGAAAATTTTACTATACCCTGGAGTGAATGGACTCATGCACAGGGAGGATTGTCACGAAACCAGGCACATGGTTCCCCCGGCAATCTGATAGACCTTTATGCAGCAGTAGATATTCCCGAATGTGAGATTTTCGGACACAGCAATTTTGAAATTCCAGGTCTGCGCAGAGATTCAGATGACACCAAGAATGTGGAGCCTAATCCCATGATGCTTAAACTTGCCACATCTGCGGCACACGTCACCAACAAGCCCAGGATCTCAAATGAAACATTTACCTGGCTGGGAGAACATTTCAAGGTTGCCCTTTCTCAATGCAAACCAGAGGTTGAACAGGCATTTCTTGCAGGGATAAACCATGTTTTTTATCATGGGATTACCTATTCTCCTGCAGATGCACCATGGCCGGGATGGTTGTTTTACGCATCGGTGAATTTTGCTCCATCCAACAGTCTCTGGCCTCACTTATCAGGCTTAAATACATACATAGCCCGTTGTCAGTCCGTTCTGCAATCCGGAAAACCGGACAATGAGATACTGGTTTACTGGCCCATCTATGATATCTGGAATGATCCTCAAAGACTCGAAATGCAGCTTACGGTTCATAACATTAAGGAATGGCTGGTTTATCCGGGAATTGAACAAATGGCAGCAAAGGGTTATTCATACGATTTTATTTCCGATGCTTTATTGGCTGAGCTGGAATCAAAGGACGGAGATCTGAAATCCGCTGGCGGCAATATGTCATACGATGTACTGGTAATTCCTGAATGTGAATACATGCCGGTGAAATCCCTTAAGAAAGCCATTGATCTGGCAGCATCCGGAAGTATTGTAGTTTTTCAGAAAATACCGTTGGATGTTCCGGGATTAAATAATCTGAACCAGCGGAGAGCGGAATTCAGGGAACTACTCAATGGACTTGTTTTCAGTGATATCGGAAATGGCGTGAAAGAATATAAGACTGGAGAAGGAAGTGTTTTGCTGGCTGATAATATTGAAACTGCGCTGAAATATTCAGGTATTTCAGGTGAAAAAATCAGCAATTATGGACTAAAGTTTACGAGGCGTAATGTTGAGAATGGAAAATACTATTACCTGGTAAATCATACTTCCAACCTCATTGACAAAATGGTTCCGTTGAATGTGATGGCGGAATCCGTTATGATAATGGACGCTCAGAGCGGAACATTCGGGAAAGCAATCATTGAAAAAGGAGAAGATTATACCAGGGTCAGAGTGCAATTAGAGTCCGGCGAATCTGTTTTTCTGAGGACAATAGAGAGCGGCATCCCTGAAGTAGATGATTGGGCCTATATTGACAAAAGAGATGAACCTGTTGAACTTCAGGGCAACTGGAAACTGAAATTCATCGCTGGTGGACCGGCATTACCGGAACCTGTTGAAATGGAGATGCCAGTACCATGGACTGAAACAGAAGATTCGTCAATGCTTAATTTTTCAGGAACGGCAGAATATACCATCAGTTTTAATCAATCTGATGTATCTGCCGATGAATATACTCTGGATCTGGGACAGGTATACGAATCTGCCAGGGTAATACTAAATGGGCATGATGTGGGTATTTTATGGAGCATACCCTATCGTATAAAAATCGGGGATTACCTTAAGGAAGGTGAGAATACACTTAGCATCGAAGTGGCAAACCTGATGGCCAACAGAATACGGTATATGGACAGAAATGAAATAACCTGGAGGATTTTTCATGAAATTAATTTTGTAAATATTCTGTATAAACCGTTTGATGCCAGTAACTGGGACGTTATGAAATCCGGATTAGCTGGTCCTGTTAAAATAACACCGGTGCATACATCAACAGACCTTGCAGATGCAAGTACTAAGTAACTTATTTCTCCCTAAATTGAGCGATTCATAAATTCACTGTCCCTTTTCATTTCACTTGGTTTAAA
>CAYOSB010000100.1:601-13348 GCA_964406495.1 uncultured Bacteroidaceae bacterium | reverse complement strand
CTGCATAGGCCCTGAACTCATCCAGCATGTCGCGGATCGATTCCTGGAACTCCACGAAATCAGGCGGCAGGTCACCTGCCAGGTACACCCTGAAATAGACAGGTGCATCCAGGTTCCGCAACACTTCTTTGGTGGATGCGGCCAGCGTATACCGCTTTTCAGAGGTCAGGTCAATCCTGAAAAAGGTATTGGCTGAAATGGCCGCAACGAGCACAAGTACCACTACCAGCACCAGGTACTGCACAACGTGTTTTTGTATGAGCTGCTTGTTCACCATTGTTCACCACTTGTTTTTTTGTAATACCAGCCGGGTTGACATGAGGAACAGGAGGATCACCCCCAGGAAGTAGAACAGGTCACGCGAATCCAGGACCCCGCGGCTGATGGAATTATAATGATAGTCGATCCCGAGACGTGAGATCAACAGGTTCAGGTGCCCCGACCCTGCCAGTCCGCCAATGAAATCAAAACCCAGGTACAGCATGAAGGAAAGTAGCACCCCGGCAATGAAAGCCACGATCTGGTTGTCGGTGATCGCTGAAGCAAAAATGCCGATGGCCGTATAGATCCCTCCCAGGAAGAACAGCCCGATATAGGACCCCCATGTACCCCCGATATCAATATTTCCCGGGGGGGAACCCAGCCGGTATACCGACCAGAAAAAGACCAGGGTTGGGAGCAGTGAAAGCAACACCAGGCACCAGGAAGCCAGGAATTTTGCCAGGACGATCTGTAGCTCAGTGACGGGTCGTACATACAGAAGTTCCAGGGTCCCCATGCGCTTCTCCTCTGCGATCATGCGCATGGTAATGGCCGGCACCAGGAAGAGAAAAGCCCAGGGTGCCAGTGCAAACAAGCTTTCCAACGTGGCGTAGCCGGTTTCAAGAACATTCATCTGCCCGGGGAAAACCCACATGAACAGGCTGTTCATGGTGAGGAACACCACGATAACCACGTATCCCGTAAGCGAACTGAAAAAACCCTTTATTTCCTTACCAAATATCTGCCACATGCAGTACTTATTTTATTCTGAATCTGATTTGCACTATTCGTAGCTGAGATCCGGCAAACTCGAGGCCGGCAGGTCCTCATAGTGCATGATCCGGATATTGAAAAAATAAAACTTTATAATGTCTTTGTAACTGAAATCCTGCGAGGCCATGTTCATGGCTCCCTCCTGGCTCAACCCTACCCCGTGGCCATACCCTTTACCCCAGACCACGATCTTGCCATCCTCTTCAGGAAACATGTTAAAGAATGTTGACCGCCATCCCCAGTCCTCCCGGATACGGGTCATCATCAGCGTGTCTTTGTCAAGCACAAAATGCTTTTTCCGGTGCCGTTGCTGGACATACAACAACTCTTCAGGTACCTTTTTCGCCGACTCCATGCCCCGCTCGATCAGGTATTCCTTCCAGGTATCAAAAGGGATCGTATCGTACCACTTGGAAGCCGGTTGGTGGAGCGAATAAGGATCCAGTACGGCCTGCAGGTAATCCACATCCTTCAGCCAGACATCAGAGGCCCGCTGGGTCTCTCCCCCGCTGTTGGCGTGGTAGGCAGCCGTGATCAGTTTATAATGGTAGTCGACCACAACCTCACCGGAGGTTTCAAATACCGATTCTGCAATCTGCGGGTTGTACACTGCCCGCCCATGGTAGGCCTGGCAATGCACGCCGTCACACAGCGAAAATCCCTCTTCCCTGTGCCGGTCGAAATGGTTCAGCATATAAGTCCTTGTGAGCAACGCATGCGCCTTATACAGTTCCCGGTGCGCATTCGGTCCCACCTCCGCTTCAAGCACACCAGCAATGTACTTGTCAAAATCCACCTGGTTGATCAGGGTCATATACACATCATTTCCCCCCAGGATCAACCCGTCGTCGTAGGATCTTGACTCAAGTGCAGGTGTTACCGGACGAATGCGAAATGTACCGTCCAGGCTTAAACTTGAAAGCTCCACTTTCTTAAAGATTCCATATTCACCCCGTGCATCATGCAGGCTCACCATGCTGTCTTTGAGGGTCGCAAACAGGATGGATCCCTCACCGAGTGTGCCCAGTTGGTGTCCGCCGTTCTTGATCATGTATTCACCCGAAGTGATATTGATAGCGACCGATTGCACGATCTCATCATGATAGAGGCCGATCCTGATCACCTGGGCGGCACTGCCCAGTGATATCATGGTCAGCAATATGATGGTCAATACCTTTCTCATTCTTTCTTCCTTAATAATGCGATCATCCTGTGTGCTACCCGGTCGGCAACTCCCGGTGTTCCAAGCATCTTCCTGATCCGGGCATATCCTTCCGTAATCATTAACTGATGATCCCTGTCGTTTAGTATTTTTTCCAGCTCATTCTCCACCCTGTGAGCCAGACGCGTCTGCAGGAATTCTTTCACAAGCTCCCTGCCATAGATAAGATTCACCAGGCTAAAAAACCTGAAAGTAACAAATAATTTTCCAATATTGTATGTAAGTGCGCCGGTCTTATAGATCACGACCTGGGGGACATCCAGCAACGCTGTTTCAAGCGTGGCAGTTCCGCTGGTGACCACCGCAGCGACAGACTGGGAAAGCAAAGCGTAGGTCTGGTTCATCACCAGCCGTATCCCGGTTCCCCCGAGATGTTGTTCATACAGTCCCCGGTCCACCGACGGCGCTCCTGCCACAACAAACTGGTAGTCCGGGAACGCCCTGGCGGATTTGACCATCTCCGGCAGACAGCTGTTGATCTCCTGGCGCCGGCTTCCTGCCAGCAAAGCGATCACCGGACGCTGGTCCAGCTGATGCTCCGCGAGAAAAGCTTCACGCGAAGGCCGGGTCTGTTCAAACGCATGTACCACATCCATCAGTGGATTTCCGTGGTACTCCACCTCCATCCCATGCTCCCTGAAGTAATCCACTTCAAAAGGAAAGATCACAAAGAGGCGGTCCACATACTTTTTCAGTGCCTTTACCCGGGATTCACGCCAGGCCCATACTTTTGGTGAGATGTAATAAAAAACCTTCAGCCCGAGACGGCTGGCATACCTGGCAATACGTAAATTGAAACCGGCATAATCCACCAGGATCACCGCATCGGGGTTTTCCCCGGCAATGACCTTTTTTGTTTTCCTGAGGATGGTGTTCAGTTTCCTGAAATTCGCAATCACTGCAGCAAACCCCATGAAATTCATCTCTTTGTAATGATACAAGGGGGTGGTGCCGGGCCGGGGTCCTGCTGCTGCCGACATCAGGTCCCCGCCGATGAAAGTGAATGCCGCATCCGGATCTTCCTTCCTGATTCCACGCATCAGGTTCGATGCATGCAGGTCCCCGGAAGCTTCACCAGCAATCACAACATACTTCATGGATCTTAGAGGAATTTAAAGATGAGCATCACGAAGGCGAGGAGCAGTGTCGCAAAGATCACGCCCCGGGCAGAGCGGTAAAGGTTTTTCCATATAAAGAGAAAGAACAGCAGCAGGTTGGGAATGGCACTGAGGCTGATCAGGCTGGAGATCCTGTCCAGTTTTTGAAAGCGTTCAATGTATTGGGAAAAGGGATTGTCGGACAGGATCAACCAGGAAATAATAAAAGCCAGCATGGGCAGCAGGATCCCCCCAGCCAGGCCAATGATAAACCGGTCATATTTATAAGCAGTGATCATCCCCTTATTAGCTGTGGTCATCAGAGATCCTGTTGATTTCCCATTTGTCCATTTTTTTGAGCAGGCCATAATCTGTGAAATCCGTCTTCACAGGCACCACGGCCAGGTAATTGTGCTGAAGTGCCCACTCGTCCGTATCTTCAGCCTCCGGCTCCCGGTTAAAGAAACTGCCGGTCAGCCACGAATAATTTCCGCCCCTGGGATCCTCCCGGGTCTCGAAATGCTCTTTCCAGAAACCGTTGGTCTGGCGGCATACCCGTACCCCTTCAATCTGCTCCCTGGGCACTGCCGGAATGTTTACATTCAAACAGGTGCCATCCGGTAAGCCTTCTTCGAGGGTCTGCTGAATCACTTGCTTCACATACGGTTCCGCTGCATCAAAGTCGGCATCATGGTGATAATCCAGCAGTGAAAACCCGATGCTTGGCACATGGTGAATGGCACCCTCAATCGCAGCAGCCATGGTACCGGAATATACCACGCTGGTGGAAGAATTGGTGCCGTGATTGACCCCTGACAGTAACAGGTCGGGCATCTCCTCCAGCAGGCTGTTGAAAGCCAGCTTCACCCCGTCCACAGGCGTTCCTTTCACCACATAACGCGTCAGTTCCTGTGTGTTGTCGACACATTTATACCGGATAGGATCCTTGATCGTGATCGAATGTGATTTCCCCGATTGTGATTCCGTGGCGGACATCACCAGCACATCCCCGAACTGCATGGCAATCTCCGTCAGCTTCGATATTCCCTTTGCCTTGTAACCATCGTCGTTGGTAACCAGTATCAACGGCCGCTTATTCTGCTTCCCCATTTTGTGTATCCTTATTTGTATTTTATCAAAATTCGTTGTACGAAATGTCCTTCATTCTTTGGACCCCGGTATCAATAACGCAAGAACTTCTTTTTATGATCTACAAAAGTACCGAAATTGACGGATTTTTCTAAGAATTGGAAGTTGAATTCATTAAATTGCACACCAGCCCGGGACCAGGTGGTTCCTTGCAGTAAAAAAAATCAGTACAGGCGTGAAAAGAGAAGTTGAAATATCCCTGTTGCCGGCCGGAAGTGTCGAAGTATCTGACCTCACCTATGTGGTGATCGGGGCCCTTGAAGCGGGCAAGTGGATCTTTGTACGACATGAAGAACGCGATACCTGGGAACTTCCCGCGGGACATATTGAACCGGAGGAACACCCCGACCATGCCGCGGAACGGGAACTGTTCGAAGAGACCGGCACCACACGTGCTGACCTGCAATTGCTGCATGATTATCTTGTGCGGATCAACGGCAACACGGACTACGGCAGGCTCTATTTCGCAGAGATCCGGGAGCGGGGACCATTGCCTGATTCGGAAATCGGGGAGATCCTGCTGCAAACGGTCACACCAGGACCTGTCACCTACCCGGAGGCCCATGAGAAATTCATTGAAGTACTGGCAACGATCAACGAGCAGAACTAACGTAGGTGCACCTCCCTTCCTTTGACGCAATTGCAGTTCCTTTATTGTCCGACGTAATTATAGTTCCTTCATCGTCTGCCACAATTGCAGCCCCTTCATCAATTGAAAAGCGGATTCACGGGGATTCTGCTTCAAATTTCCTATTTTTGTCCTTCGAAATTTTTAGGTGAGCGAAAAGCGGTTGCTATTTATGAGACAATATGATGCCTGTAGCAAAATAGATAAATCGCAAGCTTTTGACCAGCAAATATTTAACAATCGCATATAGATGAAACCCTCATCATTGGAAATAGATTTTTCAGCGGAGCAATGACAAAAGAACATGTATATATAGAACGAAGCTTAAAGGCATAATGATGAAGGTTCGCCGAGCACCTTTATAATATAAATGTTCTGCGAGGCAACTGGTCACCTGTAGAAAAAACGAAATTTATAACATATTGTAAATTAATACTATAACTAAAATATATACTTGTGAAAGTTTCCTATAAATGGCTCAGGGAGTATGCAGATTTCGATCTGGATCCTGTTGAACTCGGAAAAATACTGACTAACACCGGCCTGGAGGTGGAAGGGATCGAAGAGATCGAGACTGTGAAGGGCGGACTGGAAGGTGTGGTGATCGGGAAAGTGCTGACCTGCACCAGCCATCCTAACGCAGACAAGCTGAGCGTCACCACCGTGGATATCGGTGAAAATGAGCCTGTACAGATCGTGTGCGGGGCACCCAATGTGGCAGCAGGACAACGCGTTCCGGTAGCAACGGTTGGAGCAACACTGTACCCACAGGGAAGTGAGGAAGGCTTCACCATCAAAAAGGCAAAGATCAGGGGCGAAGCCTCCTATGGAATGATCTGTGCCGAAGATGAACTCGGACTGGGGAACAGTCACGACGGCATCATGGTGCTGGACGAACATGCACAGATCGGGAGCCTGGCTGCTGACTATTTTAACCTGGAAAAAGACGTGGTATTCGAGATCGGACTTACTCCCAACCGGATCGACGGCGCCTCACATATCGGGGTGGCCCGTGACCTTGTTGCCTGGATGCTGCACCAGGGAACACAAACCAAATTGAAAAAGCCTTCAGTGGGCGCATACCGGGTAGATGACCATGCACTTCCCATGGAGGTTCGTGTTGAAAACCCGGAAGCATGTCCACGGTATTCCGGTGTCACGCTCACAGGTCTGCAGGTAAAGGAGAGTCCGTCGTGGCTGCAGAACAAACTTCGGGCCATCGGCCAGGAACCCATCAATAACGTGGTGGACATCACCAATTTTGTGCTGCATGAACTGGGACAACCGCTGCATGCCTTCGATGCAGAAAAGATCAGCGGCAACCAGGTGGTGGTCCGCACCATGCCGGAGGGAACTTCATTTATCACGCTGGATGAAAAAGAACGGAAACTAAACGCCGGCGACCTGATGATCTGCGATGCAGAAGACGGAATGTGTATCGGCGGTGTTTTTGGAGGAATGGGAAGTGGAGTAACCGAAAGTACCACCAGCATCTTTCTCGAGTCGGCCTGTTTCGACCCGGTGTTCATCAGGAAAACCGCAAAACATCACCAGCTGAATACCGACGCATCGTTCCGATTTGAACGTGGTACCGATCCCAATATAACCGTCTACGCACTCAAACGGGCAGCATTGCTGATGAAGGAGCTGGCCGGCGGAAAAATATCCTCGGAAATTACCGATATCTATCCTGATCCCATAGAAGATTTCACGGTAGAAGTTTCTTTCCGGAATATTGCCCGGCTCATCGGCAAGGAAATTGACCCGGAGATCATTGCCAGCATACTTGCCTCCCTGGACATCCGGGTTGAAAAAAGGAACGAGACGGGCATGACCCTGAAAGTGCCTCCCTATCGCGTGGATGTGCAACGGGAAGCAGATATCGTGGAGGAGATCCTCCGTATTTACGGGTACAACAACGTTCCTTTCGATGCACATGTGAATTCCACGCTGGCATACGTTGAAAAACCAGACAAGGAAAAAGTAGTGAATACCATCTCGGATCTGCTCTCTGCCAATGGGTTTTTGGAGATCAAATCCAACTCACTGACCAGCGAATCCTATTTCGATGAAGCAGACCGGGGAGTGGTGAAGATCCAGAACGCCCTGAGTCAGGACCTTTCGCGTATGAGAAAAAGTTTGCTGCCCGGGGGACTGGAGGCGATCATCTATAATATCAACAGGAAAAGACCGGACCTGAAGTTCTACGAATTCGGAAACTGTTACTTCCTGGATCCCTCGGTCAAGGCAGACCATCCACAAAAAAAATACAGCGAGGCACACCACATGGGTATCTTCCTTACCGGCAACTATACTGCCGAAAACTGGGTCACAAAGGGCGACCAGGTCTCTTTCTACCATCTGAAATCTGTCGTGATGCTGGTCCTGGATAAACTGGGGATCGACCGGGGCAGGATGAAGATGGGTGAAATCAGCGATGCACAGTTCGATCAGGCCCTGGAATACAGGATCGAAAAAGGCAGTGTGGCCAGGTTCGGGAAAGTCAATAGCACACTGCTTGAAAGCTTCGATATCAAGCAGGAGGTCTACGCGGCTGAATTCAACTGGGACCTGGTAATGCGATTACATAAAAAGGCAAAGACGGTATTCCGTCCCCTGCCCCGCTTCCCGGAAGTTAAAAGGGATCTGTCACTGATGCTGGACCGGCATATAACATTCGCACAGCTAAAAGAACTGGCTTTTAAAACAGAACGGAAGATCCTGAAAGCGGTCGATCTTTTCGATGTGTATGAAGGCGAAAAAATTGAACAAGGCAAAAAATCATATGCCCTCAGCTTCATTCTCCTGGACGAAGAAAAAACGCTCAAAGACAAACAGATCGACAAAGTGATGGGGCGTATTGCTTTGGCATTCGAGAAAGAACTGGGTGCCGTAGTCAGGGGCAGTTGAGACGGTCCCTGTTTTGTTTGCCCGATAACGCCCCAATCCCTGCAATGACTGGGGCGCTGGATCGAACAACATCTTTTTCAGGACAATGCTTCGAGAAGGCCTTATTTATTGCAACGTACTAATAATTTTCAGGACAAACCCAGCGATTGGTATAAAAATTGTTGTAAACTTGCGTTGAATAAACCTCATGATATGCATTTGGAACTCTACAGGGGGGACATTACCCTCCTGCATGTTGATGCGATTGTAAATGCTGCAAACAATTCCCTCCTTGGCGGAGGCGGCGTTGACGGAGCCATACATCGTGCAGCAGGTCCTGGTCTGCTCGAAGAGTGCAGGACGCTAAACGGTTGTCCAACCGGTGAGGCAAGGATCACCGGGGGATACAATCTCCACGCCCGCCATGTGATCCATACCGTAGGTCCTGTCTGGAAAGGCGGCAACAAAAACGAAGCAGCACTGCTCAGGAGTTGCTATTCCAACAGCCTCAACCTTGCCGCATCCAACAACATCAAATCCCTTGCTTTCCCCAATATTTCTACAGGCGTGTACGGATTCCCCAGGCAACAGGCAGCAGAAATCGCCGTAGACGCAGTGAAAAATCACCCCAATGCCGAAACACTTTTCGGAACCATCACCTTCGCGGTTTTCGATGATGAGAATTATTTGATTTACAAAGAGTTAATTTAAAAAAATGATACGTAAGAATGTTTTGATCCTTTTGGCAGTCATGCTGCTTGGAAGCTGTGAATTCCAATCCTATGAGGAATACGGGATCGACCCGTACGATGGCATACTGCAATTCACACGGGTAAAGAAAAGTGCAGAATGGCAGAACCGGTTCGATCATGCTGCTGTGGAATTTGATAATAAAATATGGATCATGGGCGGGTACAATCCCGGGGAGAGGAGACACGATACATATTATGAAGATATATGGTCATCGGAAGATGGCGAAACATGGGTGCCGGTGAATGAAAACGCACCCTGGCTCGGAAGAAGGGGACATGCCGTCGTAACATTCGATGACGGCTCCGGGGAAGCGATGTACCTGGCGGGTGGCTATTCCGTGGATGAAGCCACCGGGTACAGGCAGTACTGCAACGATGTCTGGAGATCCTACGACGGCAATACCTGGGTGCAGATCAAGGAAAGGACCTATGGCGAACTGGATTCCCTCGACACCTGGTTTCCCCGGTCAGATCATGCCATGGTCGTAGCCAACCATGCTGGACAGGACTACATATATATAATCGGGGGAAGAACCCAGCTTGAAAACCATAGCGGGACGTATGCACAAGTGTACTTCAATGATGTCTGGCGTACTACAGACGGGATCTCCTGGGAGAAGCTCGACAACGAAAATTATGGGCGCCGCGCCAGTCATGCCGCTGCAGTAGATCCAGCTACAGGTACCATATATGTCCAGGGAGGCAGGCATGGCATCATTTTCGAAGGACCCGGAAATGCACCTTACCCCATCGAAAAATGGAACTGGCTGTGGAGCTCCCCGGATGGGCTGACCTGGACTGCCGAATATGATCAGTCTGTGGACTCCTCCTTCCTGGACCGGACGGAACACCAGATGATTTTCTATGATAATACCTTATGGGTCTTCCCCGGTTCAAACACTTCAACGATGCATTACAGCACCGGCAATTCCAATACCTATTCCACCTGGCGCATGGATGGCGACAAGGCCTGGAGCATCGACTCCAGGGGGTCGGACCTGAAAGGACGTCACAGTTACGGGATCGCACAATTCAACGGCAAGATCTGGTTCCTGGGTGGTTTTACCAGTTTCCACGGGCAGAACAATGATGTGTGGTCAGCGGAAAAATAACCGTCGGGATGATCCCGGGAGACTTCAGGTGGTCCCCAGGTACATCAACCCGGCAAAGCAACCAAACAATACAACTGAATCAGAATAGAATACACCAAAAAACAGAAACCGTGAAAAACGCAATCATATTTATTATCCTGCTGAATGGCCTCGCCCTGCAAGCGCAGGATACAATTGACAGGTTCACCATTCCCATAAAGAACTGGGACATGCAACTTGTTGCAAGAAATAATTTTTACCCCACCTACCTTGCTGATCCGCTGGCCATACGCTTTGGTGTTTCAAGCCAAACCATGTTATACAGCGACTTTGACCACTCCGACAGGGTCAATCAAGATGGCACCTACCTCGGGAAGCTGGTTATCAACTCCGGTGTAAGATTCAGCCTGTTTAAGTTTTCACCGCAAAACAACCCCAACCTGGGGGTGGAGGTAGACCTTGGGGTGACCATCCCAACCTTCATGCGTGCCGGCAACCATGATGTGATCGGGCTCGACGGCATCTACTATTTTGCTATCGGTGCACGGCCCGCTGAATGGCTGGCATTACGTTTTTCCAAACATCATATCTGCACGCATGTGGGAGATGAATTTACCGACAATGTCATTTCTCCCACCGACTATGATTTCCTTCTCATGCAGCTTCCGGTAAGAGATGACTTTATTCTCTCAGCAGCAGCCAGGCCACTTTATTTTCTTGGAAAGGAACAATGGAACATCCTGCAGGTATATGGGGATTTTGGATTTTTCCTGCCTGGCAAAGATTTCATGGGAGGACGGCAGAACAAGTCCAACAGGGATGCATATCTGAATCTTCAGGGCGGAATGGAAGTCGAGTACTGGTTTTCCAACCGGTACTTTGGTGGTTTATTTACCGCTTTGAACGTCAGTTCTTACCAGCTCAACGCCTGGTCGCCCAATATCTCCGCTTCGGTTGGGTATATCTTTCCACAGTCATGGAACAGCAAAAAACTGCGCATCGGCCTGAATTATTACAATGGCAGAAGCTGGAGCAACCATTTCTACAACAGGAAAGAGAAATTCGTAGCCTTTTTCGTAGAAGCTGATATCTGATCCTGCAACCTTAGAAGTCCGAAAACACTGCCCCGGGCCTGTTGACCCGGGGTGGATGATACAGAAAAGCTATACCGGCACGGATTACCCCTGTTGGCATAAGATTTGCATTTCTTATGTTAAAAAAATGATGATGAGAAAATTAGCTTTTGCAATGGTAATATTGATGCTCGGTGTGGGAGTACAGGCACAGGAGCCCGGATCACTGAGTAAACGTGAACAGAGAAAATTACTGAAGGAAGAACAGAAACGCCAGGAAGCCAAAGAGGCTGAACGCTACGCAAAATTAGTGGAACACATGGTAGAATCCGCCACTTTCGTACTCGAGGCAGACATGTTGTTTGATCGTTATGGGAACACCAGGAATGTGCAATCTGACATCAACTTCGTCAGTGCAGACTCAACAGAGGGTGTGTTGCAGATTGGAAGTAACACCTATCTTGGAATGAATGGTGTAGGTGGTGTGACCATTGAAGGATCTTTGGACAATTATGAATATTCATACAACGAAAAGAGAGAGACCTACACTGTAAATTACACTGTACGGAGTCCCGCAGGCTCTTATGATGTATTCATGACTGTGCAACCCAGCGGAAGGGCCGACGCACGCGTCAGCGGTAATTTTTCCAGTGGTTCCCTGCGGTATTCAGGAAGACTGGTTCATCCTGCTGTAAGTTTCGTCTATAAGGGCACGTCGTTGTTCTAGCCCTTACACAAGATCTTTCTTTTTGAGGTCTTCAAGGGAATAAAGGAATCGCTTGATGCTCCGCTTGGGGGTTTTCACAAACTCCTCTTCATGAATGTGCATCCGGAGGATTCCTTCGTAGGCTTTCAACTCCTTGTTGATCGCCTTCCTGTTTTCCTCCATCTTTTCTGCAAGCTGATCCTCGACCCCGTCTGCGGCAATGGCATCCTTGTCAAGATAGACCAATGCCTCCAGTTTGTGGTCATCATTCATCAGCACTACGGATTCGGCAACATACGGCAGGTTATTCACTTTGGCTTCGATCTCTTCAGGATAGATGTTCTGACCTGACGGACCCAGGAGCATACTCTTGCTCCTTCCTTTGATGTAGATGTAGCCGTCTTTGTCAGTCACCCCAAGATCCCCGGTGTGCAGCCATCCGTCCTTGTCGATCGCAGCCTTCGTGGCTTCTTCGTTCTTGTAGTAGCCATCCATCAGGTTTTCGCCGCGGACCAGGATCTCCCCTACTTCATTGTAGGGATCGGATGAATCGATCTTCAGTTCCATGATACCCTCAAGGATCTTCCCTGACGATCCCGGCCTGGTGGTTTTCCACCCGTCATATGAGATCAACGGACCACATTCTGTCATACCATAACCGATGGTGAACGGGAACCTGATCTTCGTGAAGAACTTTTCCACATCCGCGCTCAGTGCTGCACCGCCCAGCACAACCTCCCTGAACCGGCCGCCGAATGAATTCATCAGCTTCTTCCTGATGGCCCCGTGCAGGATACTGTTCACTCCCGGAATCGCCAGCAAGACTTTCATAGTGGGCTTTGATATCGTAGGCAGCAACCGCTTCTTATATAATTTTTCGAAGAACAGCGGGATGAACAGGATCAGGTGCGGACTGATTTCGCTGAAAGCTTTGAGCAACAAGGGTGTTGCCGGGATTTTGCCCAGCACAGTTACATGCACCCCTTTGGTCAGGGGAAAGAGAAAATCGAACGCACCCCCATAACAATGTGCCAGTGGCAGCACTGCAAGCATCTTCTCCCCGGGATTCAGTTCAATGGATTTCCGGGCAAATACCATGTTCCCT
>CAYOSB010000100.1:0-591 GCA_964406495.1 uncultured Bacteroidaceae bacterium | reverse complement strand
CCAGGCTGTTGGCTGAAAGCATGACCCCCTTGCTGAATCCTGTTGTTCCTGAAGTATAATTGATCTCCACGAGGTCCTTGTTGTCGATCTCGGGAAATTGCAGGTGTTCTTTTGTGAATCCGTCGGGATATTGCTTTTGAAACATCTCATCAAGCTGCTCTGTCGCATCCTTGAACTGCTTTTTTGGTTTGGGCGAAATTGCTGAGAAATCCTCTATGGCGATGGAACCATGCACTTTTTCCATCTCCGATTCATCCAGGTTTTCAAACATGGACTTGTCCACGAACAGCATCACCGCATCGGAATGGTTGATGATATTGGTGGCATCGGAAGGTTTGAAATCAGCGAGTATGGGGACTGCCACAGCACCGTAGGTAATCGACGCCATGAAGCAGACACACCAGTTGGCTGAATTCTTACCAAACAATGCGATCTTGTCGCCTTTCTCGATGTTGAGTGCACGGAACAGGAGATGGGTTCTTGCAATCTTTGCAGATAATTCACCATAAGTGATCTCCGGTCCCTGGTAATCAGATAGGGCAGGAAGATCCCAGTTTTCCCTGAAACTGGTTTCGTAGAGCTTGATAAAGT
>CAYOSB010000099.1:0-13351 GCA_964406495.1 uncultured Bacteroidaceae bacterium | reverse complement strand
AACATTTTATACTCTATTGACAGACTCTAATTAAACGGCTACATTTACCAATTTGTTACATCAAAAACAAGAAAATTTCTTAAAAAATGTTAAACTGTATCAATAACCTGCAGGCGGTTGATTTTTAGAGATCTTTGGTCATTCGCAAAGAACTTTGTTACATTTGCATATTGGATAAATCAATCTAACATAGTTGAATGGAGACCCATAGATATTTGCACGTAGTTGCATTTAATGTCCCCTACCCCCCTGATTACGGAGGGATCATAGATATTTATTACAAACTGAAAGCGCTTGCTGAAGATGGCGCCAGGATTATACTTCATACTTTTCTGTATGAGCGGCCGGAAGCTCCTGAGCTCAAGGAAATATGTCACGAAGTGCATTATTACAACAGGCTTCGCGGACTGAAATATTTTTTTCATACGCTTCCCTATATTGTGATCACACGACAATCAGCAAGCCTGGAGAAACGATTGTTACAAGATGACCACCCGGTGTTGTTCGAGGGGTTGCACACTACCTTTCACATGAAAAAATGTTTGGAGGCAGGCAAACGGGTATTCGTGAGAACGCATAATATCGAGCACAATTATTACAGGATGCTTGCAAAAAGTGAGCGGTTATACTTCCGGAAATTATTCCTTCAGGCGGAGGCCAGAAAACTGAAAAAATACGAACCCGTCCTGGAACATGCCGACAGGTTGATTGCTATTTCCACAACAGACCACACATATTTTAGTGATCAGTATGGCAACAGCACTTACATTTCAGCCTTTCACCACCACAATGAAGTAAATGCCGTTCCCGGCAGTGGTGATTTTATTCTCTTTCACGGTAATCTTGCTGTACCGGAAAATGAAAAAGCGCTCCTGTTTCTTGTTAAAAAGGTATTGTCGCATCTAAAATACAGGGTGATCATAGCGGGTAAGAATCCCGGAAGGGTCATCCAGAAGACCTGTGCCCGATATCCGCACATCGAGCTGATCTCAAGTCCTTCGGGTGAGCAGATGGAAGAGCTCGTGGCAGAAGCCCACATCAATTTACTATACACTTTCCAGCCCACAGGACTAAAGCTTAAACTGTTACACAGCCTCTATTCCGGAAGACATTGCATGGCAAATCCGTTAATGCTCAGTGGCAGTATCCTGGAACCACTTTGTAGTGTGTACAGATCCCCTGGTGAAGCCATCGAAATGATTGAACGGTTGATGCATATGCCTTTTACTGAGGACCAGATCCTGGACCGCATAAAGATCCTTGAGGAATACCATAATTCATTCAATGTGAAACAGCTTGAAGAACTGATCTTTCCCTCCTGAAAAGATTATTCTGAAATGATTTGCAGCCGACTTCTCAACGAATGCAACGGTGTTATCTCTTTAGAATGATCCGAAGTCATTCTTTTGGTATATCCCTGTCGGAAGATCTGTCGAGAATAGAAAAAATGAGGACAATCACAGCTGAAGCTGCCAATATGACCATCAGGGACTGGAACATACGTGAGAGAAGGTTTTTGTATTCAATGATATCCCAGATCGCCAGAATGGAGATCACGGCAAAAATAAGGATCAGTCCGGCTAGAATATAGGCGATGATTCTTCGCACGTTGTTCGTTGTTGATGCTGGCATAGTTGTATTCTTTTGTGGTACAAATTAGTCATTTAATCTGATTGAGTCAAGAACCCCAGTACATCATATAACGTGTCAAAGGTGCGGTTGGTGTCTTCTGCACGTACAATCCATGAAAAATTGCCTTGCCGTTTTTCTACAATCACTGAAATTGTACCTGGTGTTGTACTTATTTCCATTCCGGGTGTATAATTTTCTGTAACACGAAATCCACCACGCTCTAGTGCCCGGCGGGTCCAGTAGCTTACCATTCCCTGTGCTCCTGAAAGTTCAAGGCTCCTGCCATGCGACCCTTCGCGCAGGAACCTCAGGTTATCCCGGTCGAACGTGACCCCGGAATCACTGAAAACATCTTCATATATACCTTGAATGCCAAGGTCTTCGGGTGCACCAACAAGAAGTTGTTCGTTGTGGATCACCCACACTTTATCTGCATATGAAAAAATATTATCGAACTCATGGGTCGAGAAGATCACCGTTCTTCCTTGTGATTTCAGTTTATTCAGCACTTCAAGGATCCCGATCCTGTTGGGAATATCAAGAAAAGCGGTTGGTTCGTCCAGGATCATGATGCGGGTATCCTGAGCGAGGGCCATGGCGATCATCACGCGCTGGCGTTCCCCGTCACTCAGCCTGTGTACACGCGCTTCGGTAAATTCTTCCATTCCTACAAAGCGGATTGACTGATGGATCTTATTCCTGTCTTTTTCAAGAATGTTACCCCACCAATTGGTATAGGGATGTCTTCCCAGTGAGACCATTTCGAATACTGTAAGGTTTTCCACCAGGCTTAACCCTGTCCCCACGAATGAAATATGTGTAGCAAAATCCCTGGGTGTATACGAGGATAAGGGCCGGTTATTTAGCTGCACACTCCCTTTCACCGGTTTCTGAATTCCTGCGATCGTACGCAGCAATGTGCTTTTGCCAGTGCCATTCCGACCTGCCAGCGCAACCATTTCACCGCTGCGGATTTCATCCGTTGCATTTTTGATCAGGTAAGCTCCGGGAGCATATCCCAACCAGAGGTCTTCAAGGTTCAGTATGCTGTTTATCCTTTCGCTCATCCTGCCTGCGAATTAAACGTTTTTTTACTGCTGATTACCACCCATATCACAACCGGGATACCGATCAGGGATGTGATCGCATTGATCGGCAGGATCCTGTCTGAGCCAGGTACCTGCGAGATGATATCGCTGAATACGAGTATGATCATACCCAGCATCAGCGTGGCCGGCAGGAGGTAGCGCAGGTCCGATCTGCCTGTGAAGAATCTCGTGATATGTGGCACGGCAATACCAATGAAACCGATCGGTCCGCAAAAAGCCGTGACCGTTCCGGCTAAGATACTGGTACTGGCAAAAACAAGGATCCTTGTTGTGCGCACGCTGACCCCCAGGCTGCCTGCATATTCCTCTCCGAGCATCATGGCATTCAGACCCTTGACAGAGGCCATTGCGACCATGAGTCCAGGAGTAATGGTGATGACCATTACAGACAATGAACTCCCGGAAACATCACCCAGGCTGCCCATGCTCCAGATGACAAATGATTTCAGTGCAGCTGCACTTCCGAAATACTGCATCAGGCTGATGATAGCAGAGAGTCCACTGCTGAACATGATGCCCAGGATCAGGATCGTCATGATGTTGCGTATCCGCATGGTGACCAGCAACAGGATGAACATTACCCCGGCTGCTCCGATCCAGGCGGCAGCGACAATGCCCCAGCGTGCCAGTATTCCAGTAGCCATAGCACCGGTACCCAATAGCACGAGTGCCGCGCCCAGGCTGGCACCGGAACTGATCCCAAGTATATATGGTCCGGCCAGGGGATTGCGGAAGATGGTCTGCATCTGGAGCCCGCTCACCGAAAGCGCCGCGCCTGCAAGCAGTGCTGTGACCACACGCGGGACTCTGAAATCCAGCAGGATCAGTTCCTGCTGTGGCGTAAGTCCTTCGCCGCTGAATAAAAAGCCTGTGATGGACCTGAACGGGATCTTTACTGTACCGATGGATATGTCAAGCACCACCAGCACGACCAGCAGAAACGCCAGAAATAACATTTGTAAGAAGTATCTCGATGGGTTGTTCAATCCTTGTTGTTTTTCAGTTCCTCAATCACACCCATCAACTCGAACAGGTCCTCCTTTACTTTTGTGTAATGCTTTTTTAGCGTTTTGCTTTCCGCATCCGATTCAGGGTGATTGGTCCTGAGGATCAGGTCATTTCTCAGGTAGACGATCTTCCTGATGACTTCATCGAAAGCCTCATCCCCGATGCCCGGTTCATATTTTTTCAACGCATAACACTTTGAAAGCATGTCATAGGTCAGTGCGTTGATGTCTTTTTTAAGTGTGCGGATACTGGCCATGGATTGGATCTTTGGTACCGATCAAATTTAGAAAATATTTATCGTTTCGGAAAGGGGGGAAATCTGTTCAGTTTCCAGGATCATTTCAATTGTTGGTAATAATACAGATCATTGTCATCTAATGGGCGATCATGGAAAATTTTTACAAGATCCTCCAGGACCAAATCGGGATGGATCACACCTGATTCCCAGTAATCGTTCCCTCCCCCGGATCCTGTTCTTTTATTGTTGCTGTAAATGGCATTCTTTCTGAATACGTCGAGCTTCCTGAACCGCCGGTCATGTTCCAGTACCTGCTCGAGGCTGGAAGCGATGCCCGGGTTCAACCAGATATCTGCCTGCATGGCACGCGAAAAAACCGTTTCGATATCATAGGGTTTTGCCTCGGTATGGTCGTGATCGCGGAACAGGTAAGCGCCCCCTGCATCACTGATTAGTTTTGCTGCAAAAGATCTTCCTCCGGCCACATACCACGTGTCCTTCCATGGCAGCCCCAGCATCACTTCGGGGATTTTTCCTGAATCCCCCTGTGCTTCCTGCTGTGCTGGCTCCGGTACTTTCCTCTCTCCTGCCCTGTTGGCAACACTGCCTGCAATAGAGTCGTACTGGTGTTCCACATCCCTGAAAATATTTTCTGCCAGCACCTCCTTTTCAAAAAAGGCCGCAAAGAATTTGATCCATTCGGCCCTTCCCAGCGGGTGGGGTTCAAGGTAATCGGCGCAGATCACAACGGGAATTCCCACTTCCTGCAATTTGTTGACGGTTTGAACAATGCCTGCCTGCACCCCGAAAAGAAATACCACATCCGGATTCAGTTCCAGCAGCACCTCGTAATTCAGTTGCTCGTCGTGGCCGACCTCGCGTATGTTCCCGGACCGGTAACGCTGCATCACCTCCTCATCGAAGATGTACCTACCTCCCGAGACGCCCATGATGGTGTGTGTCACATCCAGTGTATCAAGAAAACCGATAAAAGTGGTAGACATGATCACACAATTCTCCACAGGTGTTTTGATGAAGGGAAGATTGGCCAACGAATCGGGAACCAGCAACCGGTTGCGACCAAGAAGGTAACTGAAACGGGTGTCAGCTGCGTTCTGCCAGGGGGCATACACGTTCAATAGTGCCAGGTCGTGCATGTTGTGGATACTGAACTTCCCGGCATATTGAGTACTTTGGGTAGTTGTGTTGTTTTCCGGGGTTGCATTTTCTTTTCCGCTTTGCCTGGAGCTACATCCGGACAACAGCAGCAGCACCGCGATATTCAGCAGGAACTTCCCCATTATTGAATTACAATCCGCGCTTTTAATACCTGGACACCGTCATGTACACGTACCAGGTAAATTCCTGGAGGTGGATCGCCAATTGATACCTCTACCGGGTGCAATGAAAGTGGGCTGCCTGAGTAAATCTGTTTTCCGGTGATATCGAAGATCTCAATATTTAGCGGTTTTCCTGAATAAGCCGGTAGCTCCAGCAAGAAATCACCATGAGATGGATTCGGATACACCTTCAGGGAAGCAGTGCCTGCCAATTGAACTTTTGTATCCAATGTCATCTGTGAGAGGCCTCCGACGGACAATTGCCCGGTGCCCAATGGATCCAGCCACCGCTTCATCTGTTTTTTGGAATCATCATAAAATTCCCAGCCATAGCTGACCTTAGAGAAATAATCGTTTGTATTTCCACGGAGGGAAAAGATCACCCGATCGTTCTCCGCGTCATATCCAATAGAATCACCGCATGATGCCAATCCACCGGAGAGCACACCAACAATCCGTTTAGAGGAATTAAACAACGGTGCTCCTGATGAGCCGCCCTCGGTGGATCCGATATCCCACTGCAGCACCCGGTAATTCGATGCGACAATATAATCATTCAGATCGCCTGGTAACGAAGTGGGGTTATTCGTTGCGTCCAGGTCAAACGAGATTTTCATCGCATCCGCATTGGGATGGTGGAGTGTAACCGTGTTCACATGGGTGACATCGCGGGCATCCCAGCCGGCATAGTATACATCATATTCCCTGGGTGGTCTGTTTGAAAGTCTGACCAGGGTGAAATCAAGTGAGTCCCCGGTCGCTATGAGGGTTGAACCACTGATGGATTGATTCTTCCTTCCATCCAGTATTCCGCAGTCACTGTTCTCATAGTTGAAATAGAAGACGCTGTTCTCTGCATAAAAATCCTTATTGATACAATGTTCTGCGGTGAGCACATAGGGTTTCCCGTCGTATGCAGTATTATTGACCAGTGCCCGGTACAGAGCAGTGTTGTTGTACTGATATGAATGATGGAATTTTTAATGGTCTGCCATTCATATCCTTCAATACAGTTGATATCAATTTCGCAGCCCTGTGAGGTGCCAAGTCCGTTTTCAAGTGTGCTTTTTTCAGCATAGACAGGTAAAAAGGCATGTGACAGGGATGCGATCCGCAGGGCTCCATAGTTCCGCAGGGGATCCTTTACCTGTAATTCCAGGATTACTTCCTCCCCCGGGATGTGGCCCACATAAAAGGAGCCGAACGATTTGATATTCTCATGGGTGTATGCGCCCCGGATATGCTTACCCCCTGGATCGTAGACAAACAACTGCACATTTTCATTCAATGTGAATTCGGAAAAAAGGATTCCAAGCGAATAGGCTTCAGGTGATACCAGGTGTGCCCGCCATATATGCATTCCGTCGCGCTCAACCCATTCACCATTCACTTCGGGTGACAGGTCAACCGGACGTTCGGTCGCATAATGAAGGGCCTTGGTCAGGCTGTTATATTTTGTATTTTTCAGACCGGCAACCTTCAACGGATCTTCCGGCGCAAGTATGTACATTACCCGGGAAGCATTGAAATCAGCATCATTCATCAGCGGAGATCCACCATGACTCACTTGTCCGGGCAGGCTTGTTCCCATTGCGATCAAAAGCAATGAGATACAAAGTATATAGGTATATCTGATCATGTGTAACTTTCCAGGCGCATTTTTCATTCAGACTACAAATTTAGCAAAAAGAATACCAATCATATGGTTAAACGATCACGCTGCGATCCTTTTTATTAATTTTACGCAAAAATAATCTACCTCGCCACAGCGTTGCCGGGGTATCTGTAGGAAATTAGTTGTAACCCGAAGTTGAGCTTCGGGGAACGAATCCCAAAGAGAAGACAAATGGACAAATCCAGCGCCAAAGAACGAATTGAGCAGCTTCGCAGGGAGTTGCATCGCCATAATCACCTCTATTATGTCAAAGCAGCTCCGGAGATCAGTGATTTTGAATACGATGTACTGCTCAGTGAGTTAGAAGGTCTTGAAAAGAAGTATCCTGAGTTCAGTGATGAAAATTCACCAACAAAACGTGTGGGAAGTGATAATGTGGAGGGCTTTGAGCAATATCCCCACGAGATACCCATGCTATCCCTGGGGAATACCTACAACCGTGAAGAGCTGGCTGATTTCGAAGCACGCATCAGGAAGGTCATTGACGGGGATGTGGAGTATGTGTGCGAACTGAAATACGATGGAGTGGCGATCAGCCTTACCTATGAAAACGGGAGTCTTGTGCGTGCCCTCACCAGGGGTGACGGCGTGGTGGGTGATGATGTAACCACCAATGTACGGACCATTAAAAGCATACCGCTCAAGCTGATCGGTAACGATTACCCGGAAAAATTTGAGATCCGCGGCGAAGTACTGATGCCCCGGGAAGGATTTCGGAAAATGAACGAGGAGCGAAGCCGGAAAGGGGAACAGGTATTTGCCAACCCCAGGAATGCCACGGCAGGCACACTGAAAATGCAGAACTCTGCCCTGGTAGCAAAACGTCCCCTGGAGTGCTACCTGTACGCAGCTGCGATGAAAGAACAGGTATTCGAAACACATTTTGAAAGTCTGAATGCATGCAGTGCGTGGGGATTCAAAATTCCGCCTTTCATCAAACTTGTGGGCAGCCTGGAAGAGGTCTATGCATATATCGACCATTGGGCTGGTCAACGGGATGACCTCCCTTTTGAGATCGATGGTGTGGTGGTGAAGGTGAATGACCTGGAGCAGCAGCGGATCCTCGGGTTCACAGCAAAAACCCCCAGGTGGGCCATTGCATACAAGTTCAAAGCACAGCAGGTGTCCACCAAACTGAAGCATGTGGACTTCCAGGTAGGAAGGACAGGTGCCGTGACCCCGGTTGCCAACCTGGTGCCCGTGCAGCTGGCAGGGACCACTGTAAAACGTGCTTCCCTGCACAATGCAGACCAGGTGCGTATGCTGGATCTGAGGGAAAAGGATGAAGTGTTTGTTGAAAAGGGAGGTGATATCATCCCAAAGATCGTCGGTGTGGACAAAACGAAACGAAAGGGTGATCCGCCTGAAATCAAATTCATTACCCATTGTCCTGAATGTGGTACTGAACTCGTGCGGCTGCCTGGCGAAGCCGCCCATTACTGTCCCAATGCCTACGGATGTCCTCCCCAGATCAGGGAACGCATCACACATTTCATCACCCGGAAGGCCATGAACATTAATGCTGCCGAGGCGACGATCGCACTATTATATAAGGAAGGGCTTATAGAACATCCTGCCGACCTGTATAAGTTGAAATATGAAGACATCATCGGGCTGGAGCGGTTTGCGGAAAAATCATCAAGGAACCTGATTGCCAGTATTCAAAAATCCCGGGAAGTCCCATTTCCAAGGGTATTATATGCCTTGGGGATCCGCTATGTGGGAGAGACTGTAGCAAAAAAGCTGACACAGCATTTCAGGTCCATTGCCAGGTTGCGCGATGCATCGATGGAGGAACTTGTCGAAGTGGATGAGATCGGGGAACGAATTGCAGGCTCCGTGATCAACTTTTTTGAGGATCCGAAGAACAATGAAATCGTTGAAGCCCTGAAGCAGGCGGGCGTGCAACTCGAAATGGAAGAGGACGAACCCACTGCATCAGACCAGCTCAAAAACAAGTCATTTGTAATTTCTGGAAAATTTCCGGATTATTCGCGGGACGAACTGAAACAGATGGTGGAAAAAAACGGTGGTAAAAATGTAAGTTCAGTAAGTTCCAATACCTCCTATATCCTTGCTGGCGAGCACATGGGGCCCGAGAAACAAAGGAAAGCAGAAGCACTGGGAATTCCCATCATATCGATACAGGATTTTCTTGAGATGATTTAAGCCTGCAATTGTCCTGCAAATGTTGTATTTTTGACCCTCGAATGAGCCAGTTGAGCGATTATATAGGTAAAAATGTACTCAAAAGACGCCTGAAAAAGGTAGAGCGGGATAAGTCCGTTCAGAATTTTGAAACTGCCAATAGTGCTGTAATCCTTTTCGATACAGGTTTGCCTGACTGCTTTCCTCCCATCAAGGATTTTACGAAGTTTTTAAAAAAACAGGGCATTGCGACCACGGTCTTTGGCTATGTTGCAGAGAAGGAGATTCCACAGGAGATGACACTCTGGTCAGGTTTCGAGTTCATCACCCGGACTGATGTCAACTGGTATAGCGGTCCGCGAGGGGAGAAAGCTGAACTTTATTTCAGTAAAAATCCGGATATGCTTTTCGTCATCAGTTTTGAGAATAATCTGACGATTGAATTCCTGGCAAAGTTATCAACTGCAAAATTCAAGATTGGCTGTTATGCTGAAGATGACCAATGCGATCTGGACCTGATGATCAATCCTGCAAACAAGAATTGTGAAGTCAGCTATTTTCTCGAGCAAGTCAAACATTATATCACATTATTAAAACCAGTTAAGTAATATTTTTATGGCAAACCGTGCAAATTTCACAGGCACCGGTGTGGCAATGATCACGCCTTTTAATGACGACGGATCACTGAATACAGACCGATTGGAGGTACATACGGACAACCTGATCGGGAGAGGTGTTGAGTACCTGGTGGTGCTGGGTACAACAGCTGAAACGCCTACCCTTTCGAAAGATGAAAAACTGAAGATCATAGAAGTGACAAAGAAAGTAAACGGAGGAAGGGTGCCCATGGTCGTAGGTGCAGGAGGAAATAACACTGAGGAAGTAGTGAACTGGATCAGGGAGATCGGTACCGACGGGATCGACGCATACCTGAGCGTTGCTCCCTACTACAATAAACCCTCCCAGCAGGGGATGAAGGCACATTTTTCTGCCATTGCCGCCAGTTCCGAACTACCATTGATGCTCTATAATGTCCCGGGAAGAACCGGCTCCAACATCACAGCCGAAACAACCCTGGAACTTGCACATGCGCTCGGCGATAAGATCGTGGCGATCAAGGAAGCATCCGGCGACCTGGGACAGGTGATGCAGGTCATCAGTGATAAACCTGAGGGATTCCAGGTAATATCCGGTGACGATGCCATTGCACTTCCCATCGTCTCCCTGGGGGGTGATGGTGTGGTATCCGTGATTGGGAATGCCCTGCCTGATCTCTTCTCCGGAATGATAAGAGATGCGTTGGCCGGTGATCTGGAGGCAGCCCGGGAGAAGCACTATCGCGTACTTCCATTTATTGATCTTATCTTCAGGGAAGGAAATCCCTGTGGTGTAAAGGCCTTGATGCAGGTATTGGGATATGGGACAAGCAATTTAAGGTTGCCGCTGGTCCCTGCTACAGACGCGCTTCTTGAAGATATTAAAGCTGCAGTAGCCCGGTTGTAAGAGGCTCTGCAGGCAACTATCGCACAATTGCAGGCGCTCCCCTATCAGAAGAGGTACGGATTTCTCAGCGAACAGTGTTCCAATTATTTTTCCTGACCGGGTTGACTCTACTGGCTTCCAGGGCGACCGTGGCAATTCTTGTATTTCTTGCCGCTGCCACATGGACAGGGTTCATTCCGTCCCACTTTCTTCTCGACACGGACCGGTTGTACCCGTTGCTGCTTTTGTCCCTGCCCGCCACCTGAGGGATCATTGTACTCGGGGGTCGCTTCTTTGTTGGCTGCAAACTTACTAAGATCCATTTTCTTTGGTGCTTCTGCTTTCTGCACTGCTTTTGGATCGCGCGTTGGAATATGCACCTTCATAAGTGTGGAGACCACATCTTTGTTCACTTTGTCGATCATCTGGGTGAAGAGTTCAAATGCCTCGAACTTGTAGATCAGCAAAGGATCTTTTTGTTCATATGCTGCATTCCGCACCGACTGCCGCAACTGGTCGAGTTCCCGCAAGTGTTCCTGCCAGGCCTGGTCGATGGTAGCGAGTACAATCGATTTTTCATAGGACCTGACCAGCTCCGAACCTTCACTATTATAACTCTTCTCGAGGTTGGCCAGTACCTGGAATACCCGCATTCCGTCTGATACCGGTACTACAATATTTTCGTAAACCTGGGATTGTTTCTCATAAACATCTTTGATTACCGGCATGGCCTGTGTGGAGATAGTCTCCCGCTTCCGTTTCATCGTCTCCAGCATCAGTGCATAGATCTTCTCAACAAGTTCTTTGCTGCCGATCTTCTTGAATTCATCCTCTGTAACCGGCGACTCAATGGAAAAGATCCGGATCAGCTCCATCTTGAAGTTCTCAAATTCATCTGAGCCATGGTAGGTATTCACGATACTTTCTGTGACATCATACAGCATATTGGCTATATCCAGACCCAGGCGCTCGCCGAAGAGGGCATGTCTCCTGCGTGTATAGATCACTTCGCGCTGCGAGTTCATGACATCGTCATATTCCAGCAGGTTTTTGCGAATACCGAAATTGTTCTCTTCGACCTTTTTCTGTGCACGCTCAATGGATTTTGTGATCATGGAGTGTTGAATCACCTCACCTTCTTTGAGCCCCAACTTGTCCATCATACCAGCGATGCGGTCTGAACTGAACAATCGCATCAGGTCATCCTCAAGGGATACATAAAATTGTGAACTTCCCGGATCTCCCTGGCGACCTGCACGGCCTCGCAACTGGCGGTCCACACGACGCGATTCATGTCTTTCGGTACCTATGATCGCCAATCCGCCGGCCTTTTTAACTTCAGGTGTAAGCTTTATATCCGTACCCCGTCCAGCCATATTGGTGGCGATAGTGACAGTGCCAGGCTTCCCTGCCTGTGCGACGATCTCTGCCTCCCGCTGGTGCAGTTTGGCATTCAGTACATTGTGTGGTATTTTTTTCATTTTCAGCATCCTGGAGAGCAACTCAGACACCTCCACGGATGTTGTTCCCACGAGGCTTGGCCTTCCCTCCTTCACCAGGTGCTCGATCTCATCGATTACCGCATTGTATTTTTCGCGCTTGGTTTTGTAGATCATATCTTCCCTGTCGTCCCTGATAATGGGCCGGTTGGTGGGAATGACCATTACATCCAGTTTATAAATATCCCATAACTCACCAGCTTCGGTCTCGGCAGTACCTGTCATACCAGCCAGCTTGTGGTACATCCTGAAATAGTTCTGCAGGGTGACAGTTGCCCAGGTTTGGGTGGCTGCTTCCACCTTGACATTTTCCTTGGCTTCAATGGCCTGGTGGAGTCCGTCTGAGTATCTTCGCCCCTCCATGATCCGGCCGGTCTGCTCATCGACGATCTTCACTTTGTTGTCGATGACCACATATTCCACATCCTTCTCGAACATGGCATAGGCCTTGAGCAACTGGTTGACCGTATGGATCCTTTCCGATTTCACTGCATAATCGCGCAGCATCTGGTCCTTGGTCTGGAGCTTTTTCTTCTCCTCCATATCGGATTTTTCAATCTCAGCGATCTCATTCCCGATATCGGGCATGATGAAGAAGTCGGGATCGTCAGAGCTGCCCGTAAGCACGTCGATCCCTTTATCGGTTAGCTCAACAGAGTTCATTTTTTCTTCAATGATGAAGAACAGATCATCGGTCACCAGGTGCATATTCTTGGAGTTCTCCTGCATATAGTGATTCTCCGTTTTGTGCATCAGCGCCTTGTTTCCCTCCTCACTGAGCAGTTTGATCAGTGATTTGTTCTTGGGAAGTGCTTTATGTGCCTGCAATAGTTTGAACCCTGCCTTCTCCGAATTTTCTTCCTTGAGATATTTTCGTGCCTCCGTGATAATATTGTTAAATAACGCCCGCTGCGCCTGCATGAGGCGTTCTACTTTCGGCCTGTATTCCATGAACTCGTGGTTCTCCCCTTTGGGCACGGGGCCTGAGATAATCAACGGTGTACGTGCATCATCGATCAGTACAGAATCTACCTCATCGACGATGGCGTAGTTATGCTTGCGCTGTACCAGCTCCTCCGGAGAGTGGGTCATGTTGTCACGCAGGTAATCAAAACCGAACTCGTTGTTGGTTCCGAAAGTAATATCACAATTGTAAGCCTTTCTGCGTGCGTCGCTGTTAGGTTGGTGTTTGTCGATACAGTCCACCGTCAGTCCGTGGA
>CAYOSB010000098.1:0-13380 GCA_964406495.1 uncultured Bacteroidaceae bacterium | reverse complement strand
ATATTTTCTTCGATACCGATTCATACCGGTTACAAAAAACCTCCAGGATCGAACTGGATAAGATCTATGAGCTGCTGGTCATGAATCCGGGATTACATATAGAGATCTCCGGTCATACCGATAATACGGGTACCGCTGTGTATAACATGGCGCTTTCAGAAAAACGGGCTGAAGAGGTGGTAAATTACCTGCGTGAAAAAGGGATTGAAACTGAACGACTCATAGCCAGGGGATATGGAGAAGAGGTGCCCATTGCTGACAATGACACCGAAAAGGGACGTGCCCTGAACCGCCGCACTGAGCTCAAAGTATTGTGATATTTGGTTACATTTGTGTAACGATTTTCAGAAAATGTATTTCCTGCTGAGAAAAATACCGCCCTACCTGTTTGATAAGAAGAATGTGCTGCAGCAGATCTCATTCACTGCAATTTTTGCACTGATCTTTATAAATATATATGCACCCTTTAATGCCGAAAACTGGTTCAATGCCGGGAAAGCTGAGTTATTCCTGTTTTCCAGCCTGTATATTTTGGCAGGAATGATGGTGATTGTTGTCAGCCGGCTCATATTTATTCGCCTGGCACAACAAACAAAGATCAATTTCCTGGGCTATATATGCTGGATATTCGCGGAGCTCCTGCTAATGGCCGCTGCATACTCGGTTATGGATATCCTGATTTTAAACAATGAAATCCACCCCGTGGAGCAGTTTTTCAAGTTGTTGATGGTAACACTTTTTGTGTTGGCCATTCCATATTCCCTCTCATGGCTGTATTTCTCCTGGCAGGATCAAAAAAGAAAACTCGAAGAGGTTGCAAGTCTCACTTCCGATGAATACAACAGCAGGAACATGATCAATTTTTATGATGAATCTGGCAAACTGCGATTCTCTCTCCACGCTTCGGATGTCCTGTTTATTGAATCCACGGATAATTATGTAACCCTGTATATTCAGGATAAAGACCGGGTGAAGAAAGTGATGCTGCGCAATACAATGAAACGGCTGGAAAAAGAGCTGGAAAAGACCTTGATTCGCCGTTGCCATCGCTCCTATATGGTGAATTTTGAAAATGTAAAGATGGTCCGGCTTTCCGGAACCAACCTCTTTATCCATCTAGATAATCCAGATGAAAACAAGATCCCGGTCTCAAGAACATATACTGAAAAAGTTCATGAAATGATCAACAGGTTATCGGTGTAATTCCATATTATCAGGATGAACAGCAATGGGTTAGTTCCTGTTGTTACGCGCACGATCGCCCTGCTCTTTTAGCCACAAATTTGCCTGAATATTTCCATTTCCTATAAACATTGAACTTGAGTGTACGCTTCCATTTTTTACCATCAGTAAACGCCCTCCGGTGCATTCCAGTTCATGTTGCAGAATATTTTTTACGAACGTTTTCTTTCTGTTATCTTTAAATTTTTAAATTTTCCATGTATCCCGAAAAGTGCATATGCGCGCCCCCGGAATGACACGAAAGGATATACCAGGAACTAATAATTGATTAACTATGAGAATAAGAGGTTTAGTTACAGTACTGACCATGATTATGGCCGGAGTTACAATGATTTCCACAGCCCAGAAAACGGGTTACTCTTTTACTGACCAGATCAATATCGAGGTGAGCCCGGTCAAGGATCAGTACCGTTCCGGAACTTGCTGGAGCTATGCTTCCATTTCCTTTCTTGAGGCAGAATTAATCCGGGAGGGAAAAGGCGTTTATGATCTTTCTGAAATGTTCGTCGTAAGAAATTGTTTTACCGAGAAAGCAGATAAGTATGTGCGCATGCACGGAAAGACCAATTTTGGTGGTGGAGGACTGGCACACGATCTGATGATGGTCTGGAACAAATACGGGTTGGTGCCTGAACAGGCATATGATGGCATGACCATTGGAGAGAAAGGTCCTGTGCACGGAGAAATGGAGGCTGTGCTGACAGGATATGTTGAACAGGTGATCAAGAATCCCAACAGGAAACTAACCCCTGTTTGGAAAACAGGGTTTGAAGGGATCCTGGATGCATACCTCGGCGAATACCCCTCAGAATTTGATTATAACGGGACGAATTACACACCGGGATCTTTTGCTGCAAGTTTGGAGATGGACCCGGAAGATTATGTCACCATCGGTTCATTTACCCACCATCCATTCTATCAACCTTTCATCCTCGAGATCCCCGATAACTGGGGATGGAACGAGATCGACAATGTTCAACTCGACGAGTTGATGCTTGTGCTCGATCACGCCCTTGAAAATGGATACACAGTTTGCTGGGATGCGGATGTGGGTGAAAAGGGATTCAATTGGAATTCCGGGATCGCACTGCTTCCTTCTGAGAATATTGAAGACCTTTCCAACCTGGAACAGGGACGCTGGAGTGAGTTGCCGGAAAATGCACAAAGTGCTTTATTCTATGATTTTTCATCCCCAAAGAAAGAGCAGGTGATCACCCAGGAGATCAGGCAGGAGTGGTTCGATAATTACAAGACCACCGATGATCACCTGATGCATATTACAGGTACAGCAGTGGATCAGGACGGCAAAAAATTCTATAAGGTGAAGAATTCATGGGGTGTTGGGAACCACGTCTATGAAGGATATTTCTATTGCTCTGAAGCCTATATGCGGGCCAAAACAATCTTTTTCATGGTCCACAAAGATGCTGTTCCAAAAAAATTGCGCAAAAAACTGCAATACTGATTCAAGTCAGGTACAAGTTCAACACGATGTATCTGCCCAGTTCCTGGTATCTGTCCGGCGTTAGGTGCCCGTTCTGCAAAACTTTCTCTTCAGTACCAGGGATCGCTTTACTCCGGGTCTTCTGTGAATTCGCCGCCGGCCGGGAACCAAAGGAATAGAATTGATGCAAGGGTTGCATGGGGGTGTTCACGCTGGGATGGTGTTTTATCCCTGGAATATGAATCTTCATCAACAGTTCAATAATCTTTGGTGCACTGTTGACAACAGGGCTTTGAACTTTCTGTTACTATTCTATCTTTGTGATGAGATAACCCATAGTCACAATTGTTAGCTGTTCGAGAGAGATGATGTTGAGAAGAATGCTCCCCTTAATACTGGGACTGATTATATTCATAGCCCCCGTTAACCCCGGTTTTTATTCCAGGGGTGAAGTAGTTGCAGCCGCGACCAAAGAACCACCTTTCCTTGAAAAACAAGTCCCATGGGTAGATTCATTGATCGGGCAAATGACCCTGGATGAAAAGATAGCCCAGCTTCTGATGGTGCAGGCTTATTCCAACCGAGATCCTGCGCACCTGGAAGATCTCAAAGAACTTGTAAAAAAAGAAAAGATCGGTGGTATTATCTTTTTCCAGGGCGGACCCTTGCGGCAGGCGCATATGACCAACGCGCTGCAAACAGCTTCTGATGTCCCTCTGCTCATTGCAATGGATGCTGAATGGGGACTGGATATGCGCCTTGACAGTGTCATCCGTTATCCCCGGCAAATGGAGCTCGGAGCGATTAGAAATAACATGCTGATCTACAGGTTCGGCCAGGAATTGGCACAGCAACTGAAGCAGCTCGGTGTGCATATGAATTTTGCCCCGGTAGCAGATATTAATAATAACCCGGGCAACCCGGTGATCAATACCCGTTCCTTTGGCGAAGAGCGCAAACAGGTCGCAGATAAGGTAAATGCATGTTTCCAGGGAATGCAGTCAGAAGGCATTCTCGTTACTGCAAAGCATTTTCCAGGTCACGGCGATACGCAAACCGATTCGCATTATGACCTTCCGGTCCTGAATTTTAGCAGGGAACGACTTGATTCCCTGGAATTATATCCATTCAGAAAAGCGATCAGGGATGGGATTACAGGCATCATGGTAGCACATCTCCAGGTAAATGCGCTTGATGACCGGGAGAACCGGCCTGCTTCGCTGTCCGATACCATTGTGAAAGATTTGCTCCGGCATGAGCTTGGCTTTAAAGGATTGGTAGTAACCGATGCAATGAACATGAAGGGAGTGAGCGCGCATTTCAAACCCGGGGATGCAGAAGTTGAAGCGCTGAAAGCAGGGAATGACATTATCCTGATGCCAGCTGATGTGTCCCGTACCATTCACCATATCAGGCGCGCCGTTAAACGGGGTGAGATTTCTGAATCACAGGTGGACCAGTCATGCCGAAAAATATTACTCGCAAAGAAATGGCTCGGCCTGGATACGCTACGCACGGTCAAAACAGAGGGGCTCTATGAACGATTGAATGACCGCAAATACCTGCCACTCATGGAACAGCTGGCGGAACAGGCCATCACACTGGTAAAAGATGACCGCGGAATTATTCCTTTCAGGAAGCTTGAGAACATGCAACTGGCAACCATCAATATCGGAGTAAAGGGGTCCACAACCTTTACGGAATACCTGGATAAATACAAAAGCGGGGAACATTATTTTTTCGACAGTCCGCTTGATTTTCCGCTCGACTCATCACTGAAAGCCGAATTGTTGCAATACAATACATTGATAATCAGCACCTATTACACAAGATCTTATGGGAACAATTACGATATTCCTCCGGGGGTAAAGAGTTTTATCAACCGAATCGATTTTGATGGAAACCTGGTCTTCACTCACTTTGGATATCCCTATGCACTTGAGGTGTTGGGTGACCTGGAACATGCCGATGCGATCATGGTAGCATATACAAACCAGGAACTGAACCAGCAGTTTGCTGCACAGGCGCTCTTCGGGGGGACTTCCATCAGGGGCCAGCTTCCGGTATCCGTCGGCGAACGTTATCCTGCAGGTACCGGGCGTATCACCAGGGGGGCAACACGCCTGTCTTACGGGAGTCCGGAGGGAGTGGGCATGAATTATGACAGCCTGAAAGTCATTGATGAAATTATTCAAAAGGCGCTTGCCATCAAGGCAACGCCGGGATGCCAGGTACTGGTCGCGAGAAACGGAAGGGTGGTCTGGCAATCCGCCTATGGGTACCATACCTATCGCAGGAGGCAAAAAGTGAAAAATGAAGACCTTTACGATCTGGCAAGCATTACCAAGATTGCCTCTACAATGCCTGCGCTAATGCGTTTGCAGGACCAGGGCAGATTTAGCCTGGACAGTCTGTTGGGGTATTACATTCCTGAACTGGACACCTCCCAAAAAGCCAGGCTTCAAATCAGGGATATCCTGACGCACCAGGCAGGACTGCAGGCATGGATACCATTCTACATTCAGACTATCGAGCCACTGGATACTTCACAACACCTGTTCAGCACGAATTTCAGTTATACGTATCCCTTTAAACTGGGTCCTGCATCATATGCAAATCGCAATATCGTTTATAAGGACAGTGTATATGAGCGCGAATATAGCATGGATTATCCATTTCAGGTTGCCGACCACCTCTATGTGAGAAGAGATTACCAGGACTCAATCTATCATCGGATCCTGGAATCGCCGCTTGGAGAGAACGAATATCTTTACAGTGACCTTGGATATTACTACCTCTACAGGGCTGTTGAAGATATCACCGACACGTTATTCTATCCCTATAACTGGTTCAATTTTTATGGCCCTCTTGGTGCAGAGACGATGGGATTCCTGCCGCTGAACCGATTTGATAAAAGCAGGATCGTACCCACGGAGAATGACATTATTTTCCGCCGCCAGTTGGTACATGGTCATGTTCATGATCCGGGGGCAGCACTGCTTGGAGGCGTTTGCGGACACGCCGGTTTGTTTTCAAATACCAATGACCTTGCAAAAATAATGCAAATGTATCTGAACAATGGGACATATGGCGGTCAGCGATTCATAGATTCAACTACCATTGCAGAATATACCCGTTGCCAGTTTTGCGAATTGGAAAATCGCAGGGCACTTGGATTCGACCGGCCGATCACTGACGAGGAGGATGCAGGACCGGCGTGTAATTCCGCTTCCGAATTTAGTTTCGGTCATTCCGGATTTACCGGGACCATCGCATGGGTGGATCCAAAATACGACCTGCTCTACATTTTCCTGTCCAATCGAATTCATCCTGACCAACACAACATTCAACTGATCACAGAAAATATCCGCACCGAAATCCAGGAACAGCTATACAGGTCGCTGGAACAGTAGTGTTGAAAAACAGGTGACCGTTTTCATTATTATTGCTCCATTCAGAGACCACCCCACGCATTATCGGCTATTTTTGCATAGTGATGCTGGATGTCACTTGAGATGCCGGATGTCACAAGAAATATGAACCAAAATTAGCATGTTTATGAAACCTACACACATTGAACATATCGGCATTGCAGTCGAAGACCTGGATGCCGCGATAAAATATTACGAAGAGATCGTAGGCCTGGAGTGCTACGCCATTGAAGAGGTGGAGGACCAGAAAGTCAAAACAGCCTTTTTTCAGGTGGGCGATACCAAGATCGAATTGCTGGCTTCTACGGATCCGGAAGGGCCTGTCGGTAAGTTCCTCGAAAAAAAAGGACCGGGTATCCATCACATTGCATTTGCGGTACCGGATGTGAATAAAGCACTGGAAGATGCAGCAAGCAAGGGCGTGCGCCTTATTGACTCTTCGGGCAGGAAAGGAGCAGAAGGGTTGAATATCGGTTTTCTGCATCCAAAATCCACGTTCGGAGTGCTTACCGAGTTCTGTAGCGAATAACGCCGTCGAAGAAGCCCTGTAACAATTGCCACAGTATAATTAATTCAATAAAATACCTCAATAAAATACCTCAATAATATGAGCAGTACAGATAAGATCAAGCAACTGATCGAGCTGCGCGAACAGGCAAAGGCAGGCGGCGGTGAGGACAAGATCGCTGCCCAGCATTCCAAGGGAAAGCTAACGGCGCGGGAGCGGATCAGTATCCTGCTCGATGAAGGCAGTTTTGAAGAGTACGACATGTTCGTCAAACACCGTAGTCACGATTTCGGACTCGAAAATCAAACCTACCTTTCGGATGGTGTTGTCACCGGTCACGGCACAATCGATGGTCGTGTGATCTATGTGTATGCACAGGACTTCACCGTATTCGGTGGATCGCTCTCTGAAACACATGCACAGAAGATCTGCAAAATCATGGACCAGGCAATGAAAGTCGGCGCACCTGTGATCGGGATCAATGACAGTGGTGGTGCAAGGATCCAGGAAGGCGTAAAGAGCCTGGCAGGATACGCCGAGATCTTTGAACGTAATATCATGGCGTCGGGCGTGATCCCGCAGATCTCAGCCATCTTCGGTCCCTGTGCCGGCGGAGCGGTGTATTCACCGGCGCTTACCGACTTTATTGTCATGAGTGATAAGACTTCTTATATGTTTGTTACCGGTCCGAAGGTTACCAAAACAGTTACCGGCGAGGTAATTTCCACTGAAGCACTCGGCGGTGCAGAAATGCATTCCACCAGGTCGGGCATCTCACATTTTAAAGTCGACACGGAAGAGGCCGGATTGCTGCTGATCAGGAAATTGATCTCTTTTCTGCCACAAAATAACCTCGAGGATCCTATACAAACGGAATGCACAGATCCTATCGATAGGATGGAAGATGAGCTTAATGAGATCATCCCGGAGGATCCCAATCAGCCGTATGATATGATGGAAGTGATCCTTAGTGTCGTAGATAAGGAGGAATTCCTTGAAGTACACAGTCGCTATGCCCGGAATATGATCGTGGGTTTCTCGAAATTCAACGGTATGCCTGTGGGGATTGTGGCGAACCAGCCTAACCACATGGCCGGCGTGCTCGATATAGAAGCATCCAGGAAGGCAGCCCGGTTTGTGCGGTTCTGTGATTGTTTCAATATCCCGGTGGTAACATTCGTGGATGTACCTGGATTCCTGCCCGGCAGTGCACAGGAATTTGGTGGGATCATCATCCATGGAGCAAAGTTGATGTTCGCATACGGGGAGGCTACCGTTCCCAAGATCACTATCACCTTGAGAAAATCATATGGTGGGGCACACGATGTGATGAGTTCCAAGCAACTGCGAGGTGATCTGAATTATGCCTGGCCTACTGCTGAAATTGCTGTTATGGGCGCCAGGGGTGCTGTGGAGATCCTCGAAAGCCGAAGGCTGAAAGAAATATCTGATCCGGACGAAAAAGCAGCTTTCATTGCTGAAAAAAGTGTGGAATATAATGCAAAATTTGCCAATCCGTATGAGGCAGCAAGATTTGGCTACATTGATGATGTGATTGAACCGCGAAACACCAGGTTCCGCATTGTCAGGGGGTTGCAAACCCTCGCTACAAAAAAAGAGATGAACCCCCCCCGTAAACATACAAATATTCCGCTATGATGTACCTCTGGCTGATCCTGAAAGGAAACGTTACCACAGAAGCACTGGTCATTGCTGTAGTGGGTTACGTTGTGGTGTTTGTATCACTTGTATTGTTATTCTGGTGCTTCACCAACATTCCGAAATTGATCTACATGAAAAGGCGGAAAAGTAGAAGAGGAAGCCGGAAGGATGCGGATGAAGCGCCTGAAAATGCTATCTCAGGCGAAACAACTGCAGCCATCTCCATGGCATTGCACCTCTACCTTTCAGAACTACACGATGAAGAGAGCGGTGTGCTCACAATTAAAAAGGTATCCAAATCCTACTCCCCTTGGAGTTCGAAAATATATGCAGTACGAAACCAGTTCAATCGCAGATAAGCGTTATGAAACAATTTAAATTTACGATACACGGAAACGTTTATGGCGTGGATGTGATCGGCATCGAGGATAACATCGCCCGGCTGGAAGTTAACGGAACACCTTACGAGGTTGAGATCCATAAAAAAGTTAAATCTTCAAAAACCCCACGGGTAATCGCCCCGCCGGTGAAAGAACCCTCCAGGCCGGAGATCGAGAAAAGAGAACGAGGCGATGCACACCCGATCACAGCACCACTTCCCGGGAATATCATCGCTGTAAAGGTGAAGCCGGGGGATATCATAGAAAAAGGTCAACTGTTGATGGTAATGGAGGCCATGAAAATGGAAAACCAGGTACTTGCAGACAGGAAGGGTGTCATAGAAAGTATCCCGGTTCAGGTCGGTGATACAGTATTGCAGGGGGATCTCCTGGTCAAAATCATCTGAGGTCATGAGAAGATTACTTACAGTTTTTGCAATTATCCTGGTTATCTGGGCGCTGCGGGTTATTATAACTCCGGGCGGACAGCTGAATACTGCACAGGCCGCTGCAGACCAGGAACTGGTGGTCAGCGGGGAAAAAGACCCATCATCTGAATCTGTCGTGGAAACAGCAGCAGAGGGACTCAGACAATTTTACAGGTATACAGGGTTCAGAAATGCTACTGCAGGACATATTATCATGATCGCAGTGGGACTCTTGTTTATTTTTTTGGCAATCAGGTTTGATTACGAGCCATTGTTATTGATTCCCATTGGTGCGGGGATCATCATAGGTAATATTCCATTTTTCCAGGCGGAGGGTGTGAATCTACAGGTGGGCATTTACGAGGAAGGTAGCGTAATGAACTATCTCTATTTTGGGGTGATGCGGGGTGTGTACCCACCGTTGATATTTTTAGGCATCGGTGCCATGACCGACTTCTCTTCACTGATCTCAAAGCCCAGGCTGATGCTGCTCGGTGCAGCTGCACAGGTAGGAATCTTCCTTACCTTCCTCGGCGCCCTGTGGCTTGGGTTCGACCTCAGGGAATCTGGTGCCATCGGGATTATCGGAGGTGCAGACGGTCCCACGGCCATATTCCTCTCCTCCAGGATCGCTGAACACCTGATTGGTCCCATTGCCATAGCTGCCTATTCATACATGGCCCTTGTGCCTGTGATCCAGCCACCAATTATGCGGTTGATGACCACGAAGAAAGAACGGGTCATACGTATGGCCCCTCCCCGGGCTGTTTCACAGACCGAAAAAATTTTGTTCCCGATCATTGGTATGATCATTACAGCTTTCATTTCTCCCAGTTCGCTGCCACTGCTGGGTATGTTATTCTTTGGCAACCTGCTGAAGGAATCCACCAGGACAAAACGACTGGCAGAAACAGCGCGGACCTCCATGATAGATATCGTGACTATCTTACTGGGATTAACGGTGGGTGCATCGACGCAGGCAGACCGCTTCCTGACCACCGAATCCATGATCATTTTTGGACTGGGTGCCCTTTCGTTTATGGTCGCCACTGCTGGTGGAATCATTTTTGCCAAGGTGATGAATATCTTTACCCCGGACGACCGTAAGCTCAACCCGCTGATCGGTGCTGCAGGTGTGTCCGCAGTGCCCGACAGCGCAAGGGTAGTGCAAAATTTTGGCTTGAAGGAAGATCCGTCCAATCACCTGCTGATGCATGCCATGGCACCAAATGTTGCTGGTGTCATTGGCAGTGCAGTGGCTGCAGGAATCCTGCTGAGTTTTCTCTGGTAGAATTGCTTTTAAACATAGCCGACCCGACTCGGCAGTTGGTTCCGCTGCGTATTTTTGCTAATAAATCAACAATGCTTGCTCATGGAAAAAAAGGGAGTAGCTGGAAACACTGGCGATAAGATCAGGTCAGACTGCAGGATATCTGTTACCCTGAATGATGACGGCGGACGTATGGTTCATCTCAATAGCAAGGTCAGTTCCATGTATGGAGAAAGCATCCATGCGCTGGTGAGCGAGGTACTCGATTTTTATGAGATTGGAAATGTTGAGGTGGATATCGAGGACAATGGGGCATTGCCCCATGTGCTGGCAGCGAGGCTAGAGGCGGCAATAAGGAAAATATCCAATACCCGGAAAGCATTCCTGTTACCAGCCATTGAACGCCCTGTATCTGAGCCGGTACCCGATCGCTTCAGGATGTCCCGGCTCTACCTGCCCGGCAATAATCCAGCGATGATGATTAACGCAGGGATCCATGAGCCGGATGGGATCATCCTTGACCTGGAAGATTCCGTGGCTCCTGACCGGAAAGATGAAGCCAGGATCCTCGTCCGGAATGCACTGCGTAACGTGGAATTTTACGGTGCTGAGCGCATGGTCAGGATCAATCAGTTGCCGCTTGGATTGGAGGATGCTTCTGTGGTTGTTCCACACGGGGCGGAACTTCTGCTGATCCCCAAGTGCGAAGAGGCCTGGCAGGTGAAAAAAGTGGAAGAGGTGGTACGCGCCACGCTGGTACATGAAGGTCTTGAAAAAGAGATCTTTTTTATGCCGATCATAGAAAGTGCAAAAGGCGTGGAAAATGCATTTATAATCGCGACAGCATCAACAAATGTGGTTGCCATGGCAATCGGCCTGGAAGATTTTACGGCAGACCTGGGAATACCCCGTACACAGGAAGGAACAGAATCATTCTATGCACGCACCCGCATTGTTAATGCATGTAAAGCTGCCGGTATCCAGCCAATTGACTCGGTCTATTCCGATGTGTCCAATATGGAAGGATTGCTTAAAAATGTAAAGGCATCAGCTGCACTCGGCTTCGAGGGAATGGGATGTATCCACCCGGGACAGATCAGAGTGATTCATGAAGGATTCAAACCATCCGTAGGGGAGATAGAGAAAGCAAAAGAAATCACCGCAGCTTTCGAAGAGGCGAAGAAAAGAGGACTCGGAGTGGTATCCATCGGTTCCAAAATGATCGATGCACCTGTGGTGAAACGTGCTGAGCAAACCCTGGTGCTTGCAAAAAAGTTCAGGTTGATTGAATAGTCGGGCAATCAACGTTTTATCTTTTTGATATATACATAAAAGAAATAAACCGATGATCATGGAATTTAATGAGAATGCAGCCGGAAGGAAAGTTCCTGAAAAAGTCAACGGCCAGGCGATGACTCCCTACCAGGGCGTCGGGAAATACAAACCCGATAGCAGAAAGCATGCACCCCGTATTGCAAGCTGTGCCGATTACCCGGCAGATGGTGATAAACGTGTCGGCAGCCTGAAAGAAGCACTCCGGAAAGCAGGGCTCACCGATGGCATGACTATCTCTACCCACCACCATTTCAGGAACGGGGACCTGCTGGCCAACCAGGTTTTTGATATCGCACAAGAAATGGGAGTGAAAGGACTCAGGTGGTTTCCTTCCGCATCATTCCCCTGCCATGCACACCTTATACAATACCTTGAGGACGGAACCATACATCATATCGAGGGAAGCATGAATGGTCCGCTGGGGAAGTTTGTCTCGGAAGGAGGCATGCAGGGGACCGGCGTACTTCGTTCGCATGGAGGAAGATACCAGGCTGTGCAGGATGGAGAGGTGGAGATCGATATTGCAGTGATCGGTGCACCCACGGCAGACCCGTTTGGAAATGCGAACGGGCTGCAGGGTGATTCCGCCTGTGGCCTGCTGGGATTTGCCCTTGCTGATTCCCAGTATGCCGATAAAGTAATAGTTGTTACCGATAACATGATCGAATTTCCATGCATCCCCTGGCAGATACAGGGGAACTATGTCGACTACACCGTTGAAATAGATAAACTGGGAGATCCCGGGCAGATTGTCTCCGGTACCACGCAGATCACCCGGTCGCCCGACCGTTTGCTGCTGGCGGAGTTGACCGCAAAATTTTGTGATGCAGCAGGAATCATAAAAAATGGGTTCTCATTCCAGAGCGGTGCCGGCGGTACGTCCCTTGCTGTTGGAGAATATTTCAGGAAGATTATGCAGGAAAAGAATGTTCGTGCCCGGTTTGCCAGGGGAGGAAGCAATAAATACCTGGTGTCTATGCTGGAGGACGGATTGGTGGATTACATCCTGGATGGACAGACCTTCGATCTGGACGGGGTAAGGAGCATGGCGGAAAATCCGGAACATGTCTGGACCAGTCCTTTTACAAGCTACAATTACCATGGGAAAGGTAATTTTGCCGGGATGGTTGATGTGGTGATCCTCGGTGCTACTGAAGTGGATACGGATTTCAATGCCAACGTGGTTACGCACTCCGATGGATACTTGCTGCATGGACTCGGCGGCTGGCAGAATTGCCTCTTCTCGAAAACAGTGATATTACCGGTCCCGCTGTTTCGTGACAGGATTCCCGTGATCCGGGACCGGGTGACCACCCTGTGCGGACCCGGAGAACTGATCGATGTCGTAATCACTGAGCGAGGTATTGCGATCAATCCCCTGCGGGAAGACCTGCTCGAGCGTGTAAAAAACACAGATTTGCCTGTCAAATCCATTAAGGAGCTGAAAGAGGAAGCGGAAAAAATATGTGGGATACCGCAGGCGGCAACATTCGGTGAAGAGATCGCGGCAGTGATCAAGTGGGTAGATGGCACCGTCCTGGATAGCGTGTTCAGGGTCAAAAACTGATTGCTTTGGCTAGCATATGATAACTATTAACGATGGTTAGCATCGCTGATTGAAAGCTGTTCTTAAAGACAGATCCACACCAGTCATCTGAGTAGTGATCAGTGGATGCTCTG
>CAYOSB010000097.1:3406-13621 GCA_964406495.1 uncultured Bacteroidaceae bacterium | reverse complement strand
AGGTCATCGGGCTGCACGGTGTAATCAGAAATTCGTTTATTAAGCAGTTCATCGTTTCTCCAGAGCTTAAAATTATAAAAATTCACTTCGGGCGGATCGGGCGACCAGATCGCGACCTGGTATCCGGAAAAGAAAGGTGTAATGAATTGCTGCACGCTGATGGAATCGGGAGATGCGATGCCAGGCATGGTTGTGGATGCACTGTATGTCTCAGGAATACCGTCCTGGTCCACATCCACATCTTCGATCAACAGGTTGTATTGCGTACCGGGCACACCCTTGATTGGTTGCGGAAAGAAATAGATCCCGGGTCGCTCTGCAGATGCCTCCAGTGTCACGGAGGTGTTTCCATAGGAAAGAATTACGGTGGCATTTTTCACCGGTGGAGGTGCCTCGCTGTAGAAATAATCTGTTGTGGCAGTAAGTTCCACCTCATGCTGGATCGAATCGGTAGTGATCGTTCCATAAACCACCAGCCGGGTATAGGTTGAATCGAGATCGATGTCGATAATTTCTGTACATGCAACCATGAAGCTGAGCAAAGCAAAAAGCGTTATGCGGGCAGGGAGTTTTAGGAATTTCAAACCCATATGGATGTGATTGATTTTGCTCATTTACGTGGTTTTTTCTGCAACAACTTTCTCTTTAAAATATTATAATGTAATCAATATTACATTTCATTTTTCTCCATCGGTCCTGCTTCCTTAAAAATTAAAGTTATAGGTGATTGCAGGAATGATGGAAAAAAGATAGGTCATCTCTGCATACGCGCGGTTCGGATCTTCACTGTCCTGGACAAAATTGAGTGTCCACGGGTTTTTGCGCGCATATGCATTGTACACGGAGAAATTCCATTCCCCGCTCCAGGGTTTCTTAGCACGCTCTTTTTCCTTGATGGTAATGGCCAGGTCAAGACGGTGATAGTCATCGAGCCGGTATTGGTTCCTGCCTGTATAAAGGGGGATGATATTTCCCTGTATCTTGTATCTCCCTGTGGGAAGCGTAAATGGCAACCCGGTTGAATAGATCCAGGTAGCGGAAGCGGAAATCCTTTTTGAAAGATCGTAACTACCCACGAGTGCCAGGTCGTGAGGTTTATCATAAGGCGCAGGATAGGGATTCCCATTATTGATCTCATCGAAATACCGCGTGGTTTTTGAATAGGTATAGCTGATCCATCCTGAAAACCGCTGATCGGTATAACGGATAAATGCCTCTGCACCGTACGACAATGCACGGCCCGTCCTGATCTCGCCCTCCAGGTACCTGTTGAGTATCAGTTGGGCATGTTCCGCAAAATCAATCGATCGTTCCATCTCCTTGTAGTAAAGTTCGAAGGATGTCTCCAACTTGTTATCGAGAAAATTTTTAAAATAACCGGCTGAAAACTGGTCTGACAACTGGGGCCTGATATTCGGAGATGCAGGGAACCAGATATCCAGGGGCGTACCTGCACTGCTGTTGGAAGCAAGCTGCATATACTGAATGGTACGTGCATAGCTCAGCTTTACAGAATTGGATTCATTGATCTTGAAGTTCATGGCCAGCCTCGGTTCCAGTCCATGGTAGGAATTGAAAAACTCCCCTTTGTCATATACCGTCGAATCGATAACAGTATAGTTGTCACTGTAATTGAAAACGGTGGCTGAACCGATGTTATCAAACCTGGAATAACGCATTCCATACCGAACCGATAACCAGCCTCCCAATTTTGATTCACCCGACAGGTAGACCCCGCTCTGCAAGGCATAGTCAGAGGCATAGGAAGCTGTATCCTGGTTGTCATCCGATGTTTTGGTAATGATTGTTCCCGGGGAAATGATATGGTAGGTTGAGGAAGCGCCAAAGCGGAAGGTGTGATCAGGCTGCGGGTAATACGTAAAATCTGCTTTCAGACCATAATCTGTGAGATCAGACAGCCATGTAAAGCGAGGCGCAGCATCATCGGGTGTGCCCAGATCGTACAGGTAGTTGGTGGTCACGAACGTAAAGTTGCTGAAGAGTTTCTTGGAGAACAGGTGGTTCCATCTGAATGTAAGTGTTCGGTTGCCAAAGGAGAATCCCGCAAAATCATTGGCGAAGACATCATCCCCAAGGTATCCTGAAATGAAAAACCTGTTATTCTCATTCAGTGTATAATTGATTTTTCCGTTGAGATCGTAAAAATACAACGAATTGTCGCGGATGGCCGTATCCCTTGCAAAAGCAAGAAAGATGTCGGCGTAGGTTCGCCTCCCCGACACAAGGAAAGATCCTTTCCCTGAAAAAAGCGGTCCTTCAAGTGTAAGTCGACTGGAGATATTCCCGATCCCTCCGGTCCCGGAAAATTTTTTGGTGTTTCCTTCCTTCATCCTGACGTCCAGTAGAGAAGCAAGCCTGCCCCCTGCCCTGGCCGGTATATCGCCTTTGTAAAGTTTTACATCCTTGATGGCATCGTTATTGAAAATGGAAAAAAATCCAAGGAGGTGGGAAGCGTTGTATACTGTCGCCTCATCCAGCAGGATCAGGTTCTGGTCGGGGCTCCCTCCCCGCACACTGAAGCCGGAAGACCCTTCGCTGGTCACCTGCACTCCAGGCAGCAACTGGATAGCCTTGATAACATCCACCTCACCCATCAATGCAGGGATTTTTCTTATTGCCTTGATCTGAAGCTTGGTGGATCCTGTTTCGAGGCTTGTAATGTTCGAGTTGGCCGCTTCGGCGGTTACTGTGACTTCTTCGATTTCCTGGGCCGCTTCGGTGAGTTCAATGTTGAGCGCTGTTTCATCACTTAAATTAAGCGGTCGGGAGACTGTATTGTACCCAATATAAGAATAGACTACGGTGTAAAAACCGGGGTCGAGGGTAATTGAATAAAATCCATATTGGTTGGTAATGGTTCCGGCTCCGCTCTCTTTTATCGCAACATTGGCACCAATCAGTTCTTCGCCCGTTCCGGCATCACGCACATAACCGCTGAGCGTCATTTTGTCCTGTCCGAACAGCGTTTGCGGCATGGATGACCACAGGGTACACCCGAGTAGAATTAATATATATAACCTATTTATCATATCTTTATTTAAAGCTAACAAACGGCTTTGAAATAAGTTTCTGAAATAGGTAAGTTTTGACGCAATTCAGTATCAGAATCCGGAGTCCATGTCCATACCACCGTTACCTCCCTGGCGATCAGGACGCTGGTCCACACGATAATTGTTAATCCTGTAGCTCAATGTAAGCATAACCACACGTGGTTCTCGTTGCATCAGCACATACTGTGAGAAGTTCTCACCCGAGGCTGTGAATTCCCGTTTCATACTACCCAGGAGATCCCTGACCTGGAGCGTAGCTGAGAGTTTACGCTTGAAAAGATCCTGGCGCACGGCAAGATTGACATAGTACATGCCTTCTGCAGATCCCTGCGCTGTAACGGTCGGTCCCATGTATCCCATGTTCGCCTGTATCCTGCTGGTCGGGGTCATGGTAAACGTTGCATTGGCATTGGCACGCCAGGTAACATTGGAATTGTCGATGTTTTCCCCGTTTAATTCGCCCATGATCCGGTAATAATAAACGTTTGTGCTGGCATTCATCTTCAGCCAATTGGCAAATTGCCAGTTGGCCATGAGTTCAGATCCGACTACATGGTCCTCATTTATATTTTCAAAACGCTGGTAAAAGATCCCTGCTTCACTGTCATAGTCTGTCACCCGTGTGATCAGGTTATTGGTATTCCTGTAATAGGCTTCAAACGCAAGAAAGTTTTTGCCCCACCCCTTCTGGTAACCCAATTCAAAAGAATTGACATATTCAGGTTCAAGACCCGGATTACCGATGCGGATGGTCTGCCTGTCCACAAAACTGGGTACGGAGTCAAGGTAATAGCTCCTCGGTCGGTTCACCCTCTTACTGTAGCTCATCATGAGCTGATGATCATTTTCAAACTGTCGTGCGAGGTGAAGTGTGGGATAATAATCAAACCTGTTGATCTCGTATGAGCTGTTGAAGTTCTCGTACTCGATCAGCCGGAAGGTGTATTCACCACGCAGGCCTGCCTGGTACTGGAACTTTCTGAATTCACCCGCAACCTGGGCATATGCGCCCTGGATATTCCGGTAAAAACTGATCTCACTGCTGTTCTCACCCACAGCATTCCATTGGTCAGTATCCGGATCATATTCCTGGTAAACAAAATCCTCCATTTCATCGTCGATGCGCGCCTGGTATCCTGCTTCAAATTTTCCATTTGATAAAGGTTTCGTATAATCCAATTGCAGGCGGAGTTCCATACCATCGTCTGTTTCAAGATTCCTGTTCCTTTGAGAAAGATCAGATGGAATCACTTCGTAATCTTCATTTGCTTCTTGAAATTCAAGATCTTCCGTTCCGTCCCCCATGCTTCGGGAAAAATTGGCCATCGCCACGAGCTTGTGCGCAGCGGTGTCGAATGTCTGCGTGTAATTCAGGTTTCCATTGAAATAGGTGCGGTTCCGGCTCATCACATTGGTATTGATAAAATACAGATCCTCCGATGCAGGAATGGTGTATTCGTAGGAGGTATTGGACCTGTCGATACCAAATTTATACTGTCCGCCACTGGCCTCAAACGCCAGGTTGCTTTTGGGCAAAACGTCATAGTCCATTCCTGCTTTCACCTGGTATCCACCCCGAATGAAATTAAAATCACCCGTTGCATCGTTGTGTTCCTGGACACCACCATCGAGGAATGTAACATGTTCCCTTACCAGTGAACCATCATACAGGTTATCGCTGTAATTTCCCCCTATGAAATAGTTCATTTTGCCTGTTCTCCTGTTGAGCAGTGCATCGAACCTGTATTTATTGTTTCGTCCCACCGAGGCATTGACGATCCCGGTGGTTCCCTTCTCAATTTGTTTCTTTAAAACCACGTTGATGATCCCACCATTCCCGTCAGGATCATATTTGACGGATGGATTGGTGATGATCTCGATATTCTGAATGGTACTGGCCGGAATTTGTCGCAGTGCATCGGCGGCATCAAGTACGGTAGGTTTTCCATTGATCAACACAGTGAAGCTGCCACTGCCCCTGAGGGATACATTACCCTCAATATCCACTGTAACAGATGGTGTATTTTCCAGCACATCCACGGCAGTTCCGCCGGCAGCACTGAGGTCTTCACTCACATTCACCACCTTCTTGTCTATCTTGTATTCAACCCTGCGCTGGTCTGCAACAATCTCAACCTCATCGAGTGCTTCCGTGCTGAGTGAGAGTTTCAATTGTCCAATGTCCACGATCCGGTTATCCCGGGAAACAATTACGGGATCGTATACGGCTTTTTCATACCCAACAAATTTTATTTCAAGATAATACTTGCCAAACGGGACGTCTTCCAGCCGAAACTCCCCGTCAGTATTGGATACAGTGCCCGTCACCAGCGATGAATCAGTCACCCTGTACACCGCAATACTGGTGTATTCCATCGGGACAGCGGAAGCACGTTCCACTATAGTTCCGATAATCTGCCCACCTGCATCCGGGTTGTTTGCATCAGGATTAGGTCCTTTTTGTCCATATAAATAGGAGGACGCGAGCGTTATCAACGCCAGCATCAATAAATTTTTGATTTGCATTCGTATTGGATAATTAATACAGTTCTACACTTTTCACTGTCATTAGACAATGTAAGTGCGAAAGAGTTTAAGCGGAGGTGTTAAAAAACTCTAATACTATACAGTCTGGCTGAGTGCATCGATAAATGCCTCCACTGAAGCAGTGATGATATCCGTCGATGCTGAGAATCCGTAAAAAACCTGGCCTTTGGATTCCACCTGCACGTGCACCTTTCCAAGGTCGTTGCTTCCCCTGTGGATGGCCTGGATCAGGAATTCTTCCAGTTTTACCTTCTTTTTAATGATTTTCTTCACAGCACTGAATGCAGCATCAACCGGTCCATTCCCTTCAGCGGTTGCTGAATGGCACGTGCCTTCCCACTCGATGGTGACCGTGGCTACCGGTACAGAGCCTTTGCCGCAGAGTACCTGTAACCTGTGCAGGTGCAGGTTGCGTTTGATATCCCTTGAACTTGCGCCTACCAATGCTTTAAGGTCGTCGTCATCCACCTCTTTTTTTGCATCTGCAACAGAAAGGAACTGCTCGTAAAGCGAATCAAGCGCGTCTTTTTCAAATGTATATCCCAACGCTTTCAGCCGGTGCTTGAGTGCTGCCCGTCCGCTTCGTGCGGTGAGGACGAAAGAAGACTCTTTGATACCTACGGTTTTAGGATTAATAATCTCGTAGTTCTCTCTCCTTTTCAGCACACCATCCTGGTGAATTCCGGAGGAGTGGGCGAAAGCATTTCTGCCTACGATCGCTTTATTGGGCTGGACAGGCATTCGCATAAGCGTAGAGACGAGCCTGCTGGCATTATGGATTTTCCTTGGATTGATGTTGGTTTCCAGGTTCAGGTGTTTGCGGCTTTTCATGATCATTACTACCTCTTCCAGCGAAGTATTTCCTGCACGTTCACCAATACCATTGACGGTGACTTCTACCTGCCTGGCCCCGTTGATCACACCAGACATGGTGTTGGCAGTAGCCATACCGAGGTCGTTATGACAATGCGTGGAGAGGATCGCTTTATCGATATTGGAGACGTGTTCCATCAGGTATTTAATCTTTCTCCCGTATTCTTCCGGCAAAGTATATCCTGTTGTATCCGGAATATTGATTACTGTTGCACCGGCAGCGATCATTTTCTCAATCACCGTGGCCAGGAATTTATTTTCAGTTCGGCCGGCATCTTCAGCGTAAAATTCCACGTCCTCCACGAAAGTTTTAGCGTATTTAACAGCTTCAACGCCCCGCTCAATAATCTTTTCAGGTGTGCTGTTTAATTTATGTACGATGTGATAATATGACGTCCCGATACCGGTATGGATTCGCGGTCTCCTGGCATACTTCAAAGCTTCTGCGGCCACCTCGATATCTTTTTTGATGGCCCTGGTAAGGCCGCAAACCACGGGTTCCGTCACTGCCTTTGAATTCTCAATCACTGAATTGAAATCACCCGGGCTGGAAATGGGAAAACCTGCTTCAATTATATCGACTCCAAGGCCTTCGAGCATTTTTGCAACCTCAATTTTTTCAATAGTATTCAGCTGACACCCGGGAACTTGTTCGCCGTCTCTCAGCGTAGTATCAAAAATGTACACGCGATCCTTACTCATGCTTTGATGTTTTAAGTAGTTTCAATGAATAGTTTGCAAATTTATGCTTTATAGCACAATATCCTTAATATTTTACAGACTTTTCCCTCAATATTTAACTTTTTGCTGCATAATGATAGTGCGTACAAGGATTTGAGCATTAAAAAAAGGCAGGGGCACCTTAGATTACCCTGCCTTTCAAAGATCTTTCATCAGCGTGGTTACACCCAGTGATCACTCAAATTTTTCTTTCAGATCTGCAACCCAGTTAGCGATCCTGGACTTATTTTTGGAAGCCTGGTTTTCATAGTCGATGGCCAGTCCGAGGAATTGATCGCCACGCACACCGCGGGAACGCTCGTAAGTATATCCTTCAGTGCTGGTCAGACCAACAATTTCGGCACCCAGTTCCTCGAGGATCTCAGCCATGAGCCCGATGCCATCCTGGAAATTCTCAGGATATCCTTTCTGGTCTCCCAGCCCGTAGATGGCATACTTCTTTCCTTTAAGGTTCATGTCTTCCAGTGCAGGGATCAATTCATCCCAATAATTCGGAAGTTCACCGTCGAACCATGTAGGCACACCCAGGATGGCCTGGTCGAATTCCCCGAAGGTTGACTCATTGAGGTCCTCTGCATTCACCATCTCGATGGCATCATCATTGAACTCCTCCTTGATCTTTTCTGCGATCCTGGCGGTTTTCTTTGTATTGAAACTGTAAATTATCGCTGTTTTTTTCATATATATTACTTAAATAATTGACAATTAGTCATTTATAAAATTACATTTCACCTTCTGGTAGATAATATGCCTCTTTCGGCAACCAACTGCATTTCAATTTATTCCGGCTACTGCCTGATGTCAGTATTTCAGCAATTTGTCAAGCGCATTCTGGATGCGTTCCACATCCGGAAGAATGGCCTTTTCAAGGATCCTGTTAAAACCTACCGGGGTGAAGGTCGAACCTACGCGCATTACCGGTCCGTCGAGAAACTCGAACGCCGACTCATTGATCTGAGAAACGATCTCTCCTCCGAATCCGCCAAAAACCTTGTCTTCGTGCACCACCAGGACTTTACCTGTTTTTTTAACTGATGCAAGGATGGTCGCTGAATCCAGCGGGTTAAGTGACCTCAGGTCAACAACTTCTACAGAAACTCCCTGGTCTTCCATTTTCTCTGCAATATCCATGCACATGGGCGTTGTATTTCCATAAGTGATAATGCTGATATCCGTGCCTTCTCTTCTCACTTTGGCCTTGCCAAAGGGTACTTCGAAATCATCGGGGATTGGCGTAGCGACTTTTGGTGCGTTATAAAGCGCCTTGGGCTCAAGAAACAGGGTGATACCCCTTGAACGAATGCTGGTTCTCAGAAGTCCCGCAGCATCATCTGCATAGCTTGGATAGACCACGCGTATCCCCGGTAATGTAGTGAGTGTCCCTTCAATGGTCTGACTGTGGTAAAGTCCACCGCCGATGTACCCGCCGGACGCGAGCCGGATCGTGATGTTGGGGCTGAACTGGCCATTAGAGCGCCAGTAATCATGGGATGTATCCAATAACTGTTCCATTGCGGGCCAGAAATAGTCTGCAAACTCAGCGCCTTCGACAACCACGCGTATCTTGTCATTGAACCTGCTCATTCCGTTTGCAGTACCAACGATAAAGTCTTCAGCGATGGGTGCGTTGAACACGCGTTCCCTGCCAAATTCCTGTTGCATGCCTTTGGTCACATTAAAGATCCCGCCTTTTTCCTTATTGGCCACATCCTGTCCCCAGATATAGGTGTCAGGGTTGTGCCGGAATTCAGCTTTGAGGGTTTCATTGATCCCCTCAATCATTTTTTTGGCTTTCCCGTCGTGCTGATGCAGTCCATCGGGATATTTTTCCGAAACATAGGGTTCGGGCAGCACGTGGTCGAAAATGGATGCGGGATCCGGATCGGGAGCGCTCATGGCAGCTTTATGTGCCTTTTTGACCTCCTCTTTTGCCTGTTCTTCGATGGCAACAAGCTCTTCTTCCGTAAAACGTTCATACCTGAGCAATAAACGCCTGTATTTGGCCAGCGGGTCATACTCGTTGACATAATTCAACTCATAATCGTCCCTGTACAGGTCATGTCGATCGGAATTTGAATGTGAATGTATCCTGACACAGTTGGCCTGGACGATTACAGGATGTTCATGTTTTTCCACATATTCCTTGGCTTCGAACATGGTATTCATCGAGTCGAACACATCCTTCCCATTGCAATGAAAAATCTTCAGGTATTTAAATCCGCTGAAATTATCTGCTACTTTCCTGTTCGCTGTCTGGTCTGCTTTGGGAACAGAGATCCCATACCCATTGTCCTGGAAAACGAAGATGACCGGCAGCTGTTCATTGGAAGCCCCGTTAATGGCTTCATACACATAGCCCTCGGAAACGGATGATTCCCCCTGGCTGCTGATGGCCACGCCCGGCACCTTGTATGTTTTTAGTGCCCTCCCGGCGCCGGTAGCATGTTGTGCATGGTTACCGGTGCAGGAAGATGAATTATGAATGTTCCATTCAGGTTTTGCAAAATGGTTGGACATGTGTCTTCCGCCGCCGGCAACATCCGTAGCTTTTGAGATTCCGTTCAGGATGATCTCTTCGGTTGAGATGCCTGCGGAAATCGCTGTGAGCATGTCCCGGTAATACGGAAAAAGATGGTCATTTTCCTTGTCAAACACCTGGCCGATGGCCAATTGTATTCCATCGTGACCTGCATACGGTGCATGATAGGACCATCCAATGGCCTGTTTCAGGTAATTGGGCGCCCTGTCATCGATTACACGGCCGATTACCATTAGTTTGAACCATTTTTCCAGGGTTTTTTTATCTGTTTTCTTTATGTGAAATCTTTTTTCTTTGGACATAGTATATGAAGTTGAAAAATTCTTAAATAGTACGGTTAACATCAAAAGCCTCGATGTAGTCGCCGAGTTTTCTGAGGAATGCACCACCCAGTGCGCCATCGATGATCCTGTGGTCATAGGTAAGCGATAACCACATCTTATG
>CAYOSB010000097.1:0-3396 GCA_964406495.1 uncultured Bacteroidaceae bacterium | reverse complement strand
TTATGGCGTATCGCGATCACATCGCCATCGGGTGTCTCAAGTACGGCGGGCTTTTTCTTAATCGCACCGATCGCCAGTATCGCCAGTTCGGGCTGATTGATGATCGGTGTCCCTATATCGTTCTTGAAAGTACCGAAGTTGGTGATGGTAAACGTACCACCTGAAATATCGTCTGGGCTCAACTTGTTACTCCTGGCTGCTGCGGCAATATTATTCAAATTCGTGGTCAGCCCGCTCAGGTTCAATTGATCGGCATGCTTGATATTTGGCACGATCAGGTTATTGTCTTCCAGGGAAACAGCAATTCCCAGGTTGATATCCTTGCGGATGATAATATTTTCCCCGTCCACGCTCGCATTGATCGTTGGGTAATCGCGCAGGGCCTTCACAGTAGCCTCCATAAACACCGGGAGGTAAGTCAGTTTCTGTCCCTGTTTTTCCAGGAATTCGTCCTTTACCCTGTTTCTCCAGTTTACCACGTTGGTCACGTCGATTTCCAGCATGTTTGTGACATGCGCCGAGGTTTGCTTGGAGTTGATCATGTGCGCAGCGATCAGTTTCCGCATCCGGCTCATTTCAATAACTTCATCACCAGGTGACGAAGCAACCGGTATTTTCACCTCCGGTGCTGGTTTTACCTGCCGGGTTGGCGCTTGGGGAGCTTCAGCTCCGGAAGTTTTCTCCGCAGTGACACCTGTGCTCCTGGATTCTATATAACCAAGTATATCTTTCTTCTGAACCCTCCCGTTCTGACCGCTTCCTTCTATGGAATCAAGTTCCTCCTGGGAAACATTTTCTTCCTGTGCAATTTTGCGGACCAAAGGAGAATAAAACCGGCCTGAATCTGATTGTGATGCAACAGCAGGTTTTGCAGAAGTTTGCATGGATGCATCGCCGGTGGATGCCGCAGCGGCCGCAGCGGATGTTTTCTGATCAGCCCCCTCTTCCTGCTGAGGGACCGCACCCTGTTGGGGAGTGTCTTGTTTCTCAGATGACTGCCCGGTATCCGAATTTTCATTGCCGGATCCTTCTCCATCCATATCGATTACTGCGATGACTGTACCTACAGCAATCGTTTCATCCTGTTCAAACAATACTTTTTTTACAACACCTTCTACAGGGGAAGGGATTTCAGAATCTACTTTATCAGTAGCAATTTCGAGCAGAACATCGTCCTCAACGACCTTATCACCTTCTTTTACAAACCATTTGGTAATGGTTGCCTCTTCGATGCTCTCACCCATTTTAGGCATTATAATTTCAAACTGCGCCATGTTAAATTATGAGTTTTGTTTAAGAATAATTTCAATAAGTCGTCTATATAACAAGCCTTTTGTGAAAATGTTTTGAATAACACACCTGAAAATTCCGCCGGTTCATCCGCTGCAAATTCCAGGTCTGGCCAGATGTGATTTGCATCATGTCAGCATCAGGCTTCCCGCTGGTGACCGGATGATTCATTTTAATCAGCTCCACATTGAATTGAAATGCAACGCGCGCAAAGGTAGCAGGAAATGGAAATTTATGAAAGAGAATTCATTTAAAGAAGCGGGTTGCTCAAAGGAATTTCTGAAATGGGTTCCGGGTAGTCCTGGTCGACGAGGAACAGGTTCAGGTATGGCCACAGCTCAACGCTATTGACTGCCCTGAACATCATCGAGGAGGTATATCTTTGTATACGGGACTCCTTGTAGGTGGAGGTATTCATAAGGATTACCCAGTTCACCCCATCCTGCTGACGCACCAGCAAAGCAGTCGAGCCACTGATGTATCCCGTTCTCCACCAGGTCCCATAACGATCCTGGCCTCTCCATCCAAACAGTCCCCTGCCGGCCTGGTCGGGATTTACCATCATATCCAGGGTTTCCTTTTTCAGAATATCCTGCTGATGATCAAACCCATCCAATGCAGTGACAAGTTTACACAATTCAGGTGCTGACGCGACCCAGCCTCCTGCGGCACCCAGGAGTTCAATATTGTTCCCGCCGTAATGGGCGGGTACAAGTTCACCGGATCCATCAATGGCATAGGTCATGTGCTTCCGGCCTGCATTATAATAACTTACTTCGTTTGGAAATTTCTCATGTGCAAAACTGCGGCCGATATGCATATCGTGAATCCCTGCGGGTTTGAGCACATTAATGATCACATAATCTTCATAAGGCATCCCACTTATCTCTTCAATGACCTTTCCGAGAATTCCATACCCAAGGTTTGAATAGCTGTACCTGGTACCGGGGTCATAATTCAGATTCCTGGAAAGGGCATATTCAATCACATGATCGATCTGAAGCGGGGGGTCGATCTTCATCTTCCGGGAGATATACAGTGTGTTGAACATCGGGTCACCACTGCGTCTTGACCATCCTGAAGTATGATTAAGCAGGTGTTTGACGGTAATTTGTTCTACCCTGCTATCTTTATACGCACTAAACAGCGTTGTATCAAGGATTCCCTGCGGTCCGAATACTTTTTCGTCCGGATCGACATACCCTTCTTCGTAAAGCTTCATCACAGCAGCGGCGGTGATGAGCTTGGAAACGGAGGCGATCCTGAAAAGGTGACCGGGTTTCACCTCCTCTTTCTTTTCCTCGTTTGCATAACCAAATCCTTTGGCGTACACGAGCTCTTCTTCCTTGGAAATAGCCACGCTTGCACCTTTGATGTTCCATTGCCGCAGAAAATCTTTCACCTGCTCATCGATCGTGCTTGTGACATCGAAGTCAGAATATTGGTTTTCCAGTTTGAGTGAAAAAGCTACCTCCTGGTTTTCTATCAGAAAGGAATTACCTTTTTCGGAGAAGGTAAGGGCAATCTCCCCGAAGAAGAAAATGGTAATCAGTATACCTATTATATATAAACCTCTTTTCATATCCTGTCGTTAAATTCTGAAAATGGCAGAACCATGTTCTCTGCAAAATTAATCACTAATAATAATTACCAGATATCTAACAAGTTAGCCTTATTAACATTCTTGTGTGAATAGTATTAATTCGCTATTTAACAACCAGATAATGGATTTGTTCAAACAGTGCGAATGGGTATATCAATCCAATATGAATAAACTCTTCGCACTAAAATAGACCTGTTGATCTAATGGAAAGCATACTAGAAAAGCTGAATTGGATGGTTAATCAAAAACGAAGTTCATGGGGGTATGAAAACACAAATGGGAGCCAGTTTGCACTAACTCCCATTTCGATTGCTGACAACCGTAGTCACCAGAAATCGTCAAGCTACGGTTTATTATGCCGGAATACTGTCCGAAGACTGTATTCCCATTTCTGTTACCTGCCGAAGCAGGTACCAGGTGGTCCTTTGCATCCGTAGATGCGCTGGTCCACATTTCTTCACGCTGCATGCTGTCCTGGTTTCCAGGTATCCTCCTGGACAGTC
>CAYOSB010000096.1:0-13752 GCA_964406495.1 uncultured Bacteroidaceae bacterium | reverse complement strand
TATTTATTTACCTCATTATCAACAATTTATCAACTAGGAAACTTCAGTTAGTTAAGATTTATATATCCAAATCATATGAATAAAACATTCAATTACATCACAATCTTCCTGACATTGGTTCTTGCGCTATGGAGTTGCAAGGATACATGAGAGGAGCACCTGAATATCACCGAGGTGTAGCAACAGAATCCCTGCTTGAAATGCTGCAGAATAATGCTGAGTTATCTGAATTCACAGGATTATTGTTGGATGTAGGATAGCAGGATGAACTTGAATCATCTTCTATTTTAAAGACAGATAAACAATTAAATTATGATAATAGGATTATTCGGAATAGGATTGGACACTTACTGGGATCAGTTTGAGGGTTTACTCGAAAGACTGAATGGATACCAGTTGCAAATCTTTTCAAAGCTTGAACAATCAGGCAGCAAAATATTAAATGCAGGTATGGTTGACAATCCGGAGAAAGCAAAGGATTGTGCTTCTCTGTTCGCGGCAGAAGAAGTTGATTTAATGGTACTCTACATTTCAACCTATGCACTTTCCCATAATGTCCTTCCCATCGTTCAGAAGATTAAGGTTCCCATTCTGGTCCTGAATCTTCAGCCTGTCCCTGCTATAAATTATGAAAAGTTCAATGCCCTGGGTGACCGGGGAATAATGACGGGGGAATGGCTGGCCCATTGTCAGGCATGTGTGACTCCTGAACTGGCCAGTGTTTTCAAAAGAGCTGGTATAGATTTCAATCTGATTACCGGCTACCTGGATGAGGAGCTGGTTTGGAAAGAGATCAGTGAATGGTTACAGGCCATGAATGTAATCAAAGTCATGTCTGAAAACCGAGCAGGAATATTAGGTAATTACTACAATGGAATGCTGGATGTATATAGCGACCTTACTCAGCAGGCCATTGTTTTTAGGAACCATTTTGAACTCATAGAATTCGGAAATCTTAAAGCACTCATAGAAAAAGTCTCTAATGAGGAGGTAGGTAAAAAGATTGAGCAATTTCATGAAGAATTTGAGGTTTCGGACGGATGCTCCGAAATAGAGATGGATCGTGCTGCATGTACTTCTGTGGCACTGGACAAGCTCATTAATGAATTCAATTTGGGTTCCCTGGCCTATTATTATGAAGGAACTGGCGATTCGGATTATGAAAATATTGTGACTTCGCTTATACCAGGACTTACCTTACTGACTGGGCATAATATACCGGTCGCCGGAGAATGTGAGGTAAAAAATGTTCAGGCAATGAAAATAATGGATATCCTTGGAGTCGGAGGATCTTTCTCCGAATTCTACGCTATGGATTTTAACGATGACATTGTCATGCTTGGACATGACGGACCGGCACATTTTAAAATTGCAGAGGGTAAAGTCGGATTGGTCCCTGTTCCTGTTTATCATGGTAAACCCGGACAGGGACTTTCCATTCAGATGAAGGTTATGAATGGACCTGTCACCCTGCTTTCAGTATGCCAGACCGTAGATGGAAGTATTAAACTTCTTTGTGCAGAAGGAGAATCGGTGGAAGGTCCGACGCTGCAAATTGGAAATACCAATTCAAGGTATCGTTTTTCAATTTCAGCTCGTGATTTCATTAACAAATGGTCTATGGCAGGGCCTTCACATCATTGTGCAATCGGAGTAGGGCATGTAGCCGGTATTATTCAAAAAATAGCCAGCCTGTATAAAATAGAGTGTGAACAAATCTGTTAAGAAAATGAATGCAGAGAAAATAATTTTTGTAAGTATTATATCCATTCTTCTATTAAGCACATCATGCAATCCTTATAATGCAGAAAAAGGATACAAATTTGATTTTGGTACAGGGAAACCTCAAAAAGGCTTTCTCAAGGTTACACCTGATCTCTTTTACTCCGAAACCGATACATTCGGATTTCTTGGAGAGAATCTTTTACAGGCTGAAAAATTGTCAGGATCAGACAATAAAGATTCTGACTTCATCGGATCCGCTAAGCCTTTTATTTTCATAGCGGATGTTCCGGAAGGAAACTATGATGTTAAAGTTTCTCTCGTGGGAATGGAAGGGGGCAGCAAGGTGGCCATAAAAACGGAATCCAGAAGACTCATTGTCATGGATCTTGAAATATCTGAAGGAAAAACAAAACTCATTCAATTTACAACCAATGTCAGAAGACCGGAAATCAGCAAAGGGAATGAAGTTAGGCGGAAACCCAGAGAGTATGGTCATTTTAACTGGGATCATAGTCTGTCCATTGAATTCAATGGGGTGAAGCCTGCCGTTTCATCTATTGAGATTTCAAGAAATGAAACCGCCATTACCCTATTTCTTGCTGGTAATTCAACGGTCACCGACCAGAGATATGAGCCTTATTCTGCATGGGGGCAAATGCTTCCCGCTTTTTTTAAACCAGGTCTTGTATCCGTTGCCAATCACGCTGAATCCGGGGAGACTCTAAAAAGTTTTGTTGGCGAAAAACGACTTAAAAAGTTGTTTTCCCAGGTTCAACCAGGAGATTATTTATTCATTCAGTTTGCACATAATGATCAGAAGAAAAACAGCTCAACCTACTCTCCGCCATTTACAGATTATCAGGAATATCTGAGACGCTTCATATCAACGGCCCAAGAACTTGGAGTAAATCCCGTACTGGTAACTCCTATGCTTAGAAGGAAATTTGATAAAGACGGACATGTGGTCAATACGCATGGTGATTATCCCGAGGCAATGAGACAGGTGGCCGGATCGGAAAATGTACCCCTGATTGACCTGACTGAAATGAGCAAAGTCCTATATGAAGCTCTTGGCACAGAGGACTCAAAAGATCTGTTTCTGCATTTCCCCTTAGGATCATTCCCCGGACAGAAAAAGGCATTAAAGGACAATTCCCATCAAAGTACCTACGGAGCCTTTGAACTTGCACACTGCGTGGTTAAAAGCATACAGCAGAAGCTGCCTGATCTGACTGAATATCTGCTTGATGACATTCCGGATTATGACCCGGCTGCTCCGAATCCCTTCCATTCATGGGATCTTCCTCTCAGCCCCTCATTTGACTTGACGACACCGGAAGGAAGTTGATAACAGAGATTTAAAAGTTTATAGAAAGTCTTAACTCAAAACAAAATTGAGATGGTAAGAATTCATTTGATAGCAATGCTGACATTTATTGTCCTGACTACCAGGTTCGCTCATGCAGAACTTACATTTGAGGATACAGGAGGTCATATCAATCTAAACAACGATGAAGTATATATCGTTATTGAAAAGTCCACTGCGAAAATTAAACATCTACTGCATAATGGTAACTCAATCCTGGCTCCCGGACAGGTAGGTTATTTTACCTTGCTTGCCCAGAATAGGGGTGAACAAAACGTAACACAACGTTTAAGTAATTGCACATTTAACATTTATCTTCAGACAGATTCCATAGTTGATTTATCATTTCGACCAGAGAAAACCCCTGATTTCCCATTCGATATAGATCTGCATTTTGTATTGAGAGATGGAGAATCAGGATATTATTTCTATGTAGTGGCCAGTAAAGATGCTGACACACCAGATGCAATCATTACCCAACTTCGTTATGCTATGCGATTGGATTATTCCATGATTAATATTCGATTAAACGATAAGCGTTCCGGGACGGTACTTTCACCAATGGAAATACAGAACGCCCAGGGAATGGTTATGGATGCTACCTACCTGTTGGAGAATGGTGAATCCCGAACAAAATATGAATGGTCATCCCCAACTTGTGAAGCCCCGGTATATGGACTTAACAACGGAACCCAGGGTGTCTGGATGATTCGCGGAGGGAACGAATCCCTGAACGGCGGTCCCACCAAGCAGCATAATACCTGTCACGGCACGAATAATGGCCCAATTATTTTGAATCTTATGTATTCAGGCCATTATGGGAGCACTGGTTCATTTATTTCCGGAGAATGGGAAAAAATATTCGGACCTACTTTTGTTTATCTTAACCAGTCCGGCAATGCCGATTCCCTTTGGCAGGATGCAAAAGAAAAGTGTGAAAAAATGCAAGAAGCCTGGCCCTATGCATGGTTGCAGCATAAAGAATACCCTGTTGAAAGGGCAGCGGTCACCGGACAGTTCTCAGATATTGATACAGGCTGGGTAGTATTGGCAAGACCTTATGAGTTCAGGGGACTTGACTGGCAGCAGCAGGGAGGAGATTCATATATTTATCGAAGCCGCATCAAGTCAGATGGTTCTTTTATCCTTCCTGCGGTACGCAAGGGAAATTATACTCTTTACGCCTTTGCTCCCGGTATATACGGAGAATATCGTAAAGACAATATTGCTGTTGATTCTACGGGTGAAACTCAACTCGGAAATTTGCCATGGAAATCCCGCAGTTATGGAAAAGTTTTATGGAAAATAGGAAAACCTGATCGCAGTGCAGCTGAATTCAGGCACGGGGATGATCATTATCACTGGGGACTTTGGTTTAATTACCTGAATGACTTTCCGGAAGATGTTGATTTCAGTATTGGCCAAAGCAATGAAAGAAATGACTGGAACTATGGCCATATGGTTATGTGGATGGAAAATGGCGGATGGAAGCCAAAGCTGGATGGAAGCATAGGTGCAGGAGAATGGCGAGAACCAACCTGGAAAATAAGGTTTAATATGAATGATTCAATCACTGGTTTTGCAACCTTAAGTTTTGGACTTGCTGGTGTTAGCAGGGAAGCAAATCTTCATTTTAATCTAAACGGAACACATCTGGCATCCTATAATAACCTTAAAGAGGATGGCTCCATACATCGAAATGGTATTTATGGTTTCGTTCGTGAACGCCTCCTGACGTTCGACGCCTCGCTTCTGAAAACCGGAGAAAATATCCTTGAACTTGAACTGGAAATGATTAAACTGCCAGGAACTAGAACCAACTATTCTATGGGCGTGATGTATGATTACTTAATGCTGGAAGTTAATGAAATTGACACGACAAGTACCGGACAGGTTACAGAAACCTCAAATCTGCAGATTTTCCCTAACCCGGCTGAAGATATGCTCTGTATAAAACTTGCTGAAAATTCTAATAATGGCCAATTTCAGCTATTTAATATGAATGGACAAACCTTAATGTCTGGTGATCTGAATGAGCACAATAACTGGATCGATATTCAGAAACTTCCTCCCGGGCTTTTTATCGCTATGATTAAAGTGAATGGTCAGGTGTATAAAAATAAGCTCATTATTAGATAATTATTATCAGGGACATTTTTTATATAAGTGTAGCTGATATAGTTTAATTATTTTTAACTTAACTGGTATATAAACTTTCTGAGTAAATAATCGGAAAGTTATCCCATTTTGTGTAAAACCTTTCCCAAATTATACATTGACATAGTAATACAGACAATGTACATTTGATGTAAACTACTTGCTATTACTAACTAACTATTACAAATGAGCTATTACCAAAGCTTCACATTTCTAATAACCGCAATATCAATTGTTGCAAATTGTAATTTTATCCCTTGCATCAGTGCGATTACAAAAAATCATAACCTTCAAATCACTAGTGTCCCGTTAAATGTTGCTGTTACTGAACAAGTTAGGAAAATCTTCGGATTGGGACTTCTCCGTCGATTTGCTAAAGAGTTCATTTAGAGGCACTTTCTCAAAAGGAGTAATGCCACATATTTGAGAGAATGAGTACAATGTTTGATCGATTTTCCACCATTTCTTGGCGATTGCCAGAACGAGATACATACATAGGGCTATCCAGATTTGACAATATACCGCGTTTTGGCTGGTACCATAAAAAGACTTGATTCTAAGATGCTGCTTGATCCATTTGAAAAACAACTCAACTTGCCAGCGTTCCCGGTAGAGTTCCGAGATCGTAAGGGGATCCAGCACAGTGTTATTGGTGATGAACCTGTAAACCTCGTTTGTAGCAAAGTCCTCATAGGTGACCATTCTAAGATGTTCCGGGTAGTGTCTACTCGATTTAGGTCCTGTAAGTTGGATCATTTCATCACTAATCACTCCAGACTGTATGTCAGTTGGCTCCGAGCCAACTATCTCAAATTGCATATTGTCCTTAGCGACAGTAACGAAGAACGCTTTTTGCCCATTAATCCTATTGAACAAACGGAAGAAGTCCACGTATGCTTTATCGACCACATAGATGGCAGCAGGCTCTATATACAACTCATCGAGGATATTAACATCGTGGACAGAAGCCTCCGTCAATCGCACGAAAACAGGGAGATTACCCCGCAGGTCCAACAAGGTATGCATCTTGATTCCTCCTTTGGTATCTCTGAACGTAGCCCATGGACACAGTTTCAGACACAGGCTGATTGTACTGCTGTCAAAGGCGTAAACCAGATTGTCGATATCGAGCCTGAAGTTTTTGTCATCCTGATACAATGGCCGAGCGATGTTCACAAGAACACCTGCAAAATCGGCATAGATCCTCCAGTTGCGGAGTTCGTTGGCTTTGGCAAGGGTATTCCTTGGAACAGCATGCCTGATCCCACAGTGGTAGAGTTTGCTGAATACTGCTTTAAGGCAGTTTTCGATGTCCCGAAGACTGTCTCGCTTGGTAAGTTGGGCAAAGCACATTACATAAAAGTGATCCCTACATGTGAAATTGCGGACACGATGGTTCCCATTGTATTTGGAAACACATTTATCAAATTCATATTCAGGGATTACAGACATCAGCTGTGCAAAAACTGTTTTTCCGCTATTCATGGTGAAAATCGTTATGACTTCACCAAAAATGCAGATTTCAAATCGTTGAAAAATTTTATTCTTGTAACTTGTTTAATATTAAACTATTATATGGTCTCATTAAGTTTTAAACGGGACACCAGTGCCTTCAAATATATACTTCACTATCATGATAAAATATGTAAAATTAACTGTATATGTTTTGGTATTGTTTGGTTGCCTTTTTTCAGCCTGCAGGAAAGAGATTGATGAATACTATGCCAGACCTGAATCATTGGAACCAACCATTTTTGATAATCTGACAGCTAAGGGTGAATTTTCATCTTACCTGGCACTCGTTGAAAAAGCTGGCTATAAGAGCATTCTGTCCAGGGCAGGTTATTTTACAGTTTTTGCTCCAACTGATGATGCATTCCCCTCGTTTCTGGAGGAGCAATCATTATCTTCTATCGATGAAATTGACAGCCTGTCTGCCCGGAAAATTGTTGCATACTCCATGATATATAATCTGTTTACTCGCGAACAAATTGATGATTATCAGTCCACTTCAGAACAGGGATGGTTGTTGGATGAAGCATTTAAGCGTGGCACAGCAAATTATAAATGGGTTTACGATGAGATGGTGGATGGAGAAATGAAGAAAATCATTGATCAGAACGGGGTCGGACAATATGCAGAGTCTCCACCTGTCTTTGATGCTGAGAATAATAACAATAAGAACATCCCCTATTTCACTGATGATTATATGGCCGGGGAAAATATCAGTGCATATGATTACAATTATTTTTTTCCTGAATCTGAATATTCAGGATTTAACGTTGTCGATGCCAGTGTAACAGAAGCCGATATATTATGTGAGAATGGAATTGTACATGCTACTGACAAAGTAATTATGCCCCTATCAAATATAGAGGAGCTTCTCGCGTCAGATGAAGAATACAGCGATTTCAAAGAGCTCATTGATGACTATATCATAGAATATGAACTTGCTCCTAAATCTTTTTTGGACAGGTATGAACAGGTGAATGGAACCAGAGAAAATATTTATGTCAAGCGTTATCCCCTATTGAATTTCGGTCTTAATGTTGAAAATTTCATGAGGTATGGCGGAGGAGAGACTTATGATACACAGATTGATGGTTGGACCTTATTTGCACCCAATAATGCGGCGGTTAAAGATTTTATGAATACTGTTTTTCTAAAACATTACGGAAGTATTGATAAAATGCCACAGTCACTGATTGCAGAGTTTATTAACGCTCATCTTTTCCGAACAACAGTATGGCCAAGTAAATTTGACGTCTCTGCGAATGAATTTGGGGAACCTGCACGTTTTGACCCGGAAACGAATATTAAGGTTAAAAAATTTGGAAGTAATGGACTTTTCTACGGGACTGATAAAGTTCAGGAGACTGATGCTTTTTTCACAGCTCTTGGGCCGATTATCCTCGATCCTGACTATGCACTAATGATGGAAGCCCTCAGGGGTTCCAACCTTGACTTTATTTTAAAAAACACGGGCATCGAAGTTACGGTCTTTATGATTAATAATGCCGGATTCGAAGATATGGGAATCAGTTATAATGCTGCAAATAGCTCATGGGATGTAGAAAACCCGGACCTGGAATCTAATGCAAATCTGGCTGTCAGTCGCCTTATCAACCTTCATGTAGTGATCGGCGAATATGATGATCTTAGTGGGGACGGACTCATCGAAACCTATGGAGGGGAATATATAAGGTATAGCTATGGATTTCCATATGCCGTTGGAAATACAGAAAATTCTGAAACTGTAATAGTTTCACAGAAGACTCAGGTCAGCAATGGCTGGACGTATGTATTAAATACTCCATTCACTCAATCAACCAGTAATATCGGTAGGCATATTGAGGGGAAACCAAATTTTAAGAGATTCCTGGACTACCTTAAACATTCGGCCGCCTCCATGTCAGGATATATTTACGATACTGAGAAACAAGCAATAACAAACATCTCCAGCAGCGAGTTTAATACCCTCTTTATACCAACAAATGCAGCCATGGATTCTGCCGCTGCACATGGTGTTATTCCTGAATTGGGTGTTGCATATTTCTCTTTAGTGGAACAGAATAAACTATTAGAGTTTGTCATGTATCATGTGGTTCCAAATGTAATTGCAACCAATAACGGGAAGGCAAGCGGGGATTGGTCTACGCTTTATTCAGGAGAAGATGGGAAAGTCAATGTGACCCTGTTTAATACAAAAGATAATTTTACTGTAATTGATAACCAGGGAAGAACATCAAATGTTATACTGCCTTCGAGTAATGTATTGAGCAACCGGGCGGTTATTCATCAGATAGACAATTATTTAAAATTTTAAACCTGCTCACAATGAAGAAGTATCAATCATATGTATTTCTTGCAAGCCTTCTGTTATTTCTTGGCTTCTCCAGTTATTCTGCTCAGTCCCAATCTATTGTCCGAGGTAAGATTATTTCTACTGAAGATGGCTTGGGTCTCCCGGGAGCAAACGTGGTGGAGATGGACAAGAACAACCGGATAATAAAGGGATCAGTAAGTGATCTGGACGGAAACTATGTGATTCAGGTCAGCAATATTCAAAACAGTCTCCAATTTTCCTTTATCGGTTATGAAAGTAAATTGTTACCAATTGATGGGAGATCTGTTATTGATGTTGAACTTTCTGAAAGTGCCAGGAGAATTGAGGCCGTTGAGATCCGTGCTGAAACAAGAACGAATACCGGATTTATGGATGTAAAGGATCGAAATCTGGCTATTCCAACCGTGAAATTGAATGCTGCAGCGATTGAGGAAGTCCAGGCTTCCAGCATCACTGAAGCATTACAGGGAAGACTTTCGGGAGTTGATATCGTTTCCAATTCCGGTGATCCTGGGGGAGGAATGTCTATTCGAATCCGTGGTGTTAGTACACTTAAAGCAAACGCCCGCCCCCTTATCATTGTAGATAATGTGCCATATGAAACAAACATTTCTTCTGATTTTGATTTTGGTACGGCAAATGAAGAAGGATATGCCCAGATGTTGAACATTGCCGTTGACGATATTCAGGAAATCACCGTATTAAAGGATGCTGCGGCTACTGCTCTATGGGGAACCAAGGCAGCAAACGGTGTACTTGCTATTACCACCAAGCGGGGTAGAAGAAGTTTTAAACCAAGAGTATCATACACGTATAAAGGAACGATCTCTGCCGAACCTAAGTCCATCCCCTTATTGACCGGGGACCAGTATTCTACCATGATAATGGAAGGAGTAATGAACAGGACAGGCATTCCCCTTAATACTCAGTCCAACAAGGAATTCTTATATGACCCCAGTGAGCCTTACTATTATTATAATTATGGCCAAAATACCAATTGGCTTGATGAGATTAGCCAAACGGGGTATATACATAACCACGATTTCTCCCTTTCAGGTGGAGGGGAAAAAGCCAGGTACAGGTTTTCAGTAAATTATCAGGACCAGAAAGGAGTAACAGTTGGAACTGATCTGACCCGCTTTACCACACGCTTGAACTTGGACTATTATATATCCGACAAACTCAGATTGGGTTCAGATATTTCTTATGCTCATGGAAATTCCGACCGAAGCTATAACTCCGGCATCCGGGCTGTAGCTTATCGGAAAATGCCTAATATGGGAGTATATGAATTCGATGTGCAGGGCAATGAGACCCCTGTTTTCTTTAGTCCGGAGTCAAATATACAGGGATCTTATTCCAGCACTTATAATCCTCTGGCCATGGCAGAAGCCGGAAATTATACAACCCTCTCTGACAGGATCATCCCGAAGTTCAAATTAAATTATGATATTTTGCCAGGACTGGCTTATACTTTTGATCTGGCTTTCGATATTAATAGTGCAAAGAGGAATTATTTCCTTCCACAAATCGCAACAGGAATGCCCATAACGAACCTTAATACAAACCGTTCAACGGATTCCGATGAAGACAGCTATTACATCTACTCAAATAACAGACTTAGCTATACAAATGTTTTTGACGATATCCATGCGCTGACAGCAACCCTGAATTTCCAGACAAATGATTCCAGAGCAGTTAGATATCGGGCCACAACCGCAAATTCCGCCTCTCCTGAATTTCGTGATCCTTCCATACAAGCCAGAATAAGGGAGGGAGGTCTTGAACTCTATTCAGATAGCTGGCAGAGCAGAGATAACGGAATCGTAGCCCTGGTACATTATTCTTTATTGGATCGATACATCATAAGTGGAGGAATGAGAAGGGAAGGAAACTCCAGGTTCGATAAAAAATACCGTTTTGGATATTACCCCAGCCTATCAGTTGCCTGGAGGTTATCGGGTGAACCTTTTATGAGTGGGCTCGAATTTATAAATGACCTTCGATTGAAGGGAAGTTATGGTCAGAATGGATACCCACCGAGAGAACGCTATGCTTTTTACAACACTTACAACACATTTAATTGGCCTTACCTTGGCCAGACAGGTGTATACCCGGAGAATATGCAGTTGGAGAACCTCAAATGGGAAACTTTTACTACAAGAAATATTGGAATTACCATTGAAATGTTCAACAATCGAATGATGATTGATTTTGATATCTATCAAAACAGCACTGTTGATATGTTAGATATGGTAAGGATTCCAAGTAGTTCAGGAATTGAAGAAAGGTTGATGAATCTCGGTTCATTAGACAACCAGGGATGGGATTTTTCATTTAGATCTTACCCTGTGCGCAACGAAGAGCTCACCGTTTCTTTTGATTTTAACATTGCCCGAAATTATAATATCCTCAGGGAGCTGGCTGACAATTATCCCATCGAGAGAAGTCGTACAATCGGCAACGGGGATTATAAGAGGATCACTCAGGTTGGAAATCCAACTGCTTCCTTCTACGGATATCGTTTTCTTGGCGTCTATTCCAACGAAGATGAACTTATTGCAACCGATGCTGACGGGAATAAAATATATAATCCTAATGGAGAGCCAATCAAAATGGTTTACAATTATCCAGCCGTCAATTATGAATTCATGCCTGGAGATGCAAAGTATGAGGACATAAATCACGATGGTAATATCAATTACCTGGATGTAGTATACCTGGGTAATGCTAACCCGGACTTTACCGGCGGCTTCGGTTCTACTATGAAATATAAGGGACTATCAATCAATATTTATTTCTATGGCAGGTATGGTAATGAAATTATTAACCAGACCATGATGTACGGAGAAAGAATGGCCAACTATGATAACCAGACTACGGCAACTTTGAGGAGATGGAGAAAGCCGGGAGATGAGACTGACATTCCGAGGGCTCTGATTGGGTATGGATACAACTGGATGGGCTCTGATCGATATGTGGGAGATGGGTCCTTCCTGCGCCTTAAATATATTACATTAAGTTATTATACACCAAAATCACTGCTGGAACGCATCAGATTGGATCAATTGCGATTTTCAGTACAGGTTACAAACCTGTTTACATTCACTAATTATCTTGGACAGGATCCTGAGATTAATATCAACAGTCAGGATGGGACCATTTATACAGTTGGGTACGATAATTCAAACACACCCAGACCAAAAGGTGTGACTTTTACGGTTAGTGCCAATTTCTAAATAATTGAATATGAAAAAATATATCACCTTAGGAATAATTATCCCAGCACTTCTGTTTGCTTACAGTTGCAGTGATGAATGGCTGTCGCTTAAGCCTGAGGACGGAATCATTCGCCAGGAGTTCTGGAAATCAAAAGAGGATGTTCAAGCCGCAGTGATGGGGGTCTATGCCTCTCTGCTGGGAAATTCACAAGGAAGCGGCTCAAGTGTCCCTGAACTTATGTTTATTTGGGGAGAACTCCGAGGGGATATGGTAGGCCTCAGCCGAGATCGATCGGATTACTTATATGTGAAAAGTGGAGATATCCTTCCTGATAATTCAATATGCCAATGGAATGCATTCTATCGTACGATTAATTATTGTAATACGGTATTGGAATTCGCACCGGGTGTCTTGGACCTTGATCAATCCTTTAGTGAAAAGGCACTGAATGAATATCTTGCAGAAGTTAGGACTGTGCGTGCCTTAATGTATTTTTATATTGCCAGAACTTTTGGGGAAGCTCCACTGAAACTGACAGCCAGTGCATCAGACCTTGAAATAATAAACGTTCCAAAAAACACACAACAGGAAATTCTTACCCAAATAAAAAAGGATTTGCTGATTGCTGAAAAGGATGCTCCCTTATCCTATTCTGATATTGCTTCTTCAAAGGGAAGAATAACAAAGTATGCCGTCAATGCCCTCCAGGCCGATGTTTACCTCTGGAATGACCAATATGATAGTTGTGTTTTTGCCTGCAACAAAATTATTAATTCCGGATCATTTGGACTCGTTGAACCCGATGAGTTCTGGTTTGAGAACTTATATGTGAATGGCAATTCCGTCGAGAGCATTTTTGAACTGCAGTTTAGTCCCCAGAAACTCAATCCATTTTACAGCTTGCTAAAGAGGAATAAATACCTCAGGGCTTCCCCGCTGGCGATTGAGGAGTTCTTTCCAAAAGATTTGTTTACAGATCCAGATAGTGTAGACATCCGTACCGACGGGGCCTCCTTTAAGCTCGGAGATAATTATACGATATGGAAGTATATTGGCCGCAACAGGGATGAAGCCCGGGTTGAGGATGAGTCTGATGCAAATTGGATCCTGTATCGTTATGCAGAAATATTATTGTTCAAGGCTGAAGCCTTAAACCATATGGGGAATGGTATAGAAGCGTTAGCTCTGGTTAATGAAATACGTAAAAGGGCGCATGCTTCAAATGCGAGTGGAGCTGGAGTATCAACGAGTGAACAATCATTAGCAAAATTTATACTGGATGAACGCTGTCGGGAATTTGCTTTTGAGGGAAAACGCTGGTTCGATGTACTCCGACTTGCCAAACGGGATGATTATGCCCAATTAGATCAGCTGATAACCGTGGTGCTTCGAACAGCACCATCCGAAAAGCAGGTATCAATTAGTAATAAGTTCA
>CAYOSB010000095.1:0-13758 GCA_964406495.1 uncultured Bacteroidaceae bacterium | reverse complement strand
GGGGGTGGTACCGTTTTTCACCGGTGGGTGGTATCAGTTTAGAACGTTGTTAAAAAATCAGGATATAACGTTTAAAAATAGCTTTCTTGGCAGCGTAAATAGCAATAAATACTATAGGCTATTGAATCCACCTAATTCTAAAATAATTGCAAAAAATAAATTTATCACCCACTGTCTATTGGGAACAATAGGTATTCCTAAAGCCAATTTGCTGCTGTATTATAATCCGAATACGAAAACAAATAATGACATAATAGCCTCTGATCACAAGAATGTTGCGGAAATCTTAAAATCCCGAAATGTCAAAGATGTAGTTGTTAAACCCGCATCAGGATTGCTGGGTAAAGATGTACAGTATTTTACGCATCTTGATTATAATGAGGAGGATGTGAAACTTACCTCATCAACTGGCAGTACAATTCATTTGTCGGATTTGCTGAAAGATGAACATTTGATATTTGAAAGCCATATTAAACAATCAAAGCAGTTCTCTGAATTTAATCCTTCTTCGGTAAATTGTCTAAGATTTATGACATCACTGGATCCGGATGGCAAAGTAGAAATCATTGGTATAACGATCAAAGTCGGAAGAAAGGATTCATTTGTTGATAATGCAAGTCAGGGGGGGAATATAAATGCTGCCGTTGATATAGAAATTGGAAAAATCTATAACGTGTATCAGTTTGACGGATTTAGAAAAATAAAATCAATTACGCATCATCCTGATACGCAGACCTTACTGGATGGAGTGATGATCAAAAATTGGGATCATATAAAAGCCAGTATAATCAGTTTTCATGAAAGTATCCCCTACCTTAAGGTAATCGGCTGGGATATTGCAATTACCGAAACTGGACCAACGGTAATAGAATTGAATTGTGAAGCAGCTATTACGCCACAGCTGTTTATCGGGAAAGGTTGGAAAAATGAAATCAGGGAAACCTATCGAAAATGGTTAAAATATAAGTTGAATTGAGGGGAAGTCAGTGATTACAAAATGGCAGCTTTCCTTCCAATTTCAATCAACTCAACATTAACTCCAAAACGGGTAAGCATGAATGCAATATCCTCGTTCTCAAATGCCTCTCCGGGTTGCCGGGGAACCAATGTCATCACACCTTTTGAATTCGATTCACGGATCTCATTGTCCATGTCCTCACAATTGAAACACAAGTGATGAAATCCACCGCCGCGTTTGACAAAATTTAACACGCTGGTATTAGTCTCAAGTGGTTCAATGAGCTTGACCATCACACTGTCTTTCTTCTCAAGAAAAACAACTTTGACCTGTTGCCTGGTATTCACGACTACTTCGGTCATCTGGCGATACCCGAAAGTATTGGTCCAGTTTTCTACTCCTTTTTCTATCTCCTGAACTGCAAAACAAATATGATCTATAATCATAAAAAATCAATGAATTATCATCAGCTTGCCGAAATATACTGCATCATCACGGTACACCCGAATGTTGTAAAAACCAGGTGGATATTCAGACAAATTGATCACAATCTCGGGTCCAGGATCACCCATTTCGATGATGCGTTGTTCTACCAACTCACCGAGTGGCGAGATGATCTCCAGGAGAAAATCGCCAGAAGCTCCCTCCAGTTCCAGGATGAACTCTCCGGTAGAGGGATTCGGATGTACCCTGAGCTGGGATGCCAACATATATTTCGTTGAAGCAAGGGTAATAGTCAGAGGATCTGATTGCTCGCTTTCGTTACCGGCAGCATCATAAGCTGATACACGGTATGCATAAGTATGACCGGGTAGCACATCAACATCCATCATCGATGTATCTCCTGTTGTAGCGTGCATCGTACCGTCCCTGAAAATATTGTAACCTGTTACGCTAATATTGTCGAATGAACTGTGCCATGCGATGCAGATACCAGTATCTGCCACCGACAGTACCTTTAAACCTGATGGAATCGCAGGTGCCTCTGTATCACCAACTACCGCGATCTCGGCCGTCACTTCTCCAGAAGGGTCACTTTCGTTTCCGGCACCGTCAACCGCTGAAATTGAATAAGTATAAGTGTTACCTGCGACCACACTATTGTCAGTGTAAGTTAAACCGTTTACGAATGCGAGACTAACGCCATCCCTGTAAAGATTGTATTCCGATACTCCGACGTTATCTGTTGCGGCATTCCAGGACAGGGAAACGGAATCTGCTGCTTGCGAAGTAACAACAAGCCCAGTGGGTACGGAAGGATTCGTTATATCGAGGATATCTACCGAGATTACTGAAGTTCTGCTACTTACGTAGCCGTCTGCATCATAGGCAGAAACAGCATAATTGTATGTATTCCCGTATAAAACTGTATTATCTGTATAATTCAGTTCTGTTGTAGTAGCGAATTCATTATCGTCCCTGTAAATGGTATAACCTTCCACACCCACATCATCCGTGGCTGCACTCCAGCTTAACGAGACGGCATCCTGCGCACTCTGTTCAACCTGAAGATTTCCTGGTGCAGTGGGCGCACTGGGTGATGCTGTTATGGTGATCATATAGTCTTCCACTTCTCCTTTGTCGCCGCTTCCTCCGCTTCCTGAAAGAGGTTCCTTTGCAAACCTGAAACGTGCAAAGGTGGAGGTATTGATCGCTGCATCCATGGGGATAGAAATTTGAAGGTCCGATGTACCTGTGGACCGTACTATATTTTCAGCTACCCTCTCGCCTTCATCTTCAAAATCCCCGTCGATGTTCCAGTCGATCCATCCACTAAGATACCCGAGTCCGGTGACCATGATCGAAAGACTTACATTTTCGCCTTGGGGTATCTCTGGTGGAAAAACGACCCCGTCATCATCGGCTTCTGAATTAAGATCATCAGCATCTGCTTCCGCTGAGGGCTGGTCACTGACCTCACCGTCTACAAGTGATCCAAGGTAATTTTTGAAATCGATGATATGCCAGGCCGAACCATATGTGGCAGGTGCGTCTCCATAATCCCTGATCTCCGTATAGGTGTAAGAACTTACGGCGTCATCATCCTGGGAGTTGCTTTCAGTCTGGTAGGCAGCAGGTGAAATATTCACGTTAAAGCCGTTCAGACCGGGTGATGACGAGTTGCCTGTTACCCTGTAAGCGATTTCTATGGTCCCGGAATAACCTGCAGGAATTGCATCCACCTGTGTGGCGGAATAAGTGTCCCCATTAAACCTCCAGGAGAACAATCCTGCAGCGGTTCCGCCCACTGCATCAACGGGGTTTGCATTCCCGGGCGCTCCGTATGACAGGGTAAGCGTAAGCGTTATATACTGATCGTCAAACACATTCAGCGGATCGCTCCCCGTGTTCCCGATATTGAAACGAACCACCCCTGCGCCGTTCACCTCGGTGGGCCAGAGCGGTGATGGTTCTACAGTACCGCTGTTGACATAGGGATTGTAATTTCCGTTGGGATTCTGAGCGGTCGCAGAAATCGCCAGGCAACTGATCAAAAGACTATATATAACTTTCATTCTCATAAATACACTTCTTCTGGTCCTACTGCTGGAAATAATCAATTTTCTCGGAATCCACATTGTTACCTACTCGCTCCTCACCTCCCGAGCCTGAATCCAACTGGGCTGTGATGGTGTATAGTCCCCGGGTGCTCCCCGGATCAAAGGTTACCCTGAACCCGAAATTACTCAGGCCTCCTGCCGGAATGGCAACATCAGAGGTGAAGATATGATTAATGGCATCCTCCGAATAACTCCAGTCACTGTTGTTAAGGTTCGTGCTTCCGATGATCGTCAAAGTGGTGTTAAAACCATCCGTAAGGATCCACCGGGCGTCCTTTGGAATATTTACAACTATCGTACCCGTGGTATTGACATTATTTAGTTCCGTGATTCTCACCACCAGGTCGAAACCAGTGACCCCATGCATGATATTCGGACTCACCTGGAGTGTTGGGGTCAGGTCAGCAGGACAGGTATTGATCGTTACGATTACTTGTGTACCTGTGCTGTAACAGCCATTTGCATCCTGGTAGAACAGGTAATATGTTCCGGCACCGGCGGCCGTCGGATCCTGAACATCCGCTCCAATAGGATCGTTGACTGTTTTATATAAATTGATTCCTCCAGCAGGTGTTGTACTTGTTACAAGCGCAGTCAGGTCAACAGTTATATCAGGACAAAGGTTTTCGGGGGTCGCGTCATTGACCACCGGGGCAGCAGGTGCTGTATTGGGGGAAGCGGTTCCGCTTCCCGGCTCACTCGTGCATCCGTCAACCGTGGTCGTAACTGTATACGTACCCGATGTGGTGACAACGATCGAAGAGGTGGTTTCCCCGGTACTCCAGAGAAGGTCACCACTCGCCGCGGTGGAAAGTGTCGAGGTACCTTCGCAATGATCTGTCACATCTACCACGGGAGCATCCGGTGTTGCTTTCACCACGACATTCACAGGTCCGATGGCACTGCAGCCGGTGGTTGCATTTGTACCCATGATATAATATGTTCCGGCGATGGCGGTGGTGGGTGTATCATAAGATGTTGTTGCAGTTTCATCCGTCCAGTAAGTAAAGTCCAGTCCTGTGGTACTTCCCTCGGTAACAGACGCAGCTGTAAGGTCGACTGTACCGGGGGAACACACAGCATCGGGATTTGTGATCACCAGGGTGGGTTCGGGATGAACCACCTGGCTCTTTGAATCGGTTGCTGTTCCACAACTGCCTCCGGTGGTGGTCAGTGTCAGCGTTGCTGTTCCGCTGAATCCAGCAGGGGGTGTCCAGGTGGCATCCAGGTCGGAAGCTGAAGGCAGAAATGTCCCTCCCTCGGCGGATGACCAGGTCCCGCCTGTGGCAGATCCGCCAATGACACCTCCCAATGGACCTGTGGTTCCATTCTCACATATATCGGCAAGTGCGGTACCTGCCTCAGAAGTGGGCGGCGGCAACACTGTGTTCGTTATTGCTCCTGAAGTATCCACACAGCCATTCGGGTTTGTGACGATCACATCCACCACCTGTCCATCCAAAAGGGTGCTGGTGGTGTAGCTTGTTGATGTACTATTCTGTACACTGGCACCACCTACCCTGAAATTGTAGGTATCACCTCCGCCTGCGGTAAAGATCACTTCGGTTCCGTCGCAGAACGTGCTGTCGGTATCCGAAATGGTAAGTGTGGCCTCAGGAAGTGCAAAAACCGTGTGAACGATTTCGGAGGAGACAGCCGAACAGCCGTTATCGTTGGTCACAATAACGTCAACGGCATCACCGTCCTGCAGAGTGCTTGTCGTCAAATTGGTACCTGTGCCGTCCTGGACCGAAGTACCGTTGATCCTGAAATTGTAGCTCGTGCCCCCGGAAGCAGTGAAAGTGACTTCGGTCCCTGCACAGAATGCATTATCTGTATCCGAGCTTGACAGTGCAGGCGTTGGCAGTGTCAACACGTTAACATTAATCTCGCTTGAGGTAGCAGAACAGCCAATCCCGTCTGTAACCACCACATCCACAATTTGTCCGTCGGACAGGGAGTCCGTTACATAAGTAGCTGTGGTCCCGTCCTGTGCGGTTACCCCGTCTACCCGGAAAAGGTAATCGGTTCCCCCGCCGGCGGTGAAAGTGACGCTGGTACCCTCGCAAAAAGAAGTTTCGGAGGCAGTGAGTGTGGGTTCGGGTGGTGCACAGAGAAAAGTAATCTGGTAGTCCTCCACCTCTCCTCCGCTGGCCGTACCGGTGGGTGATGACAGCGGATCGGTCGAAAACCGGAACCTGGTATAGGTCGGGGCAGAGATGATGGCATCAGCAGGTATGGTGACCTGGAGGTTCCATGTCTCATTGTGAAGCACTTCGTCACTTGTAATCCGTTCCCCGGCATCCAGGAAGTCACCGTCTCCGTTCCAGTCGATCCATGCATTCAGATATCCCAGTCCGTTAACGGTAACAGGTATATTTACCGTTGATTCCCTTTCCATGTCAGCCGGGAACGACACACCATCCTCATCATCATCACCATTCAGGTCATCAGCATCAGCATTTTCCGAAGGCTGGTCGGCATCCTCACCGTCGACTAAAGCACCCAGGTAGCGGGTAAAATTCATAATATGGTCAGCTGTACCGTAAGAAACCGGTGCATCGCCATAATCTCGCACCTCCGTATAAGTATAGGAGCTCACCTGGTCATCATCATCCGAATTACTGCCGGTCTGGTATGCAGCTGGAGTAATGTTTACATTGAATCCGTTTGAGCCAGGCGAAGCCGAATTCTGGGTGACACGATAGACTATGTTGACAGTTCCGCTAAAGCCTGCAGGAATGTCAGTGTTTTGGCGGGCCGTATAGGTTCCGGCATCGTAGGTCCATGTAAAAAAACTCGCAGCTGTCCCGCTTACCGCAGCAACGGGATCCACATGATCAGGTTCCCCGTAAGACAAGGTAACTGTCAGCATCAGGTACTGATCTGCGTAATAGGTTAATGGGTCACTTCCCGTATTCCCGAAGTTAAAAGCAATTGTACCTGTCCCGTTGGCTTCAACGGGGTACAATGGTGAGGGTGAGATGGTCCCCTGGTTAACATACGGGTTATACCCGCCATCCGGATCCTGCGCCAGCAGAAATAAGGGAATGAGGAGGGCTGTACATGCGAGTAGCGTTTTTTTCATATCGCCTGTCTTTTTCAGGTTCCTTCCGTTATTTCCGGAAAATAGTCCAGTCGTTCAGAATCTGTATTGTTGGTGTACCTGGTCTCACCACCCGCCCCGTCGACCAGTTGTGTGGTGATGGTATACTCACCCTTGCTTGTTCCAGGGTCAAAGGTAATGGTAAATCCAAAAGTAGAAATCCCCCCGGATGATATAGATGCCGAAGTTGTAAAGATGTGATATGTGGCATCAGAGGTATGGCTCCAGTCGCTGTTGTCAAGCGGCATGCCATCCAGGATCGTAAGTGCTTGATCAAAAGATCCGTCAAGGCTCCAGCGGCTGTCGATAGGAATTTGCACAATGATATCACCGTTGGTTTGCGCCAGGTTAAGCTCCGTCACGCGGACGATCACATCAAAACTGGTAACTCCATGGCTTATATTCGGTGTAACGATCAGGGTTGGTGCGAGGTCGGGTGTGCATGTGTTCACCGTCAATCCGGCCGAAGGGCTACTTTCATTCCCAGCTGCATCCAGGGCCGTTACAGTATAAGTATATTCAGTACAGGAAGTCACAGTATTATCGATATAAGAGGTTGATGCTGCATTACCCAATAGTGTTCCATCACGGTAAACATTGTACCCTGATACACCTACATTATCTGTCGAAGCGGTCCAGGAAAGCTCTACTGAGCTTTCTGATACATTCGTCGTTGAAAGATCAGAAGGTGTGGATGGCGGGGTAGAATCCTCACCATTGACCGTTCCGTCCCACCCGGCCATTCGGGCCAACAACCACCACGTTGCCTTTGCTACCTTTAATGCCCCTACATTTCCAATATGAGCGCTTTGCGTACCTAAATTGTTTTCAGGATGAATTACTGGAAATGTTTGAAGTGTCCCGCTGTTATCTGTCCAGGTGGTTGTAGCCTGTTCCCCGGCATCGTTATACGTCAAAATATCTGCATAATCTATAAAATATGTATCATTACCCTGGGTATTCACATAATTCCGAATATATTCCCACTTCAAATACTGCTGGTATCCGCTTTCACCGTAACATGAAGTACCATCACCCTGATCATTGTCTACTGCACCGGTACTGTAAACAATTTTAATATCAAGATCATTATCTGATACATATTGGATATACATTTCCATAGTATCAATATAATCTTGCATACTTAAAGAATTTCCTGTTAAAGCTTCATCTCCAGAATCAAGTCCCCATTGATCCCAACCTCCTGGATGAGCTGTGGTTGCCCAACGAGGTGCTCCACCACCCCATCGAGTATGATAAACTGGATCATAGCTGCCAGAAGGAGCAAGCCATACTGCATCATAAGACCAACCAAACCAAATTGCAAATAAATCGAATCCATTATCAATGCAATAATGGAAATTTTCCTTCATCAACTCAACTCCAGACGATGATGTCCACCAGCTATTGTTATAACTCCAATCTTGCCAACCTCCTGTTGGATCTTGATAATCTCCCCATATCCATTTATCAAGTCGTAAATACTGATTTGTATTTGGAAGGGGACCTGCTGATCCTTTTGACCAGGCATAATTAGCGTCCAATTCCTCAAGAGAATCACATCCATTTAAATATGCTTCTGCATGTGAAGCCCCGACAACTACTGCCCATTTTGTCTTTACGGAATCTATCCAACGCTGGGGAATATCATCATATTGATCAACTACCCTGTGGTCCGCAATGATCTGAGCGAAGTTATTGAAGGATATTACATTTAGAAACAGGATAAATATAAGATTCTTTTTATTGTATAAAATTGCTTGATGCATCTATCTTCAGTATTGTTCTTAAATTGCAGTATTATGAACCTTTTCACAGGATCGAATATTTCATTCTTCAAGGTTCAAATATGTTCAACATGCTAAATTATAGATATAATCATTATAAATCAATCATTTAACACTATATTAACTGCTGAATTTTGACAAACGCAGTATTAATTTCTCTATGTGGCACTGAATAGAAATCAGACAATTAATTCCTTGTGACCAGGAGTTTATTCACAATTCTTTTCCCATTTTTAGACAGCACAAGAAAATAGACACCTTCGCTGAGTTTCGAGGAATGAATGCTATTGTAAGCCTGGTGTGCCTCTATTAATTCAACCAAACTACCTGTGATATTATAAAATGCGATCTGACCATTAACATACTCCTCCGTAATATTCATCACTATTATATCTCCATCAAACCTGATATCGATCATTGAATCCGGGATTTCTGCACCCTTAGATGTTTTAACAGGGTTGTCAATTCCTTGCCAACCTGCCATACGGGCCAATAACCACCAGGTTGCCTTGGCTAACTTTAATGCCCCCACATTTCCAATATGAGCGCTTTGCGTACCTAAATTGTTTTCAGGATGAATCACAGGAAATGTTTGAAGTGTCCCGCTGTTATCTGTCCAGGTGGTTGTAGCCTGTTCCCCGGCATCGTTATACGTCAAAATATCTGCATAATCTATAAAATATGTATCATTACCCTGGGTATTCACATAATTCCGAATATATTCCCACTTCAAATACTGCTGGTATCCGCTTTCACCGTAACATGAAGTACCATCACCCTGATCATTGTCTACTGCACCGGTACTGTAAACAATTTTAATATCAAGATCATTATCTGATACATATTGGATATACATTTCCATAGTATCAATATAATCTTGCATACTTAAAGAATTTCCTGTTAAAGCTTCATCTCCAGAATCAAGTCCCCATTGATCCCAACCTCCTGGATGAGCTGTGGTTGCCCAACGAGGTGCTCCACCACCCCATCGAGTATGATAAACTGGATCATAGCTGCCAGAAGGAGCAAGCCATACTGCATCATAAGACCAACCAAACCAAATTGCAAATAAATCGAATCCATTATCAATGCAATAATGGAAATTTTCCTTCATCAACTCAACTCCAGACGATGATGTCCACCAGCTATTGTTATAACTCCAATCTTGCCAACCTCCTGTTGGATCTTGATAATCTCCCCATATCCATTTATCAAGTCGTAAATACTGATTTGTATTTGGAAGGGGACCTGCTGATCCTTTTGACCAGGCATAATTAGCGTCCAATTCCTCAAGAGAATCACATCCATTTAAATATGCTTCTGCATGTGAAGCCCCGACAACTACTGCCCATTTTGTCTTTACGGAATCTATCCAACGCTGGGGAATATCATCATATTGATCAACTACCCTGTGGTCCGCAATGATCTGTCCGAAACCAAATATTGCTGTCAATTGAACAATGCATATTACACTTACAATTTTTCTCATGTTGATGAAAAATTCATTTACTCGAACTCTTTCATATAATGCTTCTTACGGTAGTTGAATAAATAATGTTACTCATATTATCAAATAGTTTAAAGAAGAATGTTTACTCAATCTGTAGAAAGGAGTTTTGAATCTGAAGATTTTTCTGAGTAAATGATACCCATAAGTTCATCACCCACATATTTTTTAAAATGATACTCATCATAGAAATTGGAAATATCTTCTGTAATCTCATTGATGCCGGAAAAATCAAATACATTTTCTTTGCCAAAGATATCATGAAGTATCAGAAGATCCTTCGGATTAATTGCTTTTTGATTAGAAGCGGGGCTCATCAAGATTTTATATTCGGTAACATGTTTCATAAAGATACGCTTTATTTCACTGAGCATATCGATATATTCGGGCTTGATCTGTGGGTCAAGCGGTGCATACTTTCCAGTTGGCTCTCCGAAACGTTCTGTCCGTGCCTGGTAATACCCCAATGAATCATTTTTTAAAATGTTTAGAATTTCTGTATTGTAATACTCGTTTGTTAAAGGATCAAATCTATAGTCAATGTTAATAATCTTATCTTCCATATATGGTAGATAATTGTTTGTCAGCCTATAATGTAAATAAGGTATCAACCACCTAACATTGACAAATCTGATAAAATAATCGTATTGAAAATTCAGCTTGGAGGAGGGATAAACTTCGTAGTGCTTCATGAAAGTCGGATTGTCATTTACAAATCTGCCGAAAGTAGCATGAATATCAAATATCAGCAATACATTATTTAAATGGTGATTGTGATGATCTATATATTTTATCTTTGACCAAATACCTGTTAGATGCTCAGCTGAAGCGAAAAAAGAATATACCTGGTTCTCTGTACTTATATATTTCTGCCATGTTCTTGGAGATATGTAATAAGCTGTAGATCCCCCAAAAATAAATGAATCATAGATATAAGCTTCAGAATTCCTAATAAACTTCTCCGTACTGACGAAGTCTCTATTTTTTTGTATATAGGGATTTCTATTATAATTATCATAATCATATAAAACCATAAAGGGATCAATAATTAAGTATGCAATTAAGACAATTATAAATGGAATTGAAAAAAATGATAATCTAATCAGATATTGATGTAACTTATTACCTCTCATAAGTCTTTGTTTTAAAACATTTCGTATACAAAAGATCCTTTATTTCCCATCTCTGAAATAACAGCTACAGCTAAAATATAATATACGACCAACCTTAAAAATCTGTAATTATTCCAAATCCTCATAAGGTTGGCAAAAAATTTCTCATAATCGTTTTGTAATACTTCATAGCCAATAAAAAAAATCGATACAACCACCCCAAACAACATGGGTATCATTGATATACCTAAATCCGCTGTACCATCTAGATTTCCGAGATTACTGAAAAGACTTACGGTGGAAGTCAGATCTGGTGAAAAGAAAAAGATAAGGGCCGTTCCGTAAAACAAGTATGTAAAAAACCTTCCCAACCAAACACGGGGGAGGCCGGGAATCTTTGAAAATAGTTGATACCTTTGCTTCCTTGTAAAAAACTCATAGATCATAGCTATGGCAAAGATAAATCCCAAAATCATAAAATTCCAGCCGGCTCCATGCCAGATACCAAACAGGGTCCAGGTCACAAAGAGAGCAGCCAGTGAAGCTTTGTTTTTCCATCTCCTTAACCTGAACATCAGCTGTTTGAAAATATAATCGTTGAACCATGAAGACAATGAAATATGCCATCTTCGCCAAAAATTTGTTAAATTTTCAGCAAGGTAAGGACTATTAAAGTTTGGAATAAGTTTAATACCATACAACCTTGCATAACCGATAGCAATATCAGTATAACCTGAGAAGTCAAAATATAAATAAAGTGGTTGGACAAGGATAAGGAGCCAGACTAATTCGCCGGGTATGGTAGCTGAATTAGTATAAACTGCTGTAACAAATGATGACAGCTGATTGGCAATAACAAGTTTCTTAAATAAACCAAATAGTATCAATCGAAATCCAACTGTCATATTACTTTTATCAAAACTGATTTTATTCTTCAGTTGGGGAAGAAAATGATTGGAACGTTCAATTGGCCCTGAGAGAAACTTTGGATAAAAAATAATATAAAGAAGAAAATCCAGGATGTTGCGTTCAGGCTTCTCCCATCCCATTTTTATATTCACTAGATATCCTATTCCCTGGAAAGTAAAATAAGATATACCAATGGGGACAATAATTTCTGAGATTCTTCCCGGATTGATACCCGAATCAAACAATTTAAACAGCGGCGTAATCGTAAAATCTACATATTTCAGAAGAATAAGTTGTAATAGATTCAAACCGATCCCTATCCAAAGTATTTGCTTTTTAGATTCAGTTTTTCCAATAAAAAGTCCAATTGAATAATTAATCAGTGTATATCCAAGGATATAGTATAGTAGGTTAAGATTCAGGCTTGCAACAAAGCCCAGGCTTAGCAGATTCAACAAAACGATTCTACTTGTTCGGCCCAGCAGATAATAGATGAAGACCGAAGCGATTGCAAAAACAGCAAAGTAAAGCGATGTAAATTCCATAACAAGTATTATATCTTGATATTAAACGCCGTCCGGGTTGGAAATATAGTTATTTAATGACTTTATGAATTGAAGAAACTATTGTTTCCCGTTCACTTTCTGTAAGATTAGAACCAGAAGGGAGACATAGTCCTGTTTTGAAAAGATGCTCAGAAATACCCCTCAGATATGCAGGGCAGGATGAAAAAACAGGTTGTTTGTGCATTGGCTTCCATAGCGGTCTGGTTTCGATGTTCTCCTTTTCAAGTTCTGCCTGAATAATCTCACGGTTAGAACCGGTTTTTTCCGGATCGATAAGAATGGTTGTGAGCCAGTAATTGGAAAAGAATTGATTATTAGGTTCTTCGAGAAAAGAAATACCCTCAATACCTGATAGCCGTGATTTGTATAACAAAAAGTTTTCTCTTCTTTGCCTTACGCGGTCCCTGATCACCTCCATCTGACCCCGTCCAAGACCTGCTAATATGTTACTCATTCGGTAATTGTAGCCGATCTGACTATGCTGATAATGGGGAGCTTCATCTCTTGCCTGGGTTGCCAGGAACTTTGCTTTCTCTATGTACGTTTTTGAATTTGAAAGTAAAGCCCCACCGCCTGAAGTATTTAATATCTTATTCCCATTAAATGAAAGTACGGCCATCTGTCCGAAAGAACCCAATGGTTTGTCGTTGTATTTACTTCCAAGCGCCTCTGCGGCATCTTCTATCACTGGCAAATGATACCGGTTTGCAATTTCCATTATTGCGTCCATTTTTGCCGGCATTCCGTATAAATGGACAACGATAATCGCTTTCAATTTATGCAATTTGCCTGCTTTAATTCGCTCTCTGATGGCATCTTCCAGTAAATCCGGATCCATATTCCAGGTCTCGTTTTCGCTATCCACCAGAACGGGTGTAGCCCCAAGATATACTATCGGGTTAACAGTTGCAGCAAAGGTAAACGTTGAAACAATCACATCGTCCCCGGGTTTCAGACCAAGCATTATCAGTGCCAGGTGAAGTGCAGCAGTTCCGGAACTTAACGCAGCTACATAATCCACCTCACAATAGGTTGCAAGAGCAGTTTCAAACGCATCTACATTCGGTCCCAATGGTGCCACCCAATTTGTATCAAAAGCCTCCTTGATATACTTCATCTCATGACCGGACATGTGTGGAGGACTTAAATAAATTCGTTTACTATTGGTTGACATATATAGTATTGTGGATTAATTTGACCTAGATCGAGCGATTTGTGCAAAAAAAGATAAAAGATAGCTTGTTTAATCAAC
>CAYOSB010000094.1:0-13848 GCA_964406495.1 uncultured Bacteroidaceae bacterium | reverse complement strand
ATGGGCAAGATTTCAATGACATTGAACGGGGACACATTAGATGCTTATTGGTCACCTGCTGAACATAAATTATTATATGAAATACAGGATTCTTTGCCTGATGGCACTTACACGATGACGGTTAGTGCTTGTGATCAAATGGGGAACTTTAATCTTGTTGAACAGGGATTCACCATTTCGCATCAGCAGACAGGCGTTAGGGACCTGGGCTTTCCTGTGAACCAATTTGCCATATTCCCGAATCCTGTTGATGAAGGTCGCGTTAGACTGAGGATTGTTATTGATCAACCGATGCTGGATGCAGAGCTGAACCTGTATAATGCCAACGGCCAGTTGCTATATAATCTGTACAAAGGGAGTTTGGACCGGGGAAGTAACGACCTGAATATTTCGCTGGACGAGGGCAGTACAGCAGGAAGTTACTTTATTCAACTCTATCATGGAGCAGAGGGTGTCAATCTTGTGAAACCCCTTGTTGTTCTGTAGGACAATTCGCCAGGGGCGGGTGTTTAGGATAATTAAATCACTGGATTGTATACTTTTATAGTCTTTGGCTTAGTTCATGAAAACCGCATACTGCCCAGGAAATCCTCAAGTGATTCGGTGGTTGCAAGTCCCAGTTTTTTACGCAGCCGGTATCTCGCTTTTTTGATCCCTTCCTGTGAAATATTTAATACACTGGCAATTTCGTGGGAATTGAGGTTCATTTTCAATAGTGCAGCCAGGCGGAGTTCCCCTTTCGAAATTTCGGGAGCGATCTTTCTCATTTTATCATCAAACCCTTTGTGGAGGTCTTCAAAGTAGTTTTGAAATCTCTCCCAGGAGCGTTCATTATTGATGTCAATATTGATCTTGTTGATGATCTGCTTCTGCAGGGCGCTGTCGGGACATTCACTTTTCAATCCCCGGATCATGGCTTTCAGGTCCAGCAGCAGTTCATTCTTTTGCGCCAGGTGGAGGATTTGCGTGGTGAATTCCCTTTTCTTTATCGCCAGCAATTCATTGGTGGTTTCATGCTCCAGCCGTCTTCTCTTCAGTTTCTGGCGCAGTGCCATCTGGACCATGAACACAGTAATAACGAACAATACCAGCAATATGGTCAGCAGCAGAATCCTGTTCCTGTAATTTTGCTCTTTCTGGGCCAAAAGTTCAATCTGAATTTTTTGTATTTCAATTTCCTGGTCTTTTTTCTCAGTTTCGTAGATGATGCGCAACTCTTCAATTTGCTGCATTTTTTCGGATGCAAAAATACTGTCAGACAATCGCTTGTGCGCTTTGTAATCCGCAAGTGCCAATTCACTCATTCCCAAATCTTCATGACTTTCCGATCGCTCAAGATAGGCGTTACTCTGGTCCGGTCTCAGGTTCAACTGTTCCGCAATACGAATGGATTCGTTTAAGTATTGGATCGCTTGTTGCGGGTCCTTGACACTATGTAGCAATGCACCCAGGGTGTTCAGTGTTTTTACTTTTCCGGGCAGGTCACCCGTGTGGGAGGCAAGATCAAGGGCCTCATCAAGTGCTTCCCGGGCCCGTTCGTATCGGTCCTGCAACATATAGAGGTTTCCTAAACTATTGAGCGAAGCAGCTTTTATTGCAGGGGTGTCTGCGCTATCTGCCATGACTGTACTTTCCTGTATAAGCGCCAGCGCTTCATTATAATTCCCCTGGATGACAATCAGGTTTCCAAGATTTCCCAGCAAGAGCGCCTGGTACATCAGGTCATCGTGCTCCCGGTAAATCTGAAGGGCTTCCCTGCTGTAGGCAATGGCATCCTGAATATGACCGAGTTCCTGCTCAATAACGGCAAGCTGGTACAGTATATCGGCCCTGCGAACGGGCTTGTCAAATTCTTTGATCAGTTGCAGCGCTTCCAGGGCATATTTGAAGGCAATATTGAAATTTCCCTGTTCCTTACTAACCTGGCTTTTAGCAGCATACACTGTTGCCAGCCGGTAATGATCCTTTATACGTTTCAAAATGACAATGTTAATATCGTTGAGTGAATCGGCAGCAGCAAAATTGCCTGTTTTCAGGTTTGTCCCAGCCAACCCGTCGATTGCCAGCACCATGCGCATCGTATCGCTTATTTCCCTGGCCAGGTCATACGCCCGCCTGTAGTAGATGTTTGCTGAATCGTAGTGATCCAGGTTGTGTTGCAATACCCCCATATGGAAATTTGCCAGGCTCTCACCTTGATGAAAATCAAGCGTGCGGGCCAGCCTGAGTTTCTCCCGGGCAAACGCCATGGATTGCTCCGGATCGCGGTACATATACGCATTGATCAGGTGGGTGAGGGTATACATTTTGGAAGTATCATCAGGCTGTTGGGCATACACCCACAACAGGCTGTCAATCCGGTTCGTCTGGGCATAATTCGCCTTCGGAATCAGCAAAACAATGCATACAACAGCGAAAATATACTTTCTCATAAGGTAATCTTTTAGCAAAGTGTTGTCCTGAATATCTGTTTTTTGTATAAAGCTGGCAAGTATCTTACAAACCTTGTGAACAGTTTTTTCTATTTTATGTGGAATGGCCGGACGATTGTTTACTCGTCCGACCATATCCCTGGTGCTATAATTCTTAAATTTTAACTGGTGCTACATATCTGAACTCATGATTGGTGCAATATATCTGAGAAGTTAACTATTGCTTAACTAGCTGCAGCTTTTCCAGTTGCTTTTCTGATAAAAGCTTTTGCTTGTTCTACTGCGCACTCCCCCGGGCCAGTCCTACATACACGCTATTCGTTGCATCAGCGTTCACATACACCACATCCGCGCGCAAATCGCCGTTGATATCTCCGGTCAGGACCTGGAACTGAGGCCACTGTTCGCCGGCCGGATGGTCCTGGCTGATTCGGGAAAAATCAAAATCACCATCTGATTTTCCAAGGCCTATCACAAGGTGATTCACTGTTTCCAGGGCATTGGCGAGCAGGTCTTTTCGTCCGTCTCCGTTCACATCCAGCAACCGCAGCTGCCAGTCATATGGACCATTTTCACGGTGGATATACTGCAGGGGGCCGATTTCAACTCCCGTCGTTCCCTCGGTGCTCAGGTCCCTGTGTACCGGTATGCTTTCCGCTCCCGTTGGATTGACCCAAACCAGGTCTGCCCCTGCCTTACCGTCTATATCACCCACGACCACTTCATAACTCGTCCAACCGCGCGATGTACCCCTGTCAAAACGACTTTTAAAGCTAAATACAGACCCTGGCGCATCACTGACCGATTCAGCAATGTATACATAATGATAATCCTTTCCCTGTGTATACCAGATCAGGTCATCGCGGCCATTGCCATTGACATCGGCAACTGAAAGCATGTATTCGGTCCAACTCCAGCCACTGGCAGGATGGTCCTGGAATGTCCCGGTTGTGGGCTCAGAATTGTCTGTTCCGAATGTTCCGTCACCATTTGAAAAAGTAACATACATCCTGTTGGAGCCGACCAGCACATTCCAGATCAGGTCATCCCCGTCCTTGCCGTCAATATTCCCGGTTTCAAACCGGTAATTCGTTCCCCAGCTTGCCCCCTCTTTTGTAAACATGGGCATTTCTTCAAATGTCCCGTCCCCATTAGACAAAGCTACATAAGTGGTGTTGGTGGTTAAGACCCTGCCCCAGGCCAGGTCAGCTTGGCCATCGTTGTCGAAATCGCCCACTTTAGCAACATACTGACTCCAGCCGTTGGCAGGTGTAACACTATGTGAGATTGCCGGACCCATGGTGAACGTTCCGTCGCCGTTAGCGAAAGCTACTACTGTTTCATTGGCACTGGCGCTCACATGGTTGTAGATCAGGTCCTGGTTGCCATCATCATCCACATCGCCCATCATCACCTTCACCGGTGCGGTAATGGGCAGACCAAGATTCTGGACCGCCGTAAAATTAAAAGTACCCGGTGTGGCCTGCGTAGCATCACAGGAGCGTATGTTGTACTCAGTGGATTCCGTAACACTGGCAATGCTTCCATCGCCCAGGTTGCGAAAGGTGTAGCTCATGGGAGCTGCACTCGACAGAGGTGCAGTGTTGGTAAAATACTGTGACCAGTCGCCCGAACGTATCATGGCCAGGGTCGCCTCTGCGTCACCACCGATCGAAGTGATCTTGATCTTAGACTCCTGCAGAATAGCTTTCTGTTTGGCATCCATGCTGGCTTCCGCACTTCCTCCAATTCCATTATACCCGGCCTGCATAGTGGCCCTGATATCGGATTCACTGGCGGTTGAGGTAATAGAGAACATCATCATTCGGCCATAGACGATATTTGACACATACACCGGCAGGTTATCAGGTCCGATCCGTCCCTGGCTGATCTGCTGCTGAAGCCGTTCTTCGGTGAAATCCTCGTTGAAAAAATCACCCGGGCTCTGCGGTGCTTCCACCACCACTTCATACATTTTCTGGTAAAATTGTGCTGTTATGGTTTTTTCCGACCGCTGCTGGTCAATGCTGCCGCTGGCAGAAGCTTCAAAACCCAGGTAGTTTCCCGAGATCCCCATCTGCAGGGCCGATTGCTTTTCATTGTAGTAGGTTTCCATTTTAAAGCTGATGGAACTCGGGGTAGCCAGACCGCTGGCCGTTGCATTGCCAACCATTGACCCGATGGCCTGGTCAACAGTGGCCTGGCTGGGATTTTCAACAGTGCGGAAGTTATCGTCATTGGCCAGTCCGGGAATGGATACCCTTATAGGTGCCCGTTCCGCAATAGGCAATCCCAGCAAACTTCCCAGCCCGTCGCGATGACTTTTGCCCTGGATGAGTGCACCGGCGTATAGTATCTCACGGTCGGGACTGTACATGGCAATTTGCTGTGGATTGTCGGCAAGGGTAAAGGGTTGCGACTGGCAGGAATAGGTTACATCTTCGAGTATTTCCGTATTTCCATCTTCATTGATCACCTCCACATCCAGTACAACAGGTTCTAAAGGCACCGGTTCGCCTTTTTCTGTGGGAGTCTGGATTTCTCCGGGGGGTGAAAATTCATTCCAGGAAGGTAATTCCTGTAAGAATGCACTTACTTCAGCCGGACCACCGACATTCTTCTTTTCGCAGCCACTTAAAGAGAGAAGCAATGCGCCGGAGAGGGCAGCTATGGCCCCGTACAATAGATTCATTTTTGTATTCATAATGTATTGTTGTTAATTAAAGTATAAAACAAGAGCTTGTTTGGGGGGGAGGGTTTTGAAATCTGTTTAAGTTAAACCGGGTTCTTCCTGTTAAGTTCAGATTACCGGTTCGTAGCCTGTTGGTGGGATGCCGGTTTCAATTGGCAGGATAAAAGTAGACTTCACGTGTGTTAATCTCTAATTTTTGAGGTGGACAAATGGTGGACATCCCAAAATAAACTGGTGCAAGTCATCAATTTTTTATGGCAATTACGGGGTGCGGGGGGAGGGGACTATGGACACCCTGGTTCCGTTCTTCTCAAGCGTGTCTTTGCCGAATGAGGCAGAATTGACTGTAACTAATCCTATAACGGATACAGATTCAAGAGCAGAATCCTACCAATTGTAAGATATCCAGGCAAGTCATCACATGAATAAAGCCAATAGCCAACGATTTTCCGGAAAATATTTCTAAGTACGTAACTAATTAGTTACATTTGCATGAGCACAAACAGGACACTCATACCTTTCGGCGCATATTTTTGGGATTTCTACGATGGTCTGGAACAGGACTTGCAGGATAAGGTCGATTATGTATTGCAGATCATTATTTCTGTTAATCCTATTCCCGGGAAATTTTTTAAGCACCTGGGAGATGGTATATTTGAGATCAGGATAGAGTACCAGAGTAATATACAGGATATTCTCATTTTTTGATAAAGGTAAAGTTGTGATTCTTTTACATGGCATACAGAAGAAATCTCAGAAAATATACAGGAGAGAACTTGAACGTGCTAAAAGTTTGAGGAAAAAGTATTATGAGAACAAATCGAACTAAAAATGAGGCGATTACCATCAATGCGCATTTCGACAGGAAATATGGAAAGGCAGGTACGCAGGAGCGTAAATCGTTTGAACAAAAAGCTGAAGCATATATGGTAGCAGAGCTGGTCCGATCGGCTCGACTGAATGCCCATATGACGCAGGAGGAACTGGCACGAAAGCTGAATGTAAGTCGTGCTTACATCGCCAAAATAGAGGGAGCTTCGAGTGATGTGCGGATTTCCACCCTTCGAAGAATTGTCGAATCCGGTCTTGGAGGCAAACTGAATATCAATGTGGAATTATAGAAGACCACGGAATGCCAATTCCAGAACCAATGGTTTTTTTCAACACATGTTACAGCTTCAATTATTTTAGCCCGTTTCTTTTAAAACAGTCGGAAAAAATAAAACCCCTGATTTTTCAGTATATTTATTTTCTAAAATATACATGATGAAAAAGCTATATGTTCCCGGGCTCATATCTTACCAGCCAGCAACCGACAGTTCAACGACCGACCGTTCAGCAACCGACCATTCAGCAACTGACCGTTCAACGACCGACCCTTTAACGACCGACCGTTCAACGACCGACCGTACAGCAACCGACCATTCAGCAACTGACCGTTCAACGATCGACCCTTCAACGACCGACTGTTCACCGACCGACCATTCAGCAACCGACCATTCAGCAACTGACCGTTCAACGACCGACCCTTCAACGACCGACCCTTCAACGACCGGCCGTTCAGCAACCGACCGTTCAACAGTCTACTACTCCACCACCGCCCACTCCAGAGCCGGCCTGATGGCAATGTTCCTATCCACGGGTTTCCGCATTTCAACATTTCGGTCCGCAATATTCCGGCACGCAACCTCAGCAATCCCAAAGCTCCTTTTTCGAATGATCCCGGTCACATTCCTTATCGCAGTTGCCGGCCTTTCCATCAAAGCACAGCCGCTCACGGAACACCAGGTCGACTCGATCGTTGCATCAGCAATGGAACTGACCCCACAGGCGGGAATCGCGGTCGCGGTGGTGCAGGACGGGGAGGTGGTATTTCAGAAAGGATATGGCGTCCGGTCCATCGAGACACAGGAACCGGTGGATGAAAACACCCTCTTTGCCATAGCTTCCAATAGCAAGGCATTTACAGGAGCTGCATTGGCCATGCTGGTGGACGAGGGGAAACTGAAGTGGGACGACCGGGTGATCGATCATATCCCGGAATTCAGGATGTACGATCCGTATGTCACCGCGAATTTCACGATCGTGGACCTGCTGACCCATCGCAGCGGACTCGGACTTGGCGCGGGTGACCTGATGATCTTTCCTGATGGGAGTGATTTCACTATCGATGATGTGGTGAGGAGTTTCCAGTACCAGGAACAGGTGTCAGATTTCCGCACGAAATATGATTACGATAACCTCCTGTATATCGTGGCAGGAGAGGTGGTGGCCCGAACAAGTGGAATGTCCTGGGAAGAATTTGTTGAAGCACGTATAATGCAACCGCTTGGAATGAAGCAATCTGCGGCCTCTTACAGCAGGATCAGCAACAGGTCCAACATAGCAACGCCCCATTCCACAGAAACCGGTGAGATCAAAACTGTGAGTTTCTACGACCTGGACCTGACCAATGCTGCCGGAGGGATCTGGGCATGCGTCAGTGATTTGGCCAAATGGATGCTGGTGCAGTTAAATGAAGGGAAATTTGGTCCGGACCTGGAGAAAATACTTTTTTCTGAGGAAGCCCAGAAGGAAATGTGGTATCCGCATACCGTGATCAGGTATAATGCCCGCGGTGATGAGCGCTATGGCAGCCATTTAAATGCCTACGGACTGGGGTGGGTATTGGGCGATATGAATGGATATACCGTGGTGAGTCATACCGGCGGACTTGCCGGGATGCTCTCCAAAACGGCCCTGGTACCGGAACTGAACGCCGGGGTGGTGGTGCTGACCAATACATTGCCCGGCGGACTGAATTATTTCACGTTGGCGCAGAACATCCTGGACGGATTTACAGGCGCAGAGCCGATGGACTGGAACGGTTTTGCAAAAAGCAGGATCGAATCCGGGAAGGGAGAAGCAGACTCTGTGCTCAACGCCGTATGGGCAACTACCGAACTGGCAAAACAGGAAGAACGTGACCTTTCAAAATATACCGGTATGTATGAGGATGACTGGTTCGGAAAAATGGAGATCTGGCTGGAAGAGGACCAGGGAGAGGAACTCCTGATGATCCGCTCGCTCAGATCACCTAAACTGAACGGTGAGATGTTGTACTATAAAGCAACCACGTTTGCCATTCAGTGGGATTATACAGATATGGAATGCAGTGCCTTTGCCACGTTCAGCCTTGACCCTGAAGGAATACCTGTGGGCATAACCATGGAAGGGATCTCCCCGAATATTGATTTTAGCTTCGATTTCCATGACCTGGATTTGAAACGGGTGGATGATCCGGTGGGTAAACCGGAACATCCTGGTGAGGGACATTAAAAGTCTTTCCGGGACATGCTGCCCCCTAAAAACGTGGAATCGCGGTGGCGGTGGTGCAGGACAGGGACGCAGGCTTTGTAAAATAATTATTAAGTAAAATAGCATGATAAAAAAAACAACAAAGTGGAGTAAAAAGGCCCTGATCGTCCTGATCACCCTGACCGCAATGTCTTCAGCAAACATAGTTAATGCGCAACCGGGTGCAGGCACAAAGGCAGAATCTTTCGCACATTCAATGTCCTGCACGCAACCCCTTTCGGGCGACCACCCCCTGTCGGGCGACCAATTCCTGGCGGGAGGCCAACCCCTGTCGGGTGACCAACCCATCTCGCACGACCAATTCCTGGCGGGAGGTCAACCCCTGTCGGGTGGCCACCCCCTGTCGGGCGACCACCCAATGTCGGGCGACAACCCCTTGTCGGGTGACCGGCCAATGTTCCGTGACCAGCCAGGGGAAAATCACCAACAGGCGATCGAACAAAGCATCACAACGGTGTATCCCACCAAGGACTGGGTGATCTCCGACTTCGTGGTGACCGATCCGGAATTTGGTGCAAAAGCGGAGCCGGGATTTGACAACCGGCAGGCATTCCAGGCTGCCATTGACGCTGCTTATAATAGTGGAGGTGGCGTGGTCTACATCCCGGCGGGCAATTATGAATTTCACAGCACGCAAACGGCCAACATCAACGTAAGGGTGCGAAAGGGCACAGAGGAAACCCGGGAAGACTTTGCATACAATTACGGACTGAAGCTTCCCCGGGGTGTGCAGCTCCGTGGGGACTGGGCAGATCCAGAGGAATATGGTGGTAAAGTGCTGGGAACCATCCTCGAAGTACGCGTGGGAAAAAATGCACCCAATGCCAATGGAACGGTGGAAAGCTGGTGGAACGATGCGCAGGCGGGGAATGCCCTTCGCACGACCTATACCAGTATTGCCGACAGGTTCATTGAAATGAACGAGGGAACCGGCGTAACCAATTTGTCCGTTTGGTATCCTGAGCAGGAGATCAATGACATACAACCCTATCCATGGACCTTTTTCCAGACAGATGGGGACTGCGCCACCATTGAAAATGTTACCATGGTGAATACCTATAATGGATTCTATTCCGCCCCCAGCGAACTGCACTATGTGCTGAACAGCTACATCACGGCCCTCAATACCGGGATCGAGGTGCATGTGTGCACCGACATCGGACGCGTCGAAAATGTGAAGATCAACCCGAAATACTGGGCAAATTCAGGACTTACAGGTGCGCCTACTCTTGCCAATGCAACCCTTTATACCAGTGAAAACGGCACAGGATTCAAAATGCACCGATCCGATTGGGAATATGTATCTTACCTGGATGTGTCCGGGTACAAGACGGGGATGTGGATCGGCAGGGAACCCGGTTTCAGGAATGCGCCCAATGCGCAGTTCTATGAGATCAATATTCATAATTGCAAAAACGGGTTGTATGTCCAGGAGGTCAACCCATACGGTTTGCTGATCTCCAATTCCACATTCGGAGCCGAAAGAGGTGACAATGCAGTGTATTTCTATGACGATTTCAAAACTTCCGTGCAATTCAATGGTGTGGAATTCACCGGTCCGGTCGTGAGCGATGGAAGCGACGGGGTGGTATCTTTTGAAAGTTGTACGTTCAGCGAATATCCCGACTATGCGCTTACGATCAACAATGGGAACGTGCTGCTCAGCCAGTGCAAATTCAAAAACCCCACGGGCCATGTGTTGCTGGGTGAAGACGTGAACACATTACAGTCGGTGAACTCCGGATATGATCGCAATCTGGATGTGATAAACAACAGCACCTCCGCAAAAGTGGAATTGATCAGCGACGATGCATACCTGTTTGATCCGGTCCCCGGAAACATAAGGACAAATATCAAGGTGCACCCACGTCCTGCATCCAACAATGTGTTGAAAGCCGATCTGCCAGGGGCGACAGGTTATAACAATGACCGGCCCACAGTAAATGTTTCTACACAATTGCAGCAGGCACTCAATGCACTGAAAGCCGCCGGTGGCGGTACGCTTTACCTTCCGGCCGGCAGATACCTGGTCAACGATCCGGTAAGAATTCCATCAGGTGTAGAATTGAGAGGATCATGGGATGTGCAGCACCATACCATGAGCGGTGGTTCAGCCATATTTACAAATTATTCCGGCGGTGCTTCCGGTGAAGATGGCCCCTCGCTGCTGCAGATCGAAGAAGATGCCGGGATCAGGGGAATTACCATCGCCCAGTTGAATCTCGCAACGGACGGTTTCAGCACAGAGGATCCAAGGAAGACACCCTTCCTGATCCAGGGACAGGGTCCGAATGTATACGTAGTAAATGTAACAGTATCGGCAGGCGATAAAGGCATCGACCTTGCTTCCTATAATACCAGCGGACACTATATCGATTATTTTGCAGGCGTACTTGCCAGGGCAGGCATCTGGGTCGGGGGCGGCGCTGACGGAGGATACATCCGAAACATGCAGTTCAACCCGCATTACGGGACCAGGCTTCCGGAGGGTGGACAGGGATATCCGCACACCCGTTTGATGCGCTACGTGCAGGCAAATTGCAGTGCACTGAAATTCGCTGATGTTAAAGACCAGACGATCTTTAACAATTTCGTCTACGGATCAGTATATGGAATTCATTTTCTGAAAGATGCGATCACCGGCAACAATCCCGCGGAGATGACAGTGATCGGTCATGGGTCTGACGGGTGCACCTATTCCTTGTTTGTCGAAGACGCTGACAAGCATACCAAAATAACAGCCATTAACTCTGAACTGGTGAATACGCGCATCGAGACACCTGTCAGGTCATATGTGCTGATGGGAGAAGAAGTCGGAACTGAAAAAGTTCACCCTGATGCGCGCCTGGTCCTTTACAACAGTGCGTTCTGGGGCAGTCCTACTGTAGGTGCCATCATCAACAGTGGCACCGTACGTTTCCAGCAGGCGAATTTTCAGAAGTGCGGCGCTCCTGGCATCGACAACAGGGGCGGACAGGTGCATGTGTACACTTCATATTTTGCGCAACCCATGCCAGGAAACGGCACAGGGGATTTCGTATATGCGAAATTACATGAGACCGGTGTCGCCATAGAGCTCACCAACAACTTTTACAGATCCGGGTACAGCCAGAACAACGCAAAACCGGGTATGGTCTACGGGACTGATGTGGGGGTAGGCCTGGAATAAAATGTATGGCGAGGAGGAGATGTTGATCACGTAGTTAACATCCGCATCGACGGGTATGCATCGACGCGATCCGGTCCACTGAATACGCAGTCATCTTCAGCATCGAAGGACATATCATCGACGCGATCCGGTCCACTGAATACGAAGTCATCTTCAGCATGGAAGGACATATCATCGATGCGATCCCATATCAGAACTCATTCAGGGGTCTAGATTCTTTATTCTATGATCACCTTCCTGATCAGGCAGGATGCCGGCTCGCCATTCAGTCCTCTTATGCGGAACGCGACGTGACCGCCCGCCATGGGATCCGGATCGGTGAACTTTAAGATCCGCTTCCCGTCGATCTTCATCCAGAGCTTGTTGCCCGAACGGCCGGTCTCCACGGTGTAAAAGTTGCCCGGTTGCATCACGTTCTTCTCAGACCTGTAAAGATCACCCTTATCGGGAAAACGTTTGAGGAAGGGGGTCGCATTGTGGGCCTCGTTATGAAATGCGAAAAAATAGTTGCTGGTCCCGGCGGTCCAGAGTCCGATCGACCCGTCATAATCTGCCGGTACGGTCAATGTTTGCCCTTCATCTTCGTCCGATGCGTTGAGGAGAATCACGCAGACACTGGCTGCTGACATCGGCATCATTTCATAACTAACGGTAACGTCCGCAACGTAAGGTTCCGGGCTGACGATCATCACGCCCTTGCTGGCCGGGCCTTCCTGCATGTGGAACATGCCAAAATTCATTTGACGCTGGCCTTCACCATAGAAGCTCCATTTTTCATTCAGGTCTTCCAGTGGCACTTCCTGGCTGAACGCCGTTGACCACGGCTGGATGATTGCGAATAGAACGAGACAAAAGGTCAATTGATACGTTTTCATTTTCATAGTTACTGTTTTTTAATATTTTTTTCTGAAAAATACTGATCTCCGGCGGTTTTTCATAATCTTCGCTTGCCTGGTATGGTAAAACCGGGTGCTGTCATCCTGCGTCCAGCCGTATTGATTGCCGTCATGTTGCTTGCCGTTATGGTACAACCGCTGGGATTCCCAGGCTGTATTCGTTCGCCAACGATAATTCTCCGGGAAATCCTACCTTGTAACAGGCATGATGGTCATTACCTGGAAACCCTGCCGCTGGCATCGCCGCCCATTAGTTTTTCCACTTCCTGGACGGTGACCCTGTTGTAGTCGCCAACGATCGTATGCTTCAGGCACGAAGCGGCTACTGCGAAATTCAATGCGCGCTGGTCGTCTTCAGGATAAGTCAGCAGACCATAGATCAATCCGCCCATGAAGGAGTCGCCTCCACCGACCCGGTCAACGATATGTGTGATTTCGTAAGTGGGTGCGGTAAAAAGTGTTTTTCCGTCGTACAGCACGCCGCTCCAGCTGTTGTGGCTCGCACTGACGGAGCCGCGCAGGGTGGTGATGACCTTCCGGCACCGGGGCACCAGGTCCATGATCTTTTTTGAAACGGAAAGATAGGCCCCGGCCTCCACTTCACCTTTGTTCACATCCACTCCGTCGGGATGAATGTCCAGGGCCATGGCCGCATCTTCTTCGTTCCCGAGGATGATGTCACACCCCTTGACGAGTCCTGGCATGACCTCCCGGGCCGTTTTTCCATATTTCCAGAGGTTTTTCCGGTAATTCAGGTCTGTGGAGACCATCACGCCGAGCCTGTTGGCAGCTTCAATGGCTTCCTTGCATGTGTCTGCCGCTCCCTGCGAAATGGCGGGGGTGATCCCGGTCCAGTGGAGCCAGCCGGCATCACGGAAGACCTCTTCCCAGTCGATCATGCCCGGACTGATCTCTGAAACGGCAGAATGACTCCGGTCATAGATCACTTTGCTGGCACGGGATACTGCACCGGCTTCCAGGAAATAGATTCCCATACGGTCTCCTTCACGGAGGATATGGGATGTATCGACTCCCAATCCGCGCAATTCATTTATGCAGGCATCAGCAATATCGTTTTGCGGAAGCCTGCTGACAAAGGATACATCCACCCCGTAATTGGCAAGGGAGACAGCAACGTTGGCTTCGCCACCGCCAAATGTGGCTTCAAGATTATTGGATTGTCCGAACCTTTCAAAACCTGGTGTTTTCAGGCGGAGCATTACTTCTCCGAATGTTACTACTTTCATAAGTATATATTTTAGTTATAGTATTAATTTACAATATGTTATAAATTTCGTTTTT
>CAYOSB010000093.1:0-13872 GCA_964406495.1 uncultured Bacteroidaceae bacterium | reverse complement strand
GATGCAAGGAAAATCGCTGTTCCGGCAAGCTCTTCCGGCTCTCCCCATTTACCGGCCGGGGTCCGGTTGATAATGAAATCGTTAAATGGATGTCCATCCACCCTGATCGGCTCGGTCTGTGCAGTTGCAAAATATCCCGGACCGATCCCGTTGATCTGGATGTTGTGTCTTGCCCATTCCGTGGCCATGTTTTTGGTTAGCATCTTCAAACCACCTTTTGCAGCTGCATAAGCCGAAACGGTGTTCCTTCCCAACTCGCTCATCATCGAACACATGTTGATGATTTTACCATGCCCGCGATCGATCATTCCCTGGACGATGGCCTTGGACATGATGAAGGGACCGGTCAGATCCACATCCAGTACTTCCCTGAATTCATCGGCTTTCATTTCAAGGATCGGAATCCGCTTGATAATCCCTGCATTATTAACCAGGATGTCAATCGGTGCAACCTCCTTCTCAATACGCGGGATCATTTCGTTCACTGCCGCTTCATCGGTTACATCAAGTTCATAGGTGCTCACATCAATGCCATTCTTTTTATAGGCATCCCTGGCAGCATACAGCTTATCAGTGAATTTATCGTTGATAATGATCCTGGCGCCGGCATTGGCAAGACCTGTTGCAATGGCCATGCCCAATCCGTGCGTTGCTCCGGTTACGAGTGCCGTTTTCCCTTTAAGATCAAATAGTTGTAGTGACATATTTTTGTTTTTTGTTGGTTATAAAATACCCTGTTGTTTACCTGAGATCCCGCGGACCAAATGCGTCCATGTCTCCGTAATCAAGGTTTTCACCGGCCATTCCCCAGATAAAGATATAGTTGCTGGTCCCTGCGGCGGCATGAATCGACCATGAAGGCGATACAACAGCCTCTTCATTGTGGAGCCAGATATGCCTTGTCTCCTTTGGATCACCCGTGAAGTGACAAACAGCCTGGTCATCCGGCACCTCGAAATAGAAATAGGCTTCCATTCTCCTGCTGTGCAGGTGCGCCGGCATGGTGTTCCAGACACTGCCCGCTTTGAGCTCTGTCATGCCCATCTGTAATTGACATATATCCACCACGCTGTTCACGATCAACTTATTGATCTTCCTGGCATTGCTCGATTCCAGGGCGCCAAGTTCAACGGTATCCGCATCCGCGAGCGTTATATGTTTCGTTGGATAGGATTTGTGTGCTGGTGCCGAATTAAAATAGAAACGCGACGGCTGGTCTGGTGACTCACTCTGGAATTTCACTTCTTTGGTCCCTGCTCCGATATAGATCGCTTCCTTGTATTCAAGGGGATATACTTTTCCGTCTGCCAGGACCGACCCCTTCGGACCCACGTTGATGATGCCGAGTTCCCTCCTGTCACAGAAGTGTCCGGCTTTAAGCGGATCAATTGCCTCCAGTTCAAGTGGTTCTGCAAGGGGGACAGCACCTCCTAAAATAAAGCGGTCATTCATAGAGTATACCATATTCACATCTCCGGGTGTCATAAGGTTTTGAACCAGGAAATCTTTTCTCATCCGTTCAGTGTCGTAATGTTTTGCATCATCGGGATGATTTGAATAACGAATTTCATAATTTGTTGCCATATCTGTTTTGTTTTACTGTGTTACTGTTTTTAATTTTCTCATCGTACTCTCCCTGAACAATACTTCGGGGTCAATGACGACTTTTGTTCCGCTTTTTGTGACTTTCTGCTCAAGGAAGAGTCGTGCCGCCTGCATGCCAATCTGGATGCCTTTCTGGTTCACTGAGGTCAACGGTGGCGTAATATGTGGAGTGAATTCTTCGTTGGCGAATCCACTTACTGCGAACTCCTCTGGTATGCGGAAGTTTTGTGCCAGTGCTTCAAGAAGAACACCGTGGGCAGCCAGGTCACCGGCACAAACAAATGCATCGGGACGTGGATCCGATTGCATGATTTTCCGGAAGGCCTGTCTGCCACCCTCCCTTGTCATTTCAGTTTCAACGATATGCGAATGTATCATGGGAGTACCATACGCGTTCAATGCTTCTAAATATCCTGATTTCCGCTGGTGATATACGTTGATCTTGTTGGAACCACCGATGTGGGCGGGGTGACGATATCCCTGTTCGAGCAACTTTTGCGTGATTTTTTTTGCTGCAGCATGATCGTCGATGACCACGGAATCAACGGCGAGTGTTTCGGGTACCCTGTCGAAAAATACCATCCTGATCCCGTTGGCCAGCAGCTGTTCCAGGTGATCATAGGCCGTTGTTTCCATTGACAGGGACATGATAATTCCGTCTACACGTGCACTCATCAATGTCTGAAGTGCCTTTTTCTCCTTTGCAAGGGATTCGTTGGATTGGCAGATCATCAGGTTGAATCCTGCCAGGCTTAGTTTTTCTTCGATCCCCACGATAATGTTTGAAAAAAAACTTCGGTTGATGTTGGGAACGATGACACCCACCGTGTTGCCTTCTCCTTTCCTGAGCGAAGAGGCCATTACGTTAGGCTGATACCCTGCTGATGCAGCCCTTTTCTGCACCAGGTCACGCGTTGCGGCGCTGATTCGGGGATTGTTGCTGAGCGCACGGGAGACCGTGGAGGCTGATATCCCCAATTCACGCGCGATATCGTGTATGGTGATGTGTCGCTTTTTACCGTTCATTCATGCAAATGTAAACAAATACAATCGATTGCACAAGCTGTGTATCCAAAATCTTCTGTGAAAATTGCAGCTTTTCTTTATATTTGATTTTTGTCAGAAAAAATCCGGTTGATACTCCGGCAGATTGCGGGGGGGGAGATAATGGTCATTATCAAAACAAATAATTATGAGCAGTTCCAATAAAGTACTTCATCTGATCTTTGTGGGCATCGTTGTCGTGGAACTGGCTAGCAGGTTGATGGATCATGCTGTACCGGAATATTTTGTGAAGCCGCTCATTATGGTTTGGATTGCCGTCTATTTCCTGCGCAATGCAAAAAAAAGGTCATTCCAGGGATGGGTGCTGCTGGCATTCTTTTTCAGCTGGACTGGTGATATATTCCTGATGTTTTCCAGTGGATATAACAACGAAATGACCTTCTACCTCGGGCTGGGAGGATTCCTGCTTGCCCAACTCACCTATATTTTAATCTTTCTTTTCAGTGCAGAAAATGATATCAAAGGGCTGTTACTGAGAAATCCGTTGTGGCTGATCCCGTTCCTGGTGTATGGTGTACTGATCTATCGCCTGTTGTATCCTGAACTTGAGGGAATCATGGCACCGGTGGTGCTGGTGTATGCCATCTCCCTGATCGGCATGTCACTGGCTGCGCTCAACCGGCGCGACAGGGTGGATTTTAACAGTTTCCGGCTCGTCTTTGCCGGGTCACTATTCTTTGTTGCTTCCGATAGCCTGATTGCGATCAATAAATTTCATACTGAGATCCCATTTGCCGGCTTTCTGATCATGCTAACCTATATAACGGCCCAGTACCTGATCATGCGCGGGCTCATTCTCGAACGGGAACGTCCGGCAGTGAATAAATAATTACACCCGGGCTTTCCTGGTGGTGTTAACAGGCAAACTGTTCAGATCAGAATCTCAGGTAAAAACGCAGCGCGGTACCATGGTACTTCCAGTTTTCAAATGCAGCGTAGATACCGATGTCAAATAAAAAACCGATCTCGTTCAGGCTGTACCCCACCTGGATGTGATTCTGTACCCTGTCATTGCTGAGGTAGTTCACAGAATTGAGGTAGCTTACAGACAACGCCTCATTCCATAATCGTTCGCTGAACCAGGGCAGCATTTTTAACATCAGGAAGGGTGAAGTGAGCCTGGCATGACCTTCGAGATATGCGCTGTTGGTGCTGGCACGATAATAATCTATCAACATGAAGGTCTCCTGGAAGCCTACTGCGTCAAACAAAATCGGGGAGACTTTAAAATGCTTCATGTCTGAAAAGTGCAATGCATCGGCATGAAGAAACTTCCCGTATTCGATTTTATAGTTAAGCGTTGATAGTAAACCCACTTCCCGTTCATGCTGCAGCCCACCATAAACCAAACTGTAGTCTGACCATCCTGAGCTTTCTACCGGGAATGCGTGCCGGTACACAGCGTAGATCGTCGGGTAATCGGACTTGAAATATTGCTTTCTCCCATTCCGCAGGCGGTAGTAATATTCATATGTGTACTCGAGTCTGAGCTGACCGGCGAGCAACCTGGAGTCATCGAAGATGGGCAAGGACGGGTCATAGTTTTCAGGATAATTACCTGAGAAGCTTTTGGAATTTCTGTAAAAGAATGAAAAACCGGAATGATTGGTCAACTCTCTTCGCCTCTGGTAGTCGGCGGTTGCATAGAATACGAGACCTGTTGCAAGATCCATCCTGTGTTCCAGCAATACGTCCAGGTTTTCAAAGCGTTTGGAATAGTTTTCCCTGTAAAAGAGGGAATAGGCACTGTTGATAAGCGAAGGAATCCCGGTTTCCCGGTTGAAGTCCATTGAGCGGTAATCTACACGCAATGCGATCTTGCCCCTGATCCGGGGCGCATACAGGATGCTTGAGTTCCAGTCGATCGCCGGTGCAACCCTGGAAAAGGCATATCCCGCGCGAAGGTTCCACCGGTACACCACGCGGGTTGTAGGCCGGTAATCATACCCGATTTCCTGTCCATATATCCACCCGTCAACTGTATTATATGATAGCATTGAAGGATCAATGAGTCCGCCATAGATGAATTTTGTTTTGCGGTCCTTCGACTGAAATGTCTTACCGATAATAAGATCCCTGGTCCTGAAGCCGGGTTTTCTGGCCCTGATCAGGGAGTCGCGGCTTTCCGACAAAGATGCATCGCCGAATCCATACAGTGAATCCCGGGTTGCAATGGTCTCACGTTCTTCGCGTGTGAGCGGAACGGGCCTGACCTGGTTCCAGAAAGTGGAATCATTCATCACCGCATTGGGGGCGATGGAGAATTTAGTTCCCTCCACTTCGAGCTTATTCTTGTCAGGATCCGCTTCCTCGGTCTCTTTCTCCATCAGCCGGGTCAGTTTTGCCATGTCCCTGTCATTAATCTCATCCTTTTCCAGTATCTCCTGGATCTTTTCCTGTTCAGGTGTGGTCTCCTGGGATTTTTCTTCATCCGGTTGCTCTTCCTGTGTCTCCTTTTCCCGGGCAACAGGTTCATTGACCGGCTCAAAATAGGACCTGGGCAGGTTTGGATTCAATACTGTGTTGGTGTATTTCAGGGAGCTGACATAGGTGACATCTGCCTGGACACCGGCGATCTGAACCTCCATGTCCAGTTTGTGGCTTACCGGCAACCAGGCGTCCATGATCACGTTGGCATATTGTTGTTCAAGGTACAATGTCCCTGCAATGGTGTTGACAGCCAGGTCGCTGGAATGGAGGCACCACAGGTCCTCAACGATATAAAGAAACCCGGAACAGAGCTGCTGACTCTTGCGTTTTGGGATGACCCTGATCTTATCGATCATATGATTGCCTTGTAAAAAGGACCCCTCAAAGCTGAAATCATAGTAAAAGAATGCATTTCTTGCAAGCGGAGATACAAAAGATTCGATCTGTGGCTGGTAAAGGCTGGCATTGATGTAATCCATGGGATTTACATTTTCCACGTATCCGGGGATGGTATTTTGCGAGGCAATGATCCGCATGTCATACTTATCAGGAGCCCTGTAGGTCACTTCATTCAGTGATTCCAGCATGTAGGCACGATCTTCTTCCACTTTCACATCCCCGACTTCAATTCGCCTGGCAATGGCCCTGGGCAACCTGTGGAAATAGGCAGTGCCCTTGATATAAATTTCTGCCTGGTAAGTAGCCACCTGGTTGAGGTGATAGCTGGCAAGGCCAATGGCTTTTCGCATGATCCTGTAGGCTGGATCTTCTCCATTTGCAGAAACCCTGACTTCCGGTATCATATAGGTCTGGGGCGGCATGGTTACCTGCATCTCGATCATCTCATCCTGCACTGTTACCTGCCTGAATACTTCGGTATACCCGAGGCTTCTGAAGAAAATATTATATTCTCCCGCGGGAAGCGGCAGGCTGAAGAGTCCTAGTGAATTGGTAGTCGTACCCCTGGTAAGTTCTTTGATGAAAATGGATGCATATGCAACCGGTTTGCCGTCAACATCAACTACTTTACCTTCAATGCCCTGACTGTAAGTTGATTCACAGATCAGGAAGAATAATATTGAAAATACTAACGCGCTCTTTTTCGGCATCCCTGGAATTGATTAAACGCCTAATTTACTATTTTCTCTATTAACGGATTTCTTTTTGTGAAATTATGTTTGCGAAAATCAACCCGGAAAATCAACCCCGATCGCGATCACTTCATTATGAAGCAAAGCAATAGTTCATGCCTGGATATTACCGGGATATTATGGTCCTGGATATTCGCTGAAGTGCTTACTGCAGATGGTTGAATATGGCCTGGTATGAATGTTATAACCGGGATTGCTCAGAAACCAAAATACTGTTTTGCATTCCGGTAACAAATGTCACTTACCATGTTCCCGACCATTTCCATGTCATTTGGCAGTTCCCCGTTTTCCATGTCTGTCCCGAGCAGGTTGCAAAGGATCCTTCTGAAATATTCATGACGGGGGAAAGACAGGAAACTCCTCGAATCAGTAAGCATTCCTACAAACTTACTGAGCAGTCCCAGCTGCGAAAGTGTGTCCATTTGCGCTTCCATTCCTTTTTTCTGATCGAGAAACCACCAGCCCGACCCAAATTGCATTTTTCCAGGGACCTTGCCATCATTGAAATTATATACCATGGTCACCATCACCTCGTTGTCGGCTGGATTCAGGTTGTATACGATGGTCTTGGCCAACTGTCCCAGGTTGTCCAGTCTTGAAAAGAATTTCGACATGGACCTGGCAACAGGGAAATCTCCTATGGAATCAAAACCCGTGTCGGGCCCCAACTCATGAAACATGCGGTTATTGTTATTCCGAATGGCTCCAACGTGAAACTGCTGCGTCCAACCTTTGTCATGGTCCATTACGGCCAGTTCAACCAGCATGGCGGTCCGGAACTTTGTTTTCTCAGATTCCGAAACTTCCTGTTTACTCCTGATCCGGCTGAAGATGTCCTCGATTTCGTCGTGTTCATAGTCCTCGTAATAAAAGCTTTCCAGTCCGTGATCGGACAACCGGCATCCCATTGAAGCAAAAAAATCGTGTCGCTTCATCAATGCTTCCAGGAGATCCATGAAATGGTTGATGGGATGATCCGCCACCTCGGCTAACTGGTCGAGGTAATTGTTATAAACTCCGATGTCATCTACTGCCATTGCTTTATCCGGACGCCAGGTGGGGAGTACGCTGATTTCAAATCCATCATCCCTGATCTTCCTGTGATGTTCAAGGCTGTCCAGGGGATCATCAGTTGTACAAACGACTTGAACATTCATTTTGCGTAGCAGGTTCCGGACACTGAACTCATCTTCCTGCAACATCCCGGCGGTTTTTGTATAGATTTCCTCCGCATTGTCCGGTCCCAGGAGTTCCTGGATCCCAAAATACCTTCGGAGTTCCATATGCGTCCAGTGGTATAGCGGATTTCTCAGGGTGGCAGGTACCGTCTCTGCCCACTTCATAAATTTCTCTTCGTCCGATGCATCTCCCGTACAGAATTTCTCGTCTACGCCATTTGCACGCATTGCGCGCCATTTATAATGATCGCCGGCAAGCCAGATTTCAGAAATGTTCCTGAATTTCCGGTCAACGGCAATATCTTCCGGATTGAGGTGACAATGATAATCAATGATCGCCATGCCACTGGCATAGTTGTGGTATAATGATTTGGCCGATTGTGTCTCAAGCAGGAAGTCTTCGTCCATGAATGGTTTCATAAGTGTCGACTATTTTTATTAAAAACTTGATAATAAATTACTTAAATCCAAGATCCAGGTACAGGAAATTTCTTTCCTTTTACCGATCATAATTAGCAGGGGTGTTCATTTTAATGAATTGAATATATGCAACATATCCTAAAGATCAAAAAGCCTGCGGATATGCCTGTCAAAAATATTTTCGGTTACCTGCGTTCCGACGAGCTTACTGTGTTTTTCAAGCATGTCAAGGTAGGTTGGCCCCATCTCGGCAGCTACCTTGTACCCCACATGAATCAACTGCCTGAACATCGGGTCATAATCAGTATGCCCGGGAATGTGTCTCAGGGTATTTGCGAATTTGTCACTGTCCCATGCTGCTACTTCGGATGGAGCGGGCAGTTGTTTTTTGTCAATATCGATCACAGTAGAATAGGGTCCGCATAACTCATCCATCCGTTGGTATGCCTTTGTATATATGGTTTTGGTGAGCTCCAGGGCTTCACCTCCTGACATGGCAAGACCGATCACCTCTTCCAGCCAGGTGGTGCCTGCCGTTTTCACATGGATTCCCTTGTCGTACTTCCTGATCAGTTCGCCAATCACAGGGTAAATGGAAAATTTGTCACTACCCGAGTGCACACTTAATTTCAGGTTGTTCGGCAGATCAAAACTGTTGACCACATGATCAATTACCAGCAAGTCCTGCTCGAACTCTTTCCTGAACTGTTCAATGTCACCTTTGTAATCCACACCCTTATTAAACCTGCCGGTGAATTTTGGTGCGATGGTCTGCGCAGGAATACCATAATAATTGATCATCAGTAGAATGAAGAACAATTCTACGGGTGACTGGGCCTCTTCCACTTCATCCATGGAGACCTCTGCGATAAAATCCTCATTTTTCCTTTCCTCGCTGATCCTTCCGTAAATAAGCGCTGCTTCCCTGACAGCCATGTGAAATTTGCGAACGACCTCCTCCAGCAAATCATCAGTAATGCTGAATGTATCTTCGATCCCCGGAATATCCAGCCGACCTTTAAATGCCTGTAATTTCCTGACCATTTCGTGCGCTTCGGCGGGATCCCCTTCCTTACCTATAGATGCGGCTACATCCAGCGTGAAAAAATTGGAGTGTTGAATATAGGCATCGACAGTTTCCAGATTGATATGGTCTGCATCCACATACCAGTTTCTGTTGTAGTTTAACGCGCTGACAGCCTGACTGGCTTGTTGCCAGGTATCGGCAGGATCGGTTTTCACGATCTGGTGTTCACGGTTGGATTTGTTCCAGACCGGAACGAGCGGGATCCCCATGTCATTTGCTTTCATGATTGCGCTTAACTGGGCCTCGCCCTGCCTGGTGAACCTGTCACCGATCCCAAATGAATATTTTTCTAATGATTTCATAGAAGGTGTTCGTTTATTAAATGAATTGTAGTTGACCGTGTACGCACACGAAATTATCAAAAATTTCTGTGATTTTCAAAATATTATTTGTAATTTTGACTTGCTACATTATAATTTGTCTTTTAAATTATTGATATACAATATACTAATATTTTCTTAACTACTTTTTCAAATTAAAAATGTCACGGATCAGGATCAAAGATATTGCGCAGCTGGCCAATGTTTCTATAGGGACCGTTGACCGGGTGATTCATGGCCGTGAAGGGGTTTCCAAAGCCACAAGGGAGCGGGTGGAACAAATCATTAAAGACTATGATTATCAGCCAGATATTCTTGCGGGGGCACTTGCATCGAAAAAAGCATACCGCCTCATGGTCTGTATGCCGGATGTCGTTAACGCACACGCTTTTTGGAAATTACCAGAGTTAGGTGTTAAGAAAGCCCTGGAAGAGCTGGGTCATTTTGATCTTCAGGTGGATTACCTGCGTTTTGATCAGCATAGCAAAGCTGATTTTCTAAGCAAGACCCGGGATGTAGATCCATCCTTGTATGACGGGCTTCTGTTTGCGCCTGTGTTCAGTGAGGTATCAGCAGAATTTCTGGCTGCATGGAAAGCAGCAGGTATTCCGTGCATACAATTTAACTCCAGGGTCGAAAGTATCGAGGCGGATGGATTCATTGGACAGGACGCTTACCAGAGTGGCTTCCTGGGTGGCAGGCTGATCAGCTACGGACTGCCGGTTGAGCGGGATCTTTTGATCGTGAACCTCTCATCGCGTAAAGATAATTACCAGCATATCATTCGCCGTGAACGTGGTTTTCGTGCTTACTTCGAAGCACATAGCGACCGGGTCAATACCCTGGTGTCACTCAACCTGAATGGAGGCAATTACGAAAAAGTGGCTGATGAGATTGCAGGGAGAATGACGGAACTTCAGGTTGCCGGGATCTTCGTGACCAATTCCAGGGTACACCTGGTGGCCAGGTACCTTGCTGAACGCGGCATAATGAATATACGCCTGATCGGATATGATCTTCTGCCTGAGAGCGTTGAATATCTGAAGCGGGAGTACATCGATTACCTTATCTCACAGCGCCCTGAGGATCAGGCCTACCTGGGGATTCGTGGATTATTCAGCCTGGTGGTCCTTAAACGTAAACAACCCGGGCAGGTATTACTGCCCATTGATATACTTACCAAAGAAAATGTTGATTATTATCTAAAATTCAATGAACAATATGAACAACCTGAATGATCTTAAAGACAAAGTATGCGTAATCACTGGTGGCGGCGGCGTCATCGGTGCCTCATTGGCTGCCGGGCTTGCTGAAGCAGGCATCATTACTGTTATCCTGGATATCAATGAAGAAGCTGCACAAAAAGTTGCAGCTGAGGTCCGGGACGCAACAGGAACCAATTCCTACGGGATGAAAGCCAATGTGCTCGACAAGGCATCGCTTGAAGCAGTGCGGCAGCGCATCAACGATGAGGTGGGTCAGATCGACTTCCTGATCAATGGAGCCGGCGGAAATTCCCCGCAGGCAACGACACAACTGGAGGAGCTTACGGAAAATGATTTGAATGACCTGGAGAAATCTTTCTTCGGGCTTGAGCTGGAAGGTTTTCAAAAGGTGTTTGACCTGAACTTCATGGGCACCCTGCTTCCCTCAATGGTGCTTGCCAGGCAGATGGTGGAAAGACAAAAAGGAGTGATCCTGAATATATCTTCCATGAACGCATACAAGCCGCTTACAAAGATCCCTGCATATTCGGCAGCAAAAGCTTCCGTTAATAATTTTACTGAATGGCTGGCAGTGCATTTTGCAAAGACAGGGGTGCGTGTGAATGCCATTGCCCCGGGTTTTTTCCTGACCAATCAGAACAGGTTTCTATTGCTGGACGAAGCTACGGGAGATCTGACAGCCCGGGGAGAAAAGATCATCGCCAATACACCTATGGGCACATTTGGCGAACCGGCAGATATTACCGGAACAGCATTGTACCTCTTGTCAGACATGAGCCATTTCATTACCGGTATCTGTATACCGGTAGATGGCGGATACAGTGCCTTCGGTGGGGTGTAAACCGAATGTTCACCGGCCACAGAAATCAAAATAACCGATCAAGTACAACATAAAAAAAACAGCTCATTAAAATAGCTCAACAAATGAAAAATGTAATTGTAGCACAATCTGGCGGTCCCTCACCGGTAATCAATTCATCCCTGCGGGGAATCGTGTAAACGATTCCCTGGCACTTTTGGCACCGTATACGGCGGCTGGCATGGCATTGAAGGCGTGCTCCGGGAGGAACTGCTGAACCTGTCAGCACAGCCTGACGAGGAAATATCCCTGCTCCGGACAACACCTGCAGCAGGATCAGTGGGGACCTGCAGGTATAAATTAAAAGATCACCAGGAGAAGGATATGGCCAGGATCGTGGAAGTTCTTAAGGCCCATGAAGTAGGATATTTCTTTTACATCGGAGGAAATGATTCACAGCACACCGCTTTCCGCGTCAGTGAACTGGCCCGGGAACACGGGCTCGATGTGATCGCTGTGGGTGTGCCCAAAACGATCGATAACGACGTGGGCGACAGTGCATTTAAACTGATCGACCACACCCCGGGTTACGGTAGTGTAGCGAAATACTGGTCCCATATCGTTCAGAACGCAGACGAGGAAAACCGTGGTTCTTCGCCGGCCGATCCGGTCCTGGTGCTCCAGGCTATGGGACGCAAGATCGGTTACATTCCCGCAGCGGCCAGGCTGGCGGATCCAAACAGGGAAATGCCACTGCAGATCTATATGGCTGAATCCGGGGTATCCCTGATGGAAATGGCAGACAAAGTAAACGACCAGCTGAAACAGGATGGACGCTGCATTATTGTGGTGAGCGAAGGGTTTGATGTGGGATCCCTGGGAGAAGTGAAGGATTCTTTCGGTCATACATCATTCGGTAGCAGCCAGCAATCCGTATTCCAGGTGGTGGTCAATTACCTGAACGAAGTGGGACTTAAAGCGCGCGGGAAAGCACGCGGACAGGTAATGGGCACCGACCAGCGTGATACGGCCATCTATGCATCGACGGTGGACCTGGACGAAGCTTACCGCGTCGGACAGAAGGCTGTGGACATCGCAATCAATGACGGAAATGGCTGGATGGCTACGATCCTTAGAGAACCTGGCTTTATCTATAATGTAAAGTACGATAAAGTGCCGCTGGAGAAAGTCGCACTCTCAGAAAGGACCTTCCCCGATAAATGGATTTCAGATAACAGGGTGGATGTTACTGATGCGTTCGTGGAATATGCACGTCCGCTCATTGGCGAAGACTGGGTGAGTGTGCCGGTGATCAATGGTAGACAGCGGTTTGCTCAGCTCAAGCCGGTTTTCGCCGAGAAGAAGCTGAAAGCATACGAACTGCAGGCCGGCTGATCCTGGTTGTGCATCCATTGTTACCCTACAAGGAACCTTAAATAGTAACCCTTCATAACAAACCTTTTAATACCAAATAAGAAGAAGTATGAACCTACAGCAGACACTTAAAGATCTTCAACCTACGCAGGAGTTTTTCATCGGTATCGACTCCGATGGGTGTGCCTTCGATACAATGGAGATCAAGCAAAAAGAATGTTTTTGTCCGAATTTCATTAAGTATTACGGACTCCAGAAGATATCAAAATATGCACGGGAAACTTGGGAATTCACGAACCTGTATTCCAAGACCAGGGGAGTCAACCGGTTCCTGGCAGTCCTTGAGACCTTCAGGTTGCTGGCACAGCGACCCGAAGTGCATGCCCGGGGGATGGAACTGCCTGATATGTCTGAACTGATCCGCTGGACCCAGAATGAGACCAAACTTGGGAATCCCACGCTGATTGAATATGCGAAAACAGTGAATCATCCTGATATCGACCTGGCCCTTGAATGGTCATTGCAGGTGAACCGGGATATCAAGGATATGGTATTCGGAATGCCCCCTTTCCCGGGAGTGCGCGAGTCACTCGAAAAGATTAATGGAAAAGCCGATTCGCTCGTTGTTTCACAGACCCCGCTGGAAGCACTCGAGCGTGAATGGGAGGAGAATGACATTGACGGATTCGTAAGGCTGATCTGCGGACAGGAATATGGAACCAAAACGGAACACCTGGAGCTGGCCGCCAAAGGAAAATATCCGGATGACAAAATACTAATGATCGGGGATGCCCCGGGAGATTTAAAAGCAGCAAAGGAAAATGAAGTGCTCTTCTTTCCGATCAATCCCGGACATGAAGAGGATTCATGGGACCGTCTGCTGAATGAGGGACTGGAAAAGTTCTTAAGTGGAACATTTGCTGGCTCCTATGAGCAGACACTCCTGGAAGAATTTGATTCGTTCCTGCCTGAAAAACCTTCCTGGAATGTGAAATAACCGGTCCCATGAGCCGTGTTATCTGCACCAGCCAGACCGGGAGATTTCAAATATTTTTCAAAGGGTGTTCAGCATGGAGCTGCATACCGTCCAAAATTAAAACGAGATGATCTATTACGAAAAAGGAGGAAATGACCTGGAATTATCGCGCGATGATATCAGGGAAGGCCTGGAGAAAGCGTTGAACAAACTGGGTCAGCGGGAAAAAGTATTGGCCATT
>CAYOSB010000092.1:0-13912 GCA_964406495.1 uncultured Bacteroidaceae bacterium | reverse complement strand
AATCGGTGAGAAAAAATTACAGTTTTTCTCGACTTTATGGACAAACTCTATTTAATGAAAGATGGTAAGGAATTTTCTCACGACGACAGGGGAGATACAAAGGATAATATCGACATCAACTTCAGGACGAAAAATCCACTGTTTTACCCTGCTGGTGGCGGAACATTTGGCGCGGACAAGAATATCTTCAGAGACATGGTCGATGAACAAATCGATAAAGTCATTCTTCAGTTTGGATCCGGGGAAGGAATCGTTGGCGGAGATACAACTGATTATTATGGATTCTCAGGGGATGTTTACATTGTAAGTATACGACTAGGAAGTACGTTCTACAATGAATGGGATGAAGGTCAAAACCTCTATAGTGATTATGTGGGTGAGCAAACTGAGGAGCATGAAGTAAAGCTAGTGTATGAAGAAGCGGGCACCTATGATTTTTGGGTAGTTGGAACTAATGTCGGACGAAAACTTTACAACGACGAAAATAACTATTCAAACGAATTTGGTTTCTCATCCAAGGATTACGATATCAAAAGAACATACGTCAAAGAAACAATTACTATAAACTAGCAATTTGATATCAATTGTACAAATGATAAAAATTTAATCATTCTCATCAACGATTTTGAAAATCGATTTTAAGCACATGTTTTTTATTAACTAAAACAATTTATTATGAAAAAAAATTTACTTATTAATCTGTTTGCACTGATGGCTCTTATGTATTTTGGGTCGATAAATGCACAAAGCTTTAATGTCATGCTTGTTACCGGTAATACTGAAGATGTCGAATTAAGCGACGGTAATTTTATTGATGACAGAGACAGCCTGCTCTATGAGACAATAATCGGGGGAAATTTAGGCTGGACAGTCACACTGGTTGCGGATGATTCGACCGACGTTAACAGTCCAACTGTGACAACAGCAATTCAAAACAGCGATGTAATCCTTATTTCAAGTAGTGTATCTTCAGGCAATGTTGTTGACAACACTGAAATAATGGAAGGTAACCTGCCAATTATTTCTTTGGAATATGGCACCTGGGATAACCAGTTGTTGTATTATGGTGATCAAAATGACCTTGAGCTTGATGATCCTATACTAAGCATTGATCAGGCGCCTGAGGCAGCCTATGGTGATTTAGGTTTAGACATTGTTTTTATGGACACAACAGTTGAAACTGCAAAAGCCAGGTTTCTTCTGAAAGACCATGTATTGGCCTCAGGAGCAGAAGTTTGGGGAACCGTAATGATGAGGGATACAGCTTACCCTACATATGTCTATGCACCATCAGGTGCTCAGTTGATTTCACCTGAAACTGGTGCGGATACATCCGTAACCAGGAATTATGACCAAATGATGTTTGGACTTCTTGAGCCAGCATCTGCCCATCAGCTTACAGATGCAGGTTGGGAACTGCTTGAGCGTGCGCTGTGTTATTTAGTGGGAGTGGAACATCCCCTGGACGATGATACAGGAATATTCCAAACTAAATCAGTTAAGCAACCTTTCTATTTCGCTAAAAACGCTTTGCATTTTCAACTGGATCAGAACGTACCAAAAACCGAGATTCAGATATTCAGCATAACCGGACAACTGTTGCTTCAAGACCAGGTTAATCCAAATGAAGTACTTGAGCTATCTCATTTGCGGACTGGCCTGTACATTGTGAAGGGTCCTGGTTTTGCCGACAAAATCCTCGTTGAATAATTTCTTTATCATAGTTGTAGTTTAGTAGTAGCTTGTTTTTCAAAGGAACAGGGGCCAACAACTCTTGACCCCTGTTCTTTATTTGTTGAAGATGTCTCTGTTCTCTTGACAAAATAGAGTGTATATCAGTGAAAAACCTGAAAAATTATTAAAACAATGAAGAGTAATTGGAAAAGTCCAGTGTTGCTTGCCGTATGCTTGTTGAATACCATTCTTTTGGTCTCATCCAATAACATATTTAGCCAGAACATACGTGTTTACTACGATAGGATGGTGCCACAGCATGAATTTGCGGCTGGGGATATTAAAACATCGCTGGAGGCCAAAGGTTTTACGGCAGAACTCAATGACCTTTCTTCATTGGATAGCGATTATACCGGCAGGAAGGTAGTGATCGCATTGGATTCCAACACCCGTGTTGTTTCATTGCTAACGGATCAAGGAGGCAGTGCAATAGCAGGCCTTGGCGAGCAGGCATATACTTTACGTACAACAAGCGCTCCACAGAAAAGTTACTGGGTGCTGGGAGGAGATGAAAATGGTGCCATGTATGGTGGCCTGCAAATCGCTGAAAACATTAATTTTAACGGATTTACCGGAGTCTACAATGAAGAAGATTCTCCCTACTTAAAGAAACGTGGTGTAAAATTTAATATCCCCCTGGATAAAGATTCTCCAACGTATTATTACGACAATGATGGCACATCACACCAGGAAGCCATTCGCCATGTATGGGATATGAATTTTTGGACGAGATGGTTTGATGAAATGGCCCGACACCGTTACAATGTATTATCACTCTGGTCTCCCCATCCATTTACTTCGATGCTTAACATGGAAGATGAGTATCCTGGCATTGCAATTCAGGGAGTAACAGGTTACGATGAGCATGGCAATCCCATTCAGACTAATTCCATGACCATTGATGAAAAAATTGATTTTTGGCAGAAAGTCATGAAATATGGACTTGAGAGGGGATTTGAAACCTATTTCTGTACCTGGAATATATATCTTTCTTCCGCAGAGGATAAACATGGTCTTTCTGATGATCCGGGCAATCAGGAAACCCGTTCCTATTTGCGGAAATGCATGAAGAATTTCCTGGACACCTATCCTGATCTCGCAGGATTCGGTATCACTGTTGGAGAGAATATGGGAGGTATTAATAATGCACAGAAGGAGGAATGGGCATGGGATACCTATGGGAGGGGAACGCTGGAATATGCAAAGGCAAATCCCGACAGAGACCTGGTGTTCATCCATCGCCAGCATCAGGGCAATGTAAGTGATATGCTGTCCTATTTTAAGCCATTGAGTGATTTACCCAATGTAACATTTGATCTTTCATTCAAATACTCACAGGCACATGCCCATTCCGCTGTGAAACCGGCGCACTGGGACATTAATGGAATGGAAGACGGGCTTGCCCCCAACAATCTGAAATCGTGGCTTACCATTCGGAATGATGATTTTTATTTTCTTCATTGGGGTGATGCACAATTTGTACGTGATTATATAAATAACTTTCCTGAAGTGGGCAAATTCGTCGATGCCTTTTATATTGGAGCTGACGGGTGGGTATTTACAAAAGTCTTCACAAGTAAAGACCCCTATTATGAAGACAGAGATGCGCTCAGCATCCAGAAGACGTGGTATATGCAAAAGCTATGGGGCAGGATCTCATACAATCCTTCGGTTTCAGATGACTTATTCAAGAACCACCTGGCATTCAAATACCCAGAGGTTTCTGTTGAAGAATTATTCCGGGCCTGGAGCAGCGCTTCAAGGGCCATTCTCCTTGCCAACGAGCAGGTAACCGGTACATGGGATCTTGATTTCAGATGGTGGCCTGAAGGCTGGACAATGGTTGAGGGTTTTCTGAGTTTATTTGATACACGAGATGTGGTGCCAATGTATGGTTCGGATCTTTGTAGTTTTTCAAAAACTGCAGACATGGATTGCGGTGGCAAGGTGTCGGCATTGGATAATGCCTACCGGATTGAAGAACTGGCCCAAGAGGCTCTGGCCATTCTAAGAGGTTTAAATGCCGGTTCAAACAAGGAATTGGAGCTCAATCTGAGTGATCTGAAGGCAATGGCCCACCTGAGTCTCTACAATGCCTATAAGTTTCGGGCGGCCGTATACCTGGAACAGGGAGAACAAGCGCTGGCAAGAGATGTCATCCGGACTGCATACTGCTGCTGGACGAATTACACCAGCTTTATGGACGAGCTCTACAGAGGGGTGGATTTGCAGCGAAATTATAGTTTCAGTGACTGGCATGAAAACGACGCCCTTGCTCTGCTGGATTATACCAACCTGGGTGGCTCTGGCGAGCCCGATTGTTCTGACCCCTATCCCCGGGTTTATATTGATTCACCCAAAAATAATGCCTACTTTTCAGAACCGGCCGATGTAACTGTTGAGATAAGCACCTATACCGATTCAGGACGCATTGAAAGGGTTGAATTAAGAAACAACGACATTCTTGTTGGTACAGATTACGAACAACCTTATGTTTTTGATCTAAGCGGTCTAATGGCGGGAAGCTACAATCTTGAAGCCCTGGTTTATGATGATCGTGGATCCACCGACAAACATAACATTAACATAACGGTATACGATTCTGATTCATTCAATACCGTTCCATGGATAGAAGACTTTACACATCCTAATGGGACTACATCCGATGAAGGACCAACATCATGGACCTCCAGCCGAGCGGAAGGCAATTTGTTCACAATGGACAATGCATTAGTTTTGAGCGGGGATGGTGATGCAGGGCTTTTGACCACCAGTGAGATAGACATTTCCAAAGGCCCGGTTGACATCAGCTGTGAACTTTGGTCGCAGGGAAATCTGGAGAATGATGACTACATCAAACTATATAAAAAAGTTGATAATGGTGCAAAAAAACTAATTGGGACAAAGACAAACAACCAGGATACCCCAACGAGTATTGAAGGTGAAGCCCTCGGGAATAGCCTTGTGCTAATAATTGAAGCCAAAGTCTCCTACATTAGTGAATACTATTTCATGGATAACCTCAGCGTTACCTATAGTGAGGAGGATTCTGCTTCTGGTGAACATATAGATGACTGGGTGAAAATTTTTCCAAATCCTGCTACAAATGAAGTTTTTATAAATGCACAGGATGAATATTCCCTGTCATTGATAAACGTTAGCGGAAAGGAGCTGATAAGCAGAAAGAATATAGTTGGTTTGCAGAAACTAGATCTGGGTAAGCTTAGTCCCGGATGCTACACGCTAAGAATAATGATGGATAAAAGGACTGCTTATAAAAAAATTATAATAAAGTAAATTGTTCAATAGAAATACTACCTGAAAAGGTGAGAAGTCTTAAGTCAATATGAATATTAAATCAGCAATTGAAAAAGTACCAGGCGGAATGATGGTCATTCCTTTAGTTCTTGGTGCTATTTTAAATACTCTCGCGCCTGAAGTTTTGGAGATAGGAGGTTTTACCACGGCCATTGCCTCTGGTGCGACAACAATTATTGGTGTATTCTTATTTTGCATGGGGGCCGGAATGGATATAAAGGCTGCTCCAGCAGCGCTAAAGACCGGGAGTGTCATTACTATTGTTAAGTTTGGAGTGGGCGTAGCTATTGGTCTGGCGGTAGGAAAGTTACTAGGACCTAACGGACTTTGGGGCTTGTCATCCCTTGCAATTATCTCTGCAATGACCAATACAAACGGAGGCTTATATGCCGCATTAACCGGGGAATTTGGTAATAAATCGGAGGTTGGTGCAATTGCCATTATCTCAGTTAATGATGGCCCGTTTTTATCAATGATCGCCCTGGGCACAGCTGGTATTGCTTCTATTCCGTTTCTGTCACTCCTTGGCGTGGTACTTCCAATTGCACTGGGAATGCTGGTTGGCAATCTGGATAAGCAAAGCAGGGATTTTCTTATGAAAGGAGGCCCTGTTTTAATTCCCTTCTTTGCTTTTGCACTTGGATGTGGCTTAAGTATGGATATGTTGCTCAAAGCTGGAATTCCTGGAATCTTCCTTGGGGTGCTAACTGTTGTTGTTGGAGGTTTTTTTAATATATTGTCTGACAAAGCAACAGGGGGTACTGGAGTCGCAGGTGCTGCTTCTTCCAGTACTGCGGGTAACGCGGTAGCCACACCTGCTGCAGTTGCCCTTGTGGATCCTTCTTTGGCTGCTGCTGCAGCAATTGCAACACCGCAGGTAGCAGCTTCTACCATTACAACAGCCATCCTTGTTCCGATCTTAACAACGATAGTGGCAAGAAGAAACAAGAAAAAGAGTAGTAGTAACAGCACAAGAAAACCAGTGAAAAATGGCAGTTCATGAAAATTGTAATCGCACCCGATTCATATAAAGAGAGCTTATCGGCACATGAGGCAGCAATCGCTATCAGGGAGGGTGTTTATCGTGTGGATAAAGAGATTGAAACTGTTTTAGTCCCTATGTCTGATGGAGGTGAAGGAACGGTACATTCTCTTATCGAGGCTTCACAAGGGAATATTGTGGAGGTATCATCTGTTCATGATCCACTTACCAGGGAAATCGTCTCTTTTTACGGCATTATGGGTAATGGGAAAACGGCAGTAATTGAAATGTCCGCTGCATCAGGACTCTCCCTGCTCGCACCTGAAGAAAGAAATCCCTTAAAGACAACAAGCCTTGGTACCGGTGAATTGATAAAGGATGCTCTGGATAAAGGGTGTAAAGAGATTATCCTTGGATTAGGAGGAAGCGCAACAAATGACGGAGGAGTAGGTATGGCCGGGGCTTTGGGAATTCGCTTTCTGGATGAAAATGGCAGAGAAATCAATGCTGTTGGAGAAGAGTTATCCAGAATCCGGACGATAGACTTTTCCGATATTGATAAACGAATCCAAAACACAGTTTTTAAAGCTGCCTGTGATGTGGATAATCCTTTATGTGGTTCAAGAGGTGCATCAGAAGTTTATGGAAGGCAAAAAGGTGCAGACGACCACGCTGTTAAAACACTGGATCATGGACTTGAACATCTTGCAAACATTCTAACCAACTCACAGAAAATAGATAAGAGGAATGTTCCGGGAGCAGGTGCAGCGGGAGGAATGGGTTATGGTATTATGGTGTTTTTTAACGGAACGCTGGAAAGCGGAATTAACATTGTTATTGATTCCTCAGGACTTTCAAATAAAATGGATGGTGCTGACCTGGTGATAACCGGTGAGGGTAAAATTGATGACCAAACAGCTTCTGGTAAAACTCCACTTGGAGTTGCGCGGCTCGCAAAGCAAAAGGGAATTCCAGTCGTTGCTCTTGCAGGTAGCCTTGGAAAAAATTATAAAACATTATATGATGAGGGATTCGATGGAATATTTTCGATTATTGACACGCCAGTCAATCTTCAAGAAGCAATTGAAAACGCAAATGAATTATTGAAAAATACTACAGAAGCAATACTTCGATTATGGCTTTCAAAAGTAAGATGATTACTCATAAAATTAATAACAATAAAATTATGAACGATTCAATTCACAAGTATGCAAAAATTGGTTTAATCCACTTCATGGCTTATCCTTCAACAATGAAAGGTGATGGTCCTATTGAAGAAACTATACGCAAAATTGCTGTTGACGACTACTTTGATGCCATTGAGATTACTGCCATTAATGATCCCGGTGTACGTAACAATGTAAAAAAAATGCTGGCATCATCTCACATGTCTGTTGCCTATGGAGGTCAGCCACGTCTGCTAACCAGGGGGCAAAACATTAATTCTATCGATGAGGCTGAATGCCAGGTCGCAGTAGCGAACCTAAAGGAGGGTATTGATGAGGCATATGAAATGGATGCTGTCGGATTTGGTTTTTTAAGCGGCAAATACACAGAAGAAAAGAAAGAGGAGGCTTACCAGGCATTGGTTAAATCTACCAGGGAAATTTGTGCTTATGCAAATTCTAGAGGTGATTTAAAGATTGCACATGAAGTATTCGATTATGATATTGATAAGTGCGCACTCATCGGGCCGGTTGATCTGGCAAAACGCTACGCCGAGGAAATTAAAGCAGAATATGACAACTTCGGACTGATGGTTGACTTAAGTCACCTTCCTATTCTTCATGAAACAGCAAGAGAATCACTGATTCCGATAAAGGATTTTATAATTCATGCACATATGGGTAATGCTTATATGAAGGACACTGAAGATCCGGCATATGGAGATCAACACCCACGCTTTGGCTATCCGGGAGGAGAGAATGATGTTGAAGAGCTGACGGAGTATCTGAGAGTTCTTTTGGAAATTGGGTATCTGAATCCGGACAACAGGAAGTTTTTAAGCTTTGAAGTGAAACCAGTTGGCGATGAAGATCCGGATATTGTTATAGCAAATGCTAAAAGAGTCCTGAATTTGGCCTGGGCGTTGGTTTAAGTGCTAAAAGAATCATACAAAAACCAGTAAACATGAAGATAGTAGTATTGGATGGATATACCTTAAATCCCGGAGATCTGAGCTGGGATGAAATTGAACAGCTTGGAGAACTGACAGTACATGATCGGGTAGATACCAACCCTGAGAATGTCATCAGGATAATTGGTGATGCAGAAATTGTTTTTACCAATAAGACACCATTGCCAGAAGAGGTACTGACAAAGGTTCCGTCAGTGAAATATATTGGTGTTCTTGCCACCGGTTATAACGTGGTTGATACCGAAGCTGCAAGAAAACAAGGAATTACGGTAACCAATGTTCCCACATACGGGACCAGCGCAGTGGCCCAGTATACCATGGCCCTTCTGCTGGAGATATGTCACCATGCCTGGGCACACAGCGAAGCAGTGAAAGGCGGTGAATGGGCAAAAAGGGGTGATTTTTGCTTTTGGGATTATCCGCTTGTTGAGCTCACAGGAAAAACCATGGGGTTAATAGGATTTGGACGGATTGGACAGGCCACAGCCAGAATTGCACAAGCTTTCGGGCTGAATATCCTTGCACATGATGTTCACCAGGATCCCTCACTAGAGAGCGATACCTGTAAATATGCAACACTGGATGAGTTGCTGGAAAAATCAGATATCATCAGTTTGCATTGTCCGTTAACAGAAAGTAATACCGGGCTAATAAACAGGGATCGCATTGGCAGCATGAAGGACGGTGTGATGCTCATCAATACAGCAAGAGGTCCGCTGATTGTTGAACAAGATTTGCATGATGCGCTCAACGAAGGCAAAGTAGCATACGCAGCGGTTGATGTTGTATCGGCCGAACCTATCAAAGCCGATAATCCACTTCTGAAGGCAAAGAATTGTATCATCACTCCCCATATTGCCTGGGCACCTAAAGAATCCAGGTCGAGATTGATGGACATTGCAGTTGAAAATCTGGATGCATTTCTGAAGGGGAATCCCGTAAACGTTGTTAATTAATAATTATGGAAAGAAAAATAATTCATACAAAAAAGTCTCCCGAGGCTATCGGTCCATATAACCAGGGGATTGTTGCCGGAGGATTCTTATTTACCTCAGGTCAGTTACCCATCAATCCAGAAACCGGGGAAGTCAAGGTCTCAATTGAAGACCAGACAAAACAGGTACTCGAAAATTTGAAAGCAATTGTTGAGGAGGCGGGATGTACCATGAATGATGTGGTGAAGTGCACCGTTTATATAACAAATATGAATGATTTTAATGTGGTGAATGAAATATACGCTACTTATTTCACTGAAAATCCACCTGCAAGGGCAACTATTGAAATATCCGCATTAGCTAAGGGAGCTCTTGTTGAAATTGATGCGGTTGCGGCACTTTAACACTATATTTGATCGTCACTATACTGAACAAAATGAAAACAGACAAAACTTCGAATTATGAAAAATTCAATGAATGCTATCTTATTACTTTCACTGATGCTGTCTTTAGTTGCATGTAATCAGAACAATGGTGAGCAACTATCTACACCGGTCGATAATGAGCACACTGAAAAAATTATTGTACATACAGATAACTCTCCAAAAGCAATCGGACCCTATAGTCAGGGAAATATTGCGAATGGATTTCTATTTACTTCCGGACAATTACCGATTCATCCAATAACTGGTGAGATCCCTGCAACTGTTGAAGAACAAACGATACAGGTGCTAGAAAACCTTAAGGCTATTGTTGAGGAAGCAGGGGCGACCCTGGAAAATGTGGTTAAGTGTACAGTATACCTGGAGGACATGAGAGATTTTTCCAGCATGAATGAGATCTATGCAAGCTATTTCAAGGAAAATTTCCCTGCAAGAGCAGCCGTTGAAGCGAGTCTGGCAAAAGGTGCTCTTGTTGAGATTGATGCTATTGTAGCCCTTCCATAAGGAAAATGATTAGGATTTGCTGACTTTCTCAGCAAATCCTATCATAAGCCGGTTTAAGCATTTCGCCAAACGGAATTTCCATGATCCTACCCCCTTGTGCCTTTCTTTAGGATGCTTCAAGGGAAAGGTTAGGGAAAAGCATCCGTTTCGCCTCTTTTAAAGCAACAAGACTCTGCTCATACTTATATTGCCGCTCCAGAAAGGCAATATGGCTCTCCATTGCCTGTTGAACACAGCTCTCCATCGTGCCTTGTGCCATTGAATGAAAAGTTGTGAACAAAGCCAGGCAATCATACATTATTCCTCGTTGTACCATCATATGAATTATTGGTATCGGTGCAATGATCCGTGGAATTGAATTTGCTGCGGAGTTTTGTTTACGTAGTGTGAATATCAGCTTACAGAGCGAATCCGGGATGATACTATTTCAGTAATAAGTGTTATACATCGCTGATTTTGTGTTAACAGGCATATTCAGGGTACCCTATATTTGCGGTGTAATTAAATCAAAAGAAACGAAAAGAAATAAAATAATGAAGAAAGTAGCAATTATTACAGGAGCAAGTTCAGGAATGGGTAAGTCAGCTGCAAATATTTTGCACCAACAGGGCTATGTTGTGTATGGCGCAGCCCGCAGGACTGAGAAAATGAAAGATCTTGAAAGCAAAGGGATGAAAATCATCTCCCTTGACCTCAATGAAGATTCTTCGATTGTTAAAGCAGTGGATACTGTTCTAAAAAATGAAGGCAGAATTGATATTCTGATCAACAATGCCGGATATGGATCGTATGGATCGGTGGAGGAAGTTTCCATTGAAGAGGCCAGGAGACAATTCGAGGTGAATATTTTCGGACTGGCCAGGGTCACTCAACTGATTATTCCTGTCATGCGCGAGCAGAAATCCGGCAGGATCGTCAATATTTCCTCCATGGGAGGTAAGATCTATACGCCTTTTGGAGCATGGTACCATGCGACCAAACATGCCCTTGAGGGATGGAGTGATTCTTTGCGATTTGAACTGAAGGAATTTGGTATTGATGTAGTGGTAGTTGAACCGGGTGGAATACAGACAGAATGGGGTGGTATTGCCATGGAGCACCTCCAAAATGTCTCGGGGAAAGGTCCTTATAGGAGTGCTGTAGGTAAAGTAACAAAGGGAATGGAAAAATCTGCCAGTAAGTTAACCCACGTGGATGTGCTTGGCAAGGAGATTGCAAAAGCTGCCACTTCAAACAAACCAAAGACGAGATACGTTAAAGGATATATGGCTAAACCTACAATCACACTCCGAAAATGGTTGAGCGATAGAACTTTTGATAAATTGTTGGCAAGTCAGTTGAAATAGTTATTAATTCGAATATTGTGGCAGAAGATATTATTTTTATCAAATCGATCAGTCAATTACATGAAATGGGTGGGTTTGACAAGCCCACCCATCCGCTGATCAGCATTTTAGATGTTTCTGAATTTGAAATACCAGATGAATACGTTGGAATTCGCACCATTTCGAACATGTACTCCATAGGTATGAAGGATAAAAGTTGCGGGCTACAATATGGCAGGAATACCTATGATTTTAATGAGGGAGTACTATATTTTGCTGCGCCCGAACAGGTTCAGGTGATCACCAGTGCTCAGAAACGAAACGAGATCCATGGATGGATGATCTACTTCCATCCCGACCTGATCCGCAATACACCACTAGGAAAAACCATTGACAGCTATAAGTTTTTCTCCTATGATGTACATGAAGCACTACACCTTTCGGAAATAGAACAAAAGACCATTACAAATTGTGTTAATCTGATAAAAAATGAAATCGTTGAGCGAATTGATGATCACAGTCAGATCGTTATCTCTTCTTCCCTGGAACTGCTGTTGAACCTGTCCCAGCGATATTACCAACGTCAGTTCAACACCCGTTCAGCACAGAATACGGATGTCTTGCATCAGTTTCAGGCATCATTAAGGGATTATTACGAACAAGGTCAGTTCAGTGAGCACGGGGCCCCGACGATAGAATATTTTACCGATATAGTAAAGCTTTCAGCAAATTATCTGAGTGATTTATTAAAAAAGGAAACGGGATACAGTGCAAAAGAACAAATCAATAATTTCAGGATTGAGAAAGCAAAGACACTGCTTTTGAGCGAAACCGACTCTGTAGGTGAAATTGCATATGTGTTGGGATATAATTACCCGCATTATTTCAGCAGGATGTTCAAAAGTAAAACAGGAATGACCCCGCAGGAGTACAGGAAATTAAATTGACAAATACAACAGCACAGAGTCTGGCAAATATGAGTGCACAAACATTGGTAACAACAGTGCACAGGATTAATACCGCTTTATCAGAGGCATGACATGAACCGGAATTAAGAAGGCCCGGTTGGCATACAGAATACCTTCTTTCATTTTTCCATCTATCGGGAAACTCAATCGTCTCTGCGATGTTACCTGAAGATTCCGGTTTCAAAACGGAATACTCCACTTCCCGAGTTCACGACGATATAGTCCCCATCGTCTATTGCCCCTGTAATTCCAGACACTCCGGCCACAAACGCACTGTTCTTCCAGCAAATGCCCGACTCTTCCCGGATCGCCCATTTGTGGCTGGTACCTGTCGGTTTCGAGAGATAAACCCCCGCCTTTGTATTGCCAGGCACTGTGACATTTAGTATAAAGCTTTCATCACCCTCGATTTTCCAGGCCGTGCGGATTGTGCCATACATTTAATTGCTGCCCTGAGACCTTCTCCATAACTGCCAAAGGTAGTCCAGCCCGGTTTGTACCAGATTGCAATGACATTTTTACCCCTTTTTAATAAACCGGAGATATCATAGGCTACAAAATGAATTCGATTTTGCAGGGCAGTCAAAGTTGGAGCCATTGAACGGTTGTCCACCTTTTCTCCGTTGATATCCAGCTCATGGAACCCTCAAGATGCCACATAAGCAAAAGCAGCATCTACAGCATGAACCAGAACCACTTTTTTCAGGTACCAGACATGCGCCTTACCCGGAGCCCTCCCTTGCATAAATCCACTTTCCCTTCCAGTCTACCTGTTTCCGAAGCCCTATGGTCCAGGTCGCCATTTCACTGACCCCTTGTGACGACCCGTCTTTGCCATAGGTTTCCACAGTCCAATAGCAGTGCTGGTTGAACGTTAAAGTTTCCCCTGATAATTCACATGAATGGATTCGCCGGACATCACCTTTCCACTGCCCCATAAGTCGCCATTGCCATCCGCCGAGCTGGAGACCTTGATCTGATAGGGGGTCTGTATGTCTCCCCGCGTCTTATTGGGAATCACCCAGCTTAAACGGGGCTCGGGAACATCAATACCCAGTGGGTTCTCCAGATTTTCGCATCGAAGCTCCGAGTGTTGCGCGTATACTGACAGTCCGCCCGCAAGCAGAAATAGCAGCCAAGGTCATTTCCACAATATGATTATTTAGTCTCATCATCATTTTTTTTCGGCTTTCGGTGCCACCGGATTTAAAAATACACAAACTACATAAATATTTTAATCACAAACGGCCGAGAATCTCTCGTTTCCCGCCGCTGAAAATGCAATTTGTGATGCCCTGGGGAAGGAGTAAGTTTTCTTGTCAATCAGACAATGTCACCCATATTAAGATAATATTTACTAATTATTAATCAATATTTTCTACTTTGTTAGCGTACTTTTGACGTTAACGCTAACTGCTGCTAAAATGAGAGCCAGAATAATGTTCCCTGGAGCAATAGTAATTGCACTGTTGCTTGTAATCCAATCAGAAAATTTCTTCCAGCCATCGGATACCAAAAAGGTACATCCGAAGGATTTCCTTTTCCCGGATGCTGAAGATTTGCATG
>CAYOSB010000091.1:0-14020 GCA_964406495.1 uncultured Bacteroidaceae bacterium | reverse complement strand
TGCTGTGAATGGATATCCACCAGCTGGTCACCCAATTCCCTAAGGACCTGGAGGTTGACTGGAGTGTCATTGATAAAGGCACGTGATTTTCCACCGGGCAGAATCTCCCTTCGAACAAACGTATCCTCATCGAAATCCAGGTCATGTGCATCAAAAAAGTCCTTATGTTGACGGCCAATCCTGAACTGTCCTTCTACTATGCATTTTGCATCTTTTTTTAACAGGACAGCGGTATCGGCCCGCTGTCCCAGGATGAGGGAAAGTGCACCCATCAGTATTGATTTTCCAGCACCGGTTTCACCTGTAATGGTGATATAACCCGATCTGAACCCGATTTCCAGGTTCTCAATCAGTGCATAATTACGGATTTTCAGGTTGCTGATCATCAGAAATCTATTCCTGTATTGTCCTGCAGTATAGCTTCGTATTTGTTTTTATTGCTTTGGTCAATTTCGCTCAGGATGGCGAAGACCCTGTTCTTTTCTTCCGGAACGGATTCAGAAAAAATCTTCACAAATTCATCTGCTTTGGCATCAAATACCAGCCGTAACACATGCATGTATGGATCCGGCCTGTCGCGGTACACTTCCTGCAGCAATTCCAGTGATTTGGCGATCTCTGCTCTTCCCTCGGTCACCTTGGAATCCATCACATCGAGTCCGTGCCTGTGGTACCTGTAATAAAACTCACGCACAGGTGCATATTCCGCATCGATCATATCCTTGATCAGCCAGTACCTGTTTTTGTGAGACATGTCATCCACCGGTTTCCAACCCTTTTGGTTTGCATTCTGTGCATTGATCACGATTTTTTCTGCATTTGTATAAAACGGTGTACCACCTTCATAAGAAAATGAGTCATAGTCGAGTGCAAGAATAAAATAGGCATAGAAGGCCAGTAAGGATGTCAGGTTCGATGTATGCGAATTCAAATCGAATTCCAGCGGTTCAAATTCGATATACCTGAACTGGATATCATTGTCCACGAAATTGAACATGGTTGTATAGTAGTTCGTATTGAACACCGGGCGACGTGACTGGATCTGCAGGGTTCCCCGGAATTCATCTGCCGACAGCTGCTCCGTGATGTTGAACATAAGGTTACATTCAATACGCTCTTCGATCCCGTAAACGTGATCGGTCCACACCCGGTTGTTCATAAATTCAAAGATCGCATTCTGCATGGTCTCGAATACCTGCTTATTTGATCCTGCTATTTTCTGACTCACCACCTGCACATTACATTTCAGTTCCTGTGCCTGGATTCCGCCGATGATCAATATAAATGATATGGTCAATAATATTCTACGCATCATTCAATAGGTTAATGGTCTTTTCGAGAATATCTCGTGCAACTTCCCTCTTTTTTTTCAGGTCAAATGACTCGACCTTTCCCTTCCTGTCGATCATTGTGATCCGGTTGGTATCGGTTCCGAACCCGGCGCCCTGATCTTCAAGTGAATTCAGGACGACCAGGTCCATGTTTTTCCTTTTCAGTTTACTTTTCGCATTCTCCAGGCCATCGTGGGTTTCCAGTGCGAAACCTACAAACAGCTGATCCGCTCTTTTCTCTGCCCCCAGCGTTGCAGCGATATCCGTGGTCGGTTTAAGTCTTATGACCAGGTTCTCTTCTCCTCTTTTTACCTTTCGGTCTGCAACTGTCTCGGGAGTAAAATCAGCTACAGCAGCCGAAAATATCGCAATATCGATGTTCGCTATGCGGGATGCACATGCCTTGAACATCTCTGCGGCCGACGTGACACGCACGAGCTGAATGTCGGGGTGTTCCGGTTGAATACTCGTGGGTCCGGATACCAGGACCACTTCTGCACCGGCTTCAGCAAACGTTTCTGCAATGGCAACCCCCATTCTTCCTGATGAATGGTTACCAATAAAACGAACGGGATCGATGGCTTCGTGTGTGGGACCCGCAGTAACAAGGATTTTTTTATTCAGGAGTTTTTTTTTTCATCCGGCATCGCAGTGATATAATGCATGATCTGTTCCGGTTCCTGCATCCTGCCACGGCCTGAAAGTCCGCTCGCAAGGTCGCCCTCAGCAGGTTCGATAATGTGATTGCCATATGATCTGAGGATCTCCATGTTCCGTTGGGTAGAGGGATGGGCATACATATCCATATCCATGGCAGGTGAAAGGATCACCGGGCATCTTGCTGACAGGTAGGTGGTGACCACCAGGTTGTCGGCAATGCCACCGGCCATTTTCCCCATGGTGGTAGCTGTAACCGGGGCAATGATCATCAGGTCTGCCTCCACACCCATTTCCACGTGGCTGTTCCAGTCGCCTCCTGCTTCATTGAAGAAATCAGAGAGGACCGGTTTGCCTGAAAGTGCTGAAAAGGTAACAGGTGTGACAAACTCCTTTGCTGTAGGAGTCATGAGCACCTGCACATCAGCACCCTCTTTTGTAAGAAGGCGCAAAAGCAGCACTGCCTTATAGGCTGCAATGCTTCCGGTAACGGAAAGAATGATCTTTTTTCCGGAAAGCTTCATTGGCGGTTTATTCAGCCGGTGGAATTTCCTCGTTGATCCTGTGGTAGATATTGTCCTCATCCAGTTCCTGGAGCGCGATCAGGGATGGCTTGGGCAATCTCTCAAAATACTTGGAAATTTCGATCTGCTCCGGATTTTCAAAAACCTCTTCCAGGTTATCGGTATAGGATGCAAATTCCTCCAGTTTCTGGTTGAGCTCCTGTTTCATCTCAACGCTGATCTGGTTCGCTCTTTTTGCTACCACCATCACTGATTCGTAGATATTTCCCGTTTTCTCATCGTTTGCTTTCAGGTCACGGGTAACAGTGGTCAGTGGTGCTTTTGTCTTCTTGTAATCCATATTAATTGTTTGTTGTATACGATTCTAATGTTTCCTGTGTATTCCGGAACATGCGATCTGCTTCTTTGTCGTACTTGCTTTCAGGGAATTCTGATTTAAATGAAAGGTACTCGTCAACGGTATATTGCAATCGTTCCTTCTTTTTACTTTCAACGCTGTTATCTGCCAGCAGGTAGCTTGATTTAAGGATCAGGTAGAGTAATTCCTCCCTGTACTGCGTATCGGGATATTCAGCCAGGCTGTTGCGCAATGCGATGATTGCTGATCTGTAATAGCCCAGATCATAATAGAGTTTCGCACTGTTGTAAGATTTCTCGACGAGTTTATCGCTGAGTTCTGCAATGAGCTCCTGTGCCCTTGGCACCTTGTCGGATGAGGGATACTTGGCAATATACATCCGCAGTGCATTGATGGCTTTATATGTCGCTTCCTGGTCAAGTGATGGCCTGGGAGACAACTGGTAGTAGCAATAGGCTGCCATAAATTCTGCTTCTTGCAGGTATTCACTATTTGCGTAAGTCGTAGCCAGTTCATTGAAATAGTGACCGGCCAGGATGTAGTCGCGCTGTCCGTAGTAACTCATTGCCTGATAATACTTTACGGTATCAACCTTGGTGGTTCCCCTATAAATATTTGCCACCTGGTCGAGTAATGTGGCTGATTTTACAAATTCTTCATCGTTATAATACTCGATTGCCTTTTCATATTTCACCGGATAATCCGTGCTCTTGAGAATTTTTTCATACTCTCCACAACCCACTAGTAACAAAAAAGTTACCATCATCAATCCAACCGTGTACATCCCTGATTTTAACATGGCGCAAAAATACAATAAATGAATGAATAATTAAAACAAAACCAATCTTTAATAAACCACACTGAACTTCCTCAAAATGAACGCTTTTAAAAAAATGTACTTTTGAGAAAAGCAAAGCTACAACATATAACGGTTAAAAACACTTCAAATTTCAGGCCAGATGTTAAAAATTGTCAAGTCATCAAAAATAGCTACATTTGCACCCATTATTAACCATTAAATAATTTGAGTAGTGGATATTTTCGAAAGAATTACTACCGACAGGGGCCCAATCGGGCAATATCAGAAAGCAGGGCATGGTTATTTTGCCTTCCCGAAGCTTGAAGGAGAGATTTCTGCGCACATGAAATTCCGTGGAAAAGAGGTATTGACCTGGAGCCTTAACAATTACCTGGGTCTTGGCAATCATCCGGAGGTCCGCAAGGCAGATGCTGATGCTGCAGCTGAATACGGCATGGCCTACCCAATGGGAGCCAGGATGATGTCGGGACAGACAAAAAAGCATGAAGAACTGGAAAGAGCCCTGGCTGATTTTGTTCAGAAGGAAGATTCCTTTCTGTTGAACTACGGATACCAGGGAATGGCTTCGATCATCGACGCTGTCACCACGAGGAACGACGTAATCGTTTATGATTCTGAATCCCACGCTTGTATATTGGATGGTATGCGGATGTCACTTGCCAAGCGGTTCGTATTCCCTCACAACAACATGGAAAATCTCGAAAAACAGCTGGAGCGTGCCACCAAGCGTGCCGAGCAGCAAGGTGGAGGTGTGCTGGTGATTACAGAAGGGGTATTTGGAATGGCGGGAGACCTTGGCAACCTGAAAGACATTGCGGCTTTTAAGGACAAATTTAAATTCCGTCTGCTTGTTGATGATGCCCATGGATTTGGGACCATGGGAGCTACCGGAATGGGATCCGGAGAACATTTTGGGGTACAGGACAAGATCGATCTTTATTTCTCGACATTTGCGAAATCAATGGCCGGGATCGGCGGATTTGTTGCCAGTCAGACCGAAGTAGTGGATTTCCTTCGTTATAATATGCGTTCACAGACCTTTGCCAAATCACTTCCCATGCCGATGGTCATTGGTGCCCTGAAGCGCCTGGAGATGTTAAAGACCATGCCGGAGCTGAGAGAGAAGCTCTGGACTGTTGTCAACGCATTACAAAGCGGACTGAAGGAGAATGGTTTTGATATTGGTGTTACCGAGTCACCTGTAACTCCTGTCTACATGCACGGTGGCATTGTTGAAGCGACGAACCTCATTCTCGACCTGCGTGAAAATTACAATATTTTCTGTTCGATGGTCATTTACCCGGTGATCCCGAAAGGTGATATCCTGCTGCGGTTGATTCCCACGGCCATGCACACCATAGAAGATGTGAATGAGACCATTGCTGCATTCAAGGAATGTCATGAGAAACTGAAGGCTGGTGAATACAAAACCGAGACCTTCCAGGATATCAGTAAGCTGAAGGTATAGGACCTATCAAAATGGATATTGAAGAGGGTGTTTCATTAGAGATACCCTCTTTTCTTTGGGTATTTCCTCGTGAAGTGGTTATTGCTGCGCAAAAATCCCGGTTCACTTCGAAAACACCCAATTAAAAAGAGGTGATTCAGCTGCGTTTAGGGTGTCCATTCACTACGCGAACAGTATCGGACCGTTTTCATATTTCCGAGGTATCGTTCGGCATCGAATGCGGCCATGCAGTCTTTCGATGGAGATGGTGCAGGTTGCTCCTTCCTATTCTAATTCTCCGAGGTAGCGTTCGGCATCGAGTGCGGCCATACAACCGGTACCGGCTGCCGTGACGGCCTGGCGATACACTTTATCCTGCAGGTCACCTGATGCAAATACACCCGGGATATTGGTCTTGGTAGAACCCGGCACGGTTTTCAGATATCCGGTTTCATCCATATCAAGGAAGTCTTTAAAAATCTCTGAATTCGGGGTATGACCGATGGCAAGAAAGAAGCCGTCAATGGGTATATTCACGATCTCTTCGCCTGCCTCGCCTTTATTTTTGTACAGGTCAACTGACTCCACCACCTTGTCACCTTTCAGTTCCTTGGTCTGGTGTTTCCACAATATTTCAATATTTTCCGTGTTGAATACCCGTTTCTGCATTGCTTTGGATGCACGCAATTCATCACGTCTGACGATCATGTATACTTTTTTACATAATCCTGCAAGGTAAGTAGCCTCTTCAGCAGCAGTATCGCCACCACCCACTACAGCCACAACTTTGTCCTTAAAAAAGAACCCGTCACAGGTGGCACATGCTGATACACCATTACCCTTGAACTTCTCTTCTGATTCCAGGCCCAGGTATTTTGCAGTGGCCCCGGTAGCCAGAATAACGGAATCAGCCGAGATCACCTTGTCATTATCGATGGTCACTTTCTTTACTTTTCCGTTGAAATCAACACCCGTAGCCATTCCAAACCTAACATCCGTTCCAAAACGTGTTGCCTGTTTTTCCAGGTCGCCCATCATGGCAGTACCATCGACTCCTTCCGGGTAACCAGGAAAGTTATCTACCTCTGTGGTAGTGGTAAGCTGTCCTCCCATTTGCATCCCGGTGTACATGACAGGCTTCAGATTTGCCCGTGCTGCATAGATTGCTGCCGTATATCCTGCAGGTCCTGACCCGAGGATCAGGCATTTTACATGTTCAGACGGTTCACCAGGTTTTGCACCATCAGCAGCCTTAGGAGCTGTACTGTCCATAGATTTAAAAAGTTCCATATTGAAAATATTGTAAGTTTGAATATTATACTGTATAAATTAATTCTGACAGGCTCAAAGTATTACAAAATTAATACCAGTCAGTGTCCTGTCGCAGAAAGACACCAACCTTACGACAAAGTTACTGTATTTTTATTGCTGTGTGATGAATATCACCGACAAAAAGGCAGGCAACAGGCGTTCCATCATCATTTTGCAAGAGCGAAAAAAAAGTTCGGACGCTATTTCTTATTTGCGCACAAATCTTTGTATTTTTCCTAAAATTTATAAACCATTTAAAGATTAGCTATCATGAAAATTCCGGTAAAACAATTGAGCTTGTTGGCGGTGCTCCTCCTGAGCGTTGGCACCCTCCTGGCGGCCCCTAAAGGCGATTATTATCAATTGCGTGTATATACAATAGAAAATGAAGCACAGGAATCTGCCATGGACCAGTACCTTCAAAGCGCATATATTCCTGCGCTAAAGCGTGCTGGGATTGAAGATGTTGGTGTATTTAAGACCATACAAGGAAAAAACAAGGGCCAGGATCTGATCGTGGTATTTATTCCGTTCAGTTCGATGAAATCACTCGAAAAGCTGCAGGCGCAGCTGGAAAAAGACAGTGAATTCCAGTCAGCAGCAAAGGACTTCAGGGAAGCACCTTACGACAAACCACCCTATCAACGCCTGGCAACGACCCTGATGAAGGCTTTCAGTTCAACCCCGGAATACCATCGGCCGGAACTGGCCACTCCCGGCTCAGAAAGAGTATATGAATTAAGAAGCTACCAGAGTGCCACGGAAGAATTACACAGGAGAAAAGTCAAAATGTTTGATGAAGGGGAATCAGAATTATTCATCCAGCTTGGTTTTCAACCCATGTTTTTCGCAAAGGTAATTGCAGGTGCAGACATGCCTAATCTTATTTACATGACCTGTCATGAGAACGAGGAAGCACAGGCCGCCAACTGGGCATCCTTTCGTGATCACCCGGAATGGAAAAAGATGAAGGGCCTGGATGAATACCAGAATACGGTTTCACAAAGTGATAAATGGATGTTGTATCCGGCAGCATACTCTGATCTGTAAGATTTCCTGATCGCGCAGGTAAAAAATAAAAAGCATACCTCACTTTAGCATTTAAAAGGTTTCCGGAATCAACAGAAATTACTAAATTCGCACCTGATTTTGTTCGGGGTGTAGCTCAGTCCGGTTTAGAGTACTCGTCTGGGGGGCGAGGGGTCGGAAGTTCGAATCTTCTCACCCCGACAAAACTTACAAGCCTGCTCTGCTTATAGCAGAGCCAGGCTTTTTTATTTTTGTTTCGAGCCAAGCGCCAGCTTGAGTGAAGAACCAAAAATAAAAAAGCCTGCCAGCGACCGCAGGGAGCGAAGGCTTGTAAGTTTTGCAACAACCCTATGGAAGATCACGACAGTAATCTTCTCCGAACGAGAGTGAGGACAGAAGATCACGACAGTAATCTTCTCCGAACGAGAGTGAGGACAGAAGATCACGACAGTAATCTTCTCCGAACGATCAACACAAACAATCAACACTGCGCAACAACTAAGTTGTATGCTGACAGATTGGGAATTTGGCGAGAATACAATTATCTTTGAGATGAATTCATCTTTTATATTATGAAATTCATTGTATTATCATGTTCCCTTTTACTCGGCGCAGCACTCCTTTCAGCACAGGACACAACCTATTATTATGGTTCTGATTTTGGCATTACAAGCGATAAGGAAACGGCAAAATACCGCAGGGATGTCAACTACAGGTTTGCAGGCAGGAAAGAGATAGTTACCTATCAACTTGAGCAGGGAGAATGGTTGCGTATCAGGAAAGATAAGATAATACCCAGGAACGATACCCTGCTGCTGATCAAACGCAAAACAGAAAGTTACTGGTCCGACAGGATTAAGCGCTCTTTTTACCCTGCAGAAAATGATCTCTGGTATTTCAGGGACAAAGAAGGAAGGAACCTGCTCATGGAAGGGACCGCCTCCAGCCTTGCACCTTTACACATCCAGGATACACTCAGGACATATTACGAAAAAAATCGGCTAAAGTCGGTTGCCATCTATAACGATAATCGGATGGTAAGCAATCAATACTGGCTTCCAACCGGGGAAAAGTATTATGACAACCTGCATCATTTTGTCGACAAAGAACCAGAACACAACCTGGGGAATGTTCATTTCAGGGCCTATATGCTTCAGGGCATCAAGGAATCAAAGATTGACCTGACCCAGATCAGTGACCAGGTGGTGATCGGCTGGGTAATAATGAAAGATGGCAGCACTGCCGGGTTTCATACAATTTCAGGAGTTTACTCCCAGCTTAACAAGACCCTCATTCAACTCATTCAGCAAATGCCGGGCGAATGGCAACCAGCAATGTTGGATGGAAATCCGGTGCGCTATTATATGAAACTTCCATTCAACTTTTCCGCCGAGGTCGATTACATGGATAACCTGGAAATCCGCGGCGGAATATTGTTCTATGATTAACCATTGCAGGAAAACGCATGTAGCACTTTCCTGGTCTCCGATCAGTTCCCTGATCCCTACGACCTGCTTCTGTGTAATTACCTAGTCACTGATCAGTTCCCTGATCCGCTCAATCTGCTTCTGTTTATTCACCTCCCTGAGACTCTGTGCAGTTCGGGTGAAATACTGGTGACCGGTAATGAAATTTACCTGAAGCTTATTCCAGTCATCGAGCGTACCTATCTTTTCCTGTTCTTTCAGTTCCTTGTAAAGTGTATTGGAAACCGGGATCATATCGCTCCTGCCCAGGTAATCGAGATCAGCATCGCAAATGATCTTCTCCAGTAGGTTTTTCGGCCTGGGTGGCATCCTGGTAGCCATTATCACTTCACAGATCTTATCAATTTGTTCATTGCTGTAGCCAAATTCAGGAAGCATTTCCCGTGCAAGTACAGTGCCATGATATTCATGCTCATCATAGTTGATGGTATGACCGGCATCGTGGAACAGGGCGGCCGTTTTGAGCACAAGTATATCCGCATCACTGACTCCTTCGGCCCATCCGATCAGTTCCACTTCGGTAACCACATCCACTGTATGTTTCACATTATGGTAATACAGGTAATCGGGCAGCTCCCTCTCCAGCTTGTCCAGGATGATCTCCTGCAGATCCGTGAATTGGATCAGCTTAAACTTTGTATCAAAATTTTTATTGGGTTCACTACCCGCTCTATCCCTGGAATACTCCTGTCGTATTCCCTGCACTTCAAACATCTCCAGATCTCCTTTGTATTTAACCGGCAGTTTGCCGAAATATTCACAAATAAAAAACTCTTTGATCAGTTCATAGGTCATGACTGATATCAATATCTTTCCACTCGCACCAACGCCCTGTACGCGGTGGGCAATATTCACTGTGTCGCCCTTGATATCGTAAGATACCTTTTTCTTCCCGGTGGTCACAGCTGTTACAGGACCTGTATGAATCCCAAGGCTCATGTTCCACACGCTCTTAGCTTCCGCCTGCCTGCGTTCTTCCAGGTAATTTTGCATTTCCAACGCGGCCAATCCAACTTCAACCGGATTGGTAATATTTTTTACAGGGATACCTCCTGCAGCCATATAGGTATCCCCTATTGTCTTAATCTTTTGTATTTTATATTTTTTCAGAATGGCATTGAATTCGAGCAACACCTCATCCAACTGATCCATCAGTGCCTCGGAATCGGCATTGTCGGTGAGCTTATAAAACCCTTCTATGTTGGCAAACAAGACGGTCACCATCTTGAATTTCTGCACATTTGGCTTCTCAATGGTGCCGGATGCAGGCAAAGCACTACCCTGCCGCGCAGATTTTTTCAGCTGCTCATTCTGTTCTGTAAGGGCCTCGATGGCTGCCTGGAGCTTCTCATTCTGTTCGATCAGATCCTGATTCTGCCGCACCAATTTCTGAATACGCTTTAATAATTTATCATGCTCCTGACTCATATGTTCCTTGTCTCTAATCTAGAACGGATGCTTCGTGGCCGCTGCCTTAAAAGTAAAAATATTTTTAATAGCATCCGAACACCTCAACCAGCAGAAATTTCATAAGTTATTCACGAAAGCTAAAAATCCCACAACAATATACACGTGGATTTGTAATATTTATTGTTTACAACCGCTTATCTTTGAGATTTTATAGTCCCTGAACCGGACCAACAACCAGGCATGTTCCAAAACCGGAGCGTGTTCAAAATATTTATAACTGCTGAAAAAACGAATGATGAAATATTTAATGATCATGCTATCTGCGCTCATTATTTCGCAGACACATCTTACCGCACAGCGCAATGAGGAAACTTTCACAGTGATGTTCTACAACGTCGAAAATCTTTTCGACACCATCGACCATCCGGATTTTGCAGATGAGGAATTCACTCCTTCCGGCTCCAAACAATGGGATTATGACCGGTATGAAAAGAAACTTGAGGACATTGCACGCGTGATCATGTCGGTGCCTGAAAAGGAATTACCGGCGCTCATTGGCTTCGCCGAAGTAGAAAACCAGGCCGTACTGGAGAACCTGGTGCAGCAAAGGGGTGTGCGACGTGAGAATTACAAGGCAATTGTGATCGATACCGATGATCCCAGGGGGATCGACTGCGGTTTGATCTACCGGGAAGATCTTTTTGAGTACAAATCGCACAGGATGCTGCCGGTAGAAGATCTTTCAGGAGATGGTTATCCCTTGCGGGGTATCCTGCACGTGGAAGGCCAGGGGCCAGATGGCGGGTTACTGCATATCTATATTCACCATTGGAAATCCAGGCGAGGTGGCGTCAGGGAGACAGAGAATCTGCGCGTATATGCCGGGATTGCCATGCGACGGGAGCTCGACCGGCTGCTTTCCACCTCATCTGACCCTCGGGTGATCATGATGGGAGATTTCAACGATGAGCCAACCAATAAAAGCATCTTTGATGTCTTACATGCAGCCAACAAACGCAAGAATATCGCCATCAATGACACATACAACCTTTTCTATGATATCCACAACCTGGGCCTGGGCGGCAGCTACAATTACCGGGGTACATGGCAGATGTACGACCAGATCATTATCTCCTACACCCTGTTGAACCAGTCAGATGGGCTTACTACGACCTTCGACGGTGGCAAGATCCTGAAAGAGGAATGGATGCTTTATCATGATGAGAGGAACAATGTAAAAGTGCCCAACCGTACGTATGGGGGAGACAATTATTATGGTGGGATCAGTGATCACTTCCCGCTGTATGTGACTTTCAGCTATTAAAGATGGATTTCAAGCTCATATCAGGATACAAGCCCACTGGGGACCAGCCCGAGGCGATCAGGCAGATTGCTGATGGATTCAGGGTAGGCGAACAGTTCCAAACCCTCCTGGGTGTGACAGGATCCGGGAAAACCTTTACAGTTGCGAACGTAGTACAGGAGCTGAACCGTCCGGTACTGGTGTTGAGTCATAACAAGACCCTCGCTGCGCAGCTCTACAGTGAGTTCAAGCAATTCTTCCCGGAGAATGCGGTTGAGTATTTTGTCTCCTACTACGATTATTACCAGCCCGAGGCCTATATGCCAATCACTGACACATACATTGAAAAGGACCTGTCGATCAATGATGAAATTGAAAAACTGCGCCTCAGTACAACCTCATCGTTGCTGTCTGGAAGAAGTGATGTAATCGTGGTATCATCGGTTTCCTGCCTGTACGGCATCGGGAACCCGGAAGATTTTCACAGTACCAAAATCCAGGTAAAAAAGAATGAAACCATCAGCAGGAACGTTTTTTTGAGGAAGCTGGTGGACAGTTTGTATGCAAGAAATGAAGTGGACTTTAAACCCGGGACTTTCAGGGTGCGGGGTGACACTGTAGATGTATACCTGGCTTACAATGATCTTGGGTACCGGTTTGAATTCTGGGGGGATGAGATCGAAACGATCAAGTCGATGGATCCGATTTCCGGCCACATCCTGGAGAGTCATGCTGAAGTGACGATCTTTCCTGCAAACATTTTCATCACCACCCAATCCAGGATCAAGCAAGCGATCAACCAGATCCAGGATGATATGATGCGGCAGGTGGATTTCTTCAAGGAACATGGCCGGTTCATCGAAGCGCAGCGTATCGAGGAGCGGGTGACCTACGACCTGGAAATGATCAGGGAACTGGGGTACTGTCCGGGTATCGAGAATTATTCCCGTTATTTTGACGGCAGGCCTGCAGGTACCCGGCCCTTTTGCCTGCTGGACTATTTTCCGGATGATTTTATTACGGTGATCGACGAGAGTCACGTGACCATTCCGCAGATCCATGCCATGTATGGTGGAGATCATGCACGGAAGAAGAACCTGGTAGAATACGGTTTCCGCCTGCCTGCGGCAGTTGACAACCGGCCATTAAAGTTCAACGAATTCGAGGAGCTGATCAACCAGACACTCTTCGTATCTGCCACGCCCGCCGATTATGAGCTGGAAAAATGTGGTGGAATTTTCGTGGAACAGGTGATCCGTCCCACTGGATTACTCGATCCACTGATAGAAATAAAGCCCAGCCTGAACCAGATCGATCACCTGATTGGTGAGATCAATAAAAGAATCGGGCGTAAAGAAAGGGTGCTGGTAACTACCCTCACCAAACGTATGGCTGAAGAACTCTCCAGTTACCTTGAGAAGCTGAATGTTAAAACCGCATATATCCATTCTGATATTGACACGCTGGACCGGGTAGAAATCCTCGACGGGTTGCGGCGCGGCAAATTTGATATTCTTGTTGGTGTGAACCTCCTCCGGGAGGGGCTGGATCTGCCGGAAGTTTCACTGGTGGCGATCCTCGATGCTGACAAGGAAGGATTCCTGAGATCTGAACGTTCACTGACCCAAACTGCAGGACGTGCGGCCAGGCACTTGCATGGTAAGGTAATCATGTATGCAGATCATATCACGCGGTCGATGCAGAAAACCATCGATGAAACCAACCGCAGACGAGAAAAGCAATTGTTGTATAATGATGAACATGACATTACCCCAACCCAGATATTTAAAACCAGTGTCTCTTTGTTTGAACAGAACAAGGAGTTGATCGATCGGCGAGGTGTATATGCCGACCAGGCCAAAACAGACATTGCCGCGGACCCGGTGGTGAAATATATGAACAGGGAGGGGCTTGAAAAAGCAGTGGAGCACGCAAAGAAAAAGATGGAGAAATCTGCCCAGGAGCTGGATTTTATTGCTGCGGCAAAGTATCGTGACGAAATGTTTGCTTACAGGGAGAAGCTGGAAGAATTGGAGGGGCCGAAAACAAAGCACAGGTAAGGTATGCAAAACCCGCAAAAGCAAACAAGGCTGCCGGGTTGCCGGCAGCCTTGAGTCAATTCATTTTCATACGTTTTTATCCCAGATACGTCTTTAACAGTTTGCTTCTTGAAGTATGCCTCAGTCGCCTGATTGCTTTCTCCTTGATTTGCCGCACACGTTCCCGCGTCAGTCCAAATTTCTCACCGATCTCTTCAAGTGTCATTTCCTGACAGGCAATACCGAAAAAGAGTTTAATGATGTCCCGTTCCCTTTCGGTAAGCGTGGCAAGCGCACGCCCTAC
>CAYOSB010000090.1:0-14048 GCA_964406495.1 uncultured Bacteroidaceae bacterium | reverse complement strand
GAAGCGGCACAGCAACCCGTGGAGATTGAAGGAACCCTATCTTTCACTGAACAAGGCGCTACGAAGATGGTAAACGTTCAACAAGTGGATGTTGATCTTACATCGCTGGACGCCGATCAGCAACTGGCGTTACTCAGAACAGGTGCAGCAGATCCAGCAGGAGACACTTCCTCAATGTCAGAGACGGGGCGCATGTCAGAGACGGGAAGTGCAACAGGCAGGCAGCCTGTTGAGGAAGGGCCGGATCCAGCACCCATGCCTGCTTCAATTAACGGAATACCCACACTTCAGCCAGGGACAGGCATTGTTTTCAGGGTGCAGGTGGCGGCAGTCCGGCAACCCAGCGATCCGGGCTCATCCTTTGGAAACAGCCCGTTGCTTCGGGATGTAAAGGTGGAAGTGATCAATGGGTGGTACAAATATACCGTTGGTCCGGTTGACACCTACGAGGCAGCTGAGCGGATGCGGGACAGGATCAACAGCCAGGCAGTAACAGTGTATGATGCATTCGTTGTTGCCTACCAGGGTGGACAGCGTGTACCTGTTGAGGAGGTATTGTAGTTATGAACGAATATTTTAAATGATCGTGGGTGTAAAGCTGCAGTATAAATTGGTCTTGACGCTCCTCTTATCAGGGGTGGCAATCCAGGCATTCTCCCAGGAGGAACCGGATGATTATCCAGGGCGGCAATCCACTGATTCGACCTATTCAATGTACATGCCGATGTTTTCGATTGGCTATGGCGCTTTGAACTTCATTGGGGACGTGCGCAGCAGCTCAATTCTTCCAGTTGTGGGCAATCCCGCTTACCGTTTGAATATCTCCACTTTCATTGATCAGCAACACTACTTTGCTGCAAATTTCTATTTCCTGAATGGAACCCTCAGGGGTGAACAGCATTCTGTCACAGATCTTTCTCAGAACCTGAACTTTACCTCTAATATATATAGTATAGGTGTCACCGTACGCTATGATTTCGGACACCTGGTCAATAGAGATATGAAGTTGCGGCCCTATGCAGAAGCAGGAATCGGGCATCTGCTTTTTAATTCAAAGGGAGACCTGTACGATGCGCAAAACCGGTTTTATTTTTACTGGCCGGACGGTACCATCAGGAGCATTCCTTCAACTGAAACAGGACCTGCATTACCACTGCAACGGGACTACCTGTACGAAACTGATCTGCGCTCTTTCGAAGGAGAAAGCTACGGGCTGGGCGATTATAACCAGCGCTCTTTTAACATCCCCTTTGAAATCGGTTTTTCGCTGCAACTTTCAGACCGGGTTGCTGCCAGCCTGGGAACAGCATACCATTATACTTTTACCGATTTTATCGATAACGTTGCAGCTGAAGGCACACATATGCAGGGGAACAAAGGAAATGATGGTTTCTTTTTCACCCATTTTTCGATACATTTTGACCTGTTCTCAAATACCGGCGACCAGGTCGAAGGTCCGGATTATATTGATCCTGATATGGAAGCAATCTTTTTTGGTGATGAGGATGGTGATCTCATACCAGATGTCGAAGATCAGTGTCCGGGAACCCCTGCAGGGGTGCTTGTGGATACCCTGGGTTGTCCGATTGACAGGGACAATGACGGGGTGCCGGATTATCTTGATGAGGAGCCGGATTCTGAATACGGTGCCTGGGTAAATGGGCAGGGGATAACTATTGGGGAAGAGGAGTTCCAGGCACAGCTTCATCGCGATACGGCACTCAACAGGAAAGACCTGGAACGTTATATGCAATTGATCCGGGATCGGTTCGTTGAGCGAAGCGTTGCTGATATCCCGGAAAAATTTGTAGAGCTGGATACTGATGAAGATGGATATATATCCTTTGAGGAGCTGCTGAAGGCGATCGATGAATATTTTGATTTCGAAGTAGACCTTTCACTTGAAGAACTCCGACAGGTCAATGAATTCTTTTTCTCGCAATAGAATCCATGAAGTTCAAATGGCCCCCTGAATAACGAGGTGATTTTTAGTAATACCACAGAAAATACAGGGTCGCTCAGAACAAAGTGCAGTCCTGGATGATGCGATCCTTCAGTGGCTATTTGATCTTTTGCAATCTTTCCATCTGGCGCTGGGTATCTTTTCGCTTGATGGTCTCACGTTTATCATACTGTTTCTTACCCCGTGCAAGCGCGATCTCGATCTTTGCCAACCCCTTCTCATTGATAAATATCCTTAATGCCACGATCGTCAGCCCGGATTCCTTTACCTTGCGCAGAAGCTTATTCAGTTCCTTCCTGTTCAGTAACAATTTCCGCTCCCGCCCCGGGTCATGGTTATTGTAACTGGCCCAGGCATATTCTGCGATTTGCAGTCCCCTGACGTACAATTCATTTTTATGGAAAATACAATAGGAATCGGAAAGGCTGACTTTGCCCATCCGGATAGATTTGATCTCCGTTCCCTGGAGTTGTATACCGGCGATGTACTTTTCGATCAGTTCATAATCAAAGTACGCCTTTTTGTTCTTGATGTTGATCCTGTTTGCCATATTGCCTGGATAGTGGTTGTAAAAACATGTGGTTTTCTTTAAAGGACTAGATAGCGGCAAATGTAGTAAACTCCTGTATTATTTCACTATAGAGAAGTGTGTATAATTCCGAACAGACGATGAAACTGGTGATCATGATCAGCATGGCCAGCACGGTAAACTGGATCCGTTTTCCTGCGGGAATCCTGGTCATCACTGTAGTTCCGGCATGGAAAAGCAGTCCGGAATAAAACCCGAGTAAGATAAGAAAGATCAGGGAAGGGAAAAGTTTAAGCAGACCAAGGACCAGGAAGAACGGGAGCTGCGAATAGGCCGACAGCGCGTAATAGTTTGACTGCCTGTCATCAGCAGCAATGTTCCTTCCAAGCAGGCTGATGGTTTTTCCCGACAAATAGATGTGCGTGAACATCAACAGGAAGACGATGACTGCATTGATCACTACATAAAGCAAAGAATTGATGGGGTCTGAAATATGTGAAATCGAAGACCCGATGAGTGCGAGTACTGCAATAAGCAATGAAACTGTCATTGCATAGCCCCGGTTGATCGACGCAACATGGGAATCTTCCGCTGCAATACGTTTGAATTCCGAGGAGGGATCGATTAGCAGGTTCTTACTTCGATTGAATATGTTTTTATAGTCCATGCAGTTTTGTAAACATATTAAATATACGAATCTTTCTTCTTATCATTGCATAAAACGATGCCATTTGTCAAATGCTACCCCAAGGTCCTGGTCCATAGGTGTCATTTGAATGTGCATAACGATAAATCAATATTTTTAGGACATGGCTGCATCTTTTGATCTTATTACCATTTTGGGACACACTGCAGGAGGAAAGACCGCTATTGCAGCGAAGACAGCCTTTGCCCTGGGCGGAGAGGTGATCAGTGCTGATTCCAGGCAGGTGTACCGGGGTATGACTATCGGAACGGGAAAGGATCATGACGATTACATGGTAAAAGGAGTGCAGGTTCCTGTGCACCTGGTTGACATCCGGAATGCCGGGGAGGAGTATAATGTATATGAATTTCAGAAAGATTTTGTTTCTGTGTACACCCGTTTGAAGGAAGCTGGGAAGGTACCGGTACTGTGTGGGGGATCCGGGATGTATATTGAATCCATTCTCAGGCAATACGAGATGCTGCGAGTGCCTGTAAATAAAACGCTGAGACAGAAGCTGGAAGAAAAGAGCCTGGATGAACTGACAAAGATGCTCCGCAACTACCGTAATTTGCATAACCAGACCGATACCACTGAAAAGAAGCGTGCCATACGTGCGATAGAGATCGCTGTTCACATGGAATCATCTGGCCATGCCGGCTTTGAAATCCCCCGGATCAATTCCCTGACTATCGGGATCAGTCATGACCGGGAGGTACGCAGGGAAAGGATCACAAGCCGGCTCAGGTCCAGGCTGGAGGAGGGGATGATCGATGAGGCCAGGGCTTTACTTAATCAGGGAGTAAGTCACGAGAAGCTGGAATATTACGGACTGGAATACAAATATCTTTCGCGGTATCTTGCCGGAAAGATCTCCTATGATGAAATGTTCAGGCAGCTGAACACGGCCATTCATCGTTTTGCCAAGCGTCAGATGACCTATTTCAGGGGGATGGAACGCAGGGGGATTCCCATTACCTGGTTGCCGGGAGATGCTCCGTCGGACGATACTGCCGCGAAGATCATTCAATTATATACCAGGTAGGACTGATCATTTGAATTGCCAGGGAATGTCGGTGATATAGTAGATGAGCCCGACGGCGATCAACAGGTTAATTGCGGCAAACATGTAGTTATAGGCAACGCGCCATGATTTTACGCTTCGCCTGATCATGATCCCCACATTGGGAATAAAGAAAGCCAGTATAGCGAAGACGGTAAATACATTCAGTATTTTGTCTTCTGTCGCTTCTTCAGTAGGTTCCGATGTTATCGAGAAAAATAGCACAAGATAAGCAAGCAGCATAAAGGCAGCCAGGTACAAGAGATAACTGGTCTTCAGAGTGATCGTGGAAACCGGCCGCTTGCGATGTAACCTGAAGGGCTTCAGGATAATGATCGCAATAACGTATACCAGCAGGAATGCAGTGATGAAAATAAAATGCAATAAAAAATTCATAACAGGCTGATCATTAACATCTGCCAAGTTATAAAAATGATTGCATTCTTCCTATTCTGCAACCTTCTTCATTTTCTCTTTGATCTTTCCTTCCAGTTCTTCCGACAGTTCGGGATTGTCCTTAAGTAGCAGCTTGACTGCATCGCGCCCCTGTCCCAGCCGGGTTTCACCATAGCTGAACCAGGAACCGCTTTTCTTTAATATGTCAAGGTCGACGCCCAGATCAATGAGCTCCCCGGTCCTGGAGATTCCCTGTCCGTACATGATATCAAACTCCGCTTTTCTGAAGGGTGGTGCCAGTTTATTCTTTACAACTTTTACCCGGGCACGATTGCCCTGTATATCCTCTCCATCTTTAAGCTGCCCGATCCGCCTGATGTCCAGCCTCACAGAGGAATAAAACTTCAGCGCATTTCCGCCTGTTGTGGTTTCCGGGTTTCCAAACATCACGCCGATCTTTTCGCGCAGTTGGTTGATGAAGATACAGGTGGTATTTGTCTTATTGATATTTGCAGCCAGTTTCCGAAGTGCCTGTGACATCAGCCTGGCCTGGAGTCCCATTTTCGATTCGCCCATTTCACCTTCGATCTCCGCTTTGGGTGTCAGTGCGGCCACCGAGTCAATGACGATGATATCAATGGCTCCTGAACGGATCAGGTGATCGGCGATCTCCAGCGCCTGTTCACCATTATCCGGCTGCGAGATATAGAGGTTTTCAATATCCACACCAAGCTTCTGGGCATAGAACCTGTCGAAGGCATGTTCTGCATCGATGAAGGCTGCAATGCCGCCGCTTTTTTGCGCCTGGGCAATGGCATGGATCGCCAGGGTTGTTTTTCCTGAAGATTCAGGTCCGTAGATCTCAATGACCCTTCCGCGCGGGTAACCGCCAACCCCGAGTGCGACATCCAGACCGATGGATCCACTTCCAATAACAGGTACGTCAACTATGGCTTTATCCCCCATTTTCATAATGGTTCCTTTTCCATAACCTTTTTCAATCTTATCCAGCGTTAGCTGCAAGGCTTTCAGCTTTTCCTGGTTGTCATTCTTCTGATTGCTCATAGTGTTTTTACCTGTTAATGTGTTTTATCCTTCTAAAATCTGGTTTGAATGCTCTTTTGTCTTTACCTTATCAATGATATTGTCAATGATGCCATCTTCGGAGATGACGAATGTCTTTCTCAGGACTCCCATGTAGGTTTTTCCGTACATTTTCTTTTCTCCCCAGGCATTATAGGATTCCAGTATTTTTTTATCAACATCTGAGAGCAGCCTGAAAGGCAGGTCATATTTTTTAATGAAATTCTGATGCGACTTCTCACTGTCCGGACTTACGCCGAGGATCTCATATCCCTGTGCAATGAATTTATCGAAATTATCGCGCAGATCACAGGCTTCAGCAGTGCACCCGGGGGTGTTGTCCTTGGGATAGAAGTATAATACCAGTTTTTTACCATCGAAGTCGTCCAGAGAGACCATATTTCCATCCTGATCCGGTGCTGCAAATTTGGGTGCCGGATCGCCAATTTTTAATTCAATCATAGCTAAAAGTGTTTTGTAAAATTATAAAGTTTCAAATTAATTCAGGGGTGTTAGGAACATTGTTTATTAACAATTCGCCGCGAAAAGAATGAATTTTAATTTGTATTTTTGGTCATTCTGAAAGCTGGCACTTCAATCGGTAAAACGTTTAAATAGGCAATATGTTTAGAACATCGAAACCACTTTATCTCATCTCTCTTGTTTGTGTGTTGTTGACCTGCAATCGTGGAGTGTCGGGGCAGGTGCCCGAAAATGAGGTGCAGGAAATGAGAGCACAAGCCATGGGTCAGTATGAGGAAGGAAACTATGCCAGGGCAGGGGAGATATTTACGCAGCTCATCCGCCAGTTTCCCAGGGATGCCATGTACCGGTATTATGCGGGAATATGCAAAATGGAACAGGGCAAGGACCTTGAAGAAGCGGTGGAAATGCTGTACTATGCGTCGACACGGGGTGTTCCCGAAGATGTCTATTACTATCTCGGTGAAGCCTACCGGAGAATGTATGATTTCGAACGGGCCAAAAAATATTTTCTCAGCTTTGACCGGGAGGCTCCGCGCAGCATGACAAGAGAATACGATTCAAAGCTGCTGATCCGTTCGGTTAATACTGCAGTACAACTCACCTCCAGCTACAATCCATACGAGGTTCAGAATGTTACATTCATCGACATGAAGGATCCTGAACAGATGCAGCAGATTAAAATGAAAGGCGGCAACCTTACAAAAAAACCGGAACTGTTTTTTTCAGAACAGGAAGATGCCGGCGACCTCAATGCCTGGATGTTTATGCCCAGGGTCCTGGCCAGGGGACAAACAGTATTTTTTGCCGGACCTGACCGTAAGGGCAGGAGCGGTTTCCAGATCATGCAGGCAAGGTATGGAAACACGGGAAGGTGGACCGATATCGAACCCGTTGATGCGTTGAATACTGACGGAGATGAGATTCTGCCCTATTATGACCCGGTGGGCAAGGATATCTATTTTGCCTCTGACGGAAAAGAGGGAATAGGAGGTTTCGATCTCTACAGGTCACATTACGATGAAGAACGTGACCAGTGGTCTGAACCGGTCAGTCTTGGTTTCCCGGTAAACTCTGCCTATGACGATTACCTGCTGCTGCCGGGGACCGACCTGGGTATGGTGACCTTCTTTTCAGCACGACAGTCGAGTGATACAGCTATAGCCGTGTACAGGGTGCACCTCAGCGAACCCAAACAGTCGCTTGCCTCCAAATCACCCCGTGAGATCAGGAAAATTGCGAACCTCGATAATGTGGCGTTGCAAATGATGGAGGAGTTTGAAGCATACAATGAAATGCTTGCTGATAGTGAGGCTGATGAAAAAATTGATCATGCATCTGATGCAGGAGCAGGGGCCGTGACTTTCCCTGGAGAGAAGGAAGCAACCTCCCCCTCCGGTTCTCCGAAGCAGGACCGGGAGATGCAGCGTACGTTTTCAGATGTGCCCGGGAAATTGCCTTCAGCCGGATCAGTGGATTCTGTATACCAGGCGCTGATCGGATCAGCATTGCGACACCAGGCAGTTTCAGATTCACTCACTGAACTGGCTACTGCAGCCCGGGTCAGGGTGCGTGAATCCGATGATCCAAATGAGAAATGGCTGAGTCAGCGACAGATCATGGTATGGGAGCGAAAAGCTGCCGGGGAACAGCAGCAGGCAGATCGTTATTTTGTACAGATCGAAGATTACCAGCAGTCATTGCCACCTTCAGTCCTTGAAAAGGACACAGTGATCAACGATATTACTGTGTACAGTTTTTCAGGAAGCGACGGGGAAAGTGAGAAGGAGGTTGTCAGGCCGGATGTGGAAGAGAAGGCAAAAGCTGTCTTCAGCAGCAGTGATGAGAAACAGGTGCCTGGTGAAACGATAGCAGGCATCAAGGATAATGATAGAACACAATCGCGTAATACGGGTAATGCAGCCCCGAAGCAATTTGTTCCTGATCCGGTAAGGGATAACGAACAATTGACGGGAGCTGAGAGCGGAACTGCAGACCGCCCGAAGGAAGTGGCAGGAGGTCCCGGGCGAAATATGGCTGTTTCGGATGGAGCATTTGAGATCCGGTCGTCGTCTCCCTACTCCGAAGCAACCCCTATCCCGGTGGATGTTTCCCTTCCTCGTGGCACCCTCTACAGGATTCAGATGGGCGTCTATTCCAGTGAGGTGGATCCTTCCATTTATGGCGGGATTACGCCGATTACGGCCATGAAAGATGAGGCGCGGAGTCTGATCTTCTATTATGCCGGTAACTTTCGAACGTATGATGCGGCCAGGGATGCCCTTGCACTTATCAGGGCTGAAGGATTTACCGATGCCTTTATTGTTTCCTGGTTCAACGGCGCAAAGATGTCCCTTGAGAAGACCCGGAAACTGGAAAAGTGAAAACAAACAGGTTAAAAATCTTTTTACATGGTGTACAGTAAGATTTGACAGAATTCATTCGGCAGAATCGAAAAGAATATAATTTCTTTTTATATATTTGATCAGATTACAATTTTTATGGACAGCAACTTTTCCGGCAATCCGAACAAAAAGGGCTCTGATCAGGGACAATCTGAAAGAAGATCAGTGCTGGTACTTCATAACGACGACATCAATACATTTGAATTCGTGATGGAGACCCTGGAAGAGGTTTGTGACCATACCACCACACAGGCTGAGCAATGTGCCACGATCACACATTACAACGGTAAGTGCGAAATTCTGAACGGAGAATTCAGTGAACTAAAACTCGTCAGGAAAGAATTGATCGCACGTGGACTCAAGGCAACCATTGAATAGTATCATACCATGACCGGCATCATCATACTGATCGTCCTTGGAATTCTGCTTTTCGTGATCGAATTTCTCCTGGTTCCCGGTATCACCATAGCAGGAGTGGGCGGTTTAGTGCTGACGGTATTGGGTGTTTATAAAGCGTTTGAGGACTATGGCCCAGAGACGGGTGTCTGGTTCCTGATCGGAACCCTGCTGCTCAGCGTTTTTGTCATTGCTTTCTCGCTCCGCGCAAGGACCTGGCGCAGGTTTATGCTGAACACCAACGTGGAAGGAACCGTTGATGAGTCGACCTGGTCGGAAGAGATCAAGCCTGGCGATGTGGGTGAGGCGATGACCCGGCTGAATCCCATTGGCAAGATCATGATCAATGATGCCGTCAGGGAGGCCAAATCGATCGAGGGGTACATAGATGCGCATAGCAAAGTGGAAATTGTATCTGTAAAAGGAACACATTTAACAGTAAAACCAAAAAAATAAAAAGATTATGGAAGCTTATTCGTGGATTATTATAGTGGTGGCCAGTATCATCGGCCTGTGGATTATTCTATATTTTATCCCAATCGGGTTGTGGTTCACTGCACTGTTGTCCGGTGTCCGGATCTCGTTGTTGCAGCTCATCCTGATGCGCTGGAGAAAAGTGCCGCCTACGGTAATTGTCAGATCGATGATCGAGGCTCACAAGGCCGGATTGTCAGAGATCAAGCGGGATGCACTTGAGGCGCATTATCTTGCCGGCGGACATGTCGAACAGGTGGTGCATGCACTGGTGTCGGCCAATAAGGCCAATATCGATTTGGGTTATAATATGGCCACGGCCATCGACCTGGCTGGCAGGGATGTACTTGAGGCAGTTCAGATGTCTGTAAACCCGAAGGTGATCAACACCCCCCCGGTTACTGCAGTAGCAAAAGACGGGATCCAGCTGATCGCCAAAGCACGAGTTACAGTGCGTGCTTCCATCAAGCAATTGGTAGGTGGTGCCGGTGAAGAAACCGTGCTGGCCCGTGTGGGTGAGGGGATCGTATCCTCTATTGGATCCGCCGTTTCCCACAAGGAAGTGCTTGAGAATCCGGATTTCATTTCGCGGATTGTACTCGATAAGGGACTGGATGCAGGGACTGCGTTCGAGATCCTTTCTATTGATGTAGCAGACATTGATATAGGAAAGAACATTGGTGCTGTATTGCAGATGGACCAGGCCAATGCCGATAAGAACATCGCCCAGGCCAAGGCCGAGGAAAGAAGGGCAATGGCTGTTGCGACCGAGCAGGAGATGAAGGCCAAGGCCCAGGAAGCAAGGGCCAAAGTGATCGAAGCCGAAGTGGAGATTCCATTAGCCATGGCAGAAGCCTTCAGAAGTGGTAACCTCGGGATCATGGATTACTACAAGTTCAAAAACATTGAGGCGGATACGACCATGAGGGATTCCATCTCCAAGGGGACAGGTAAAAAGCAGGAACGTCCGCGTTCATCTGATGATGACAATAAGAAGTAATATACTTCCTGGAAGCAAAAAAAGCCGGTTCGCAAGTTCCGGCTTTTTTGGTTCCTGTAGGGTGTTTTTGATCCCGCATTTTACGATTGCCTGTTCATAACTGTTTTTCAACAATAGTTGATTTCTGTTCCTGTTGATCACGCATAGCCTACAGGCAATGGCACTGCCATAGTTCACAATTTGTTAATAAACTTTGTTGATTGATTGTGAATACAGATTTGCAAATTTTTTTCACATTTTTCTTGACTCCGTTTCATTTATGGAATATATTTGATTGTACCAAGTGAGAGATAAATGGCTGCCCGGAAGATCGTTCCGGAACGGGCATCAGGCCGACAGGCCATAGATGTTCAGAAAGGCCGCCAGGGCAGAGGACTGCCGGGTGGAGATCAGACGGGCCAATGCGTGTGACGGGTTTCCGTTGCATTTAGCCTGACAGATCAAAAAATTGGTCGGTCATTGAAAGGCTGGACTGCTGAAGAAGAGCTGTAAAGAATCCTTGTGGTTCCGTAAAGCTATTCGCATTGTCTGAATTCAGATCGTAAGACCTGTTTCAGTCAATGATCAGACAGTGCGTCCCGGAAGCCGGGATTCATTTCCCTGCGAAAGGACGGCCTTTCGGCAGCGCTCTACGGAGCATAGCCGGTAGGTCAGGGTTCCGAAGGTGACCTTTAAGTAGATTGCCGGACAAACCAGCCAGTAACCGTACCTTGGCACTGTATGGTGGCTATGGGTATCATGCAGTGGAATGGGGATAAAGTCAATTTATCCCCATTCGTGTTTTATCCCCACCATTAAAATTCCCCTCGGTTCTGCCATCCCCTTCCATTTACAGTCGGTAGATGCATATTGACCCCTGAACTCCTGCAGGTGAATGACCTACCTGCAGGTTAACATCAGTCAATGCACAGTTCCGGACGGTTCAAATCAGAATTCCTGCATGTCAATGCAATTATTGATCGCTTTCATGTTGATCGTTGCCACTTTTCAGCCATAGCTTGAATTAAATAGCAATTGCCAGCCATTCATGTTTTCTTGTGTTGCAAAAATCATTTCCGGATACAATGTTACCTCTTCTCCGCAGGACGTAACAGGGTTTCGCAGAGATGAACGCACGATAATCTGATTGTTCAACTAAATTATTTCTTATGAAAAGAATTACAATGCTTATTTTATGTTTCGCGTTTGGCTGGATGGCCCTGTCTGCCCAGTTCCAGGTCACAGGCCAGGTCACAAGCGCGGAAGATGGCAGCCTGTTGCCAGGGGTGTCTGTTACTGTTAAAGGCACTACCACAGGTACCATCACAGATATGGTTGGTGAGTACCAGATCACTGTACCGGACGATGAAAGTGTCCTGGTATTTAGTTTTGTGGGGCTGCTGACAAAGGAAGTCGAAGTGAATGGCAGGACTTCAATAAATGTTACCATGGAACCGGATCTCCTGGAATTGGATGAAGTTGTTGTAACCGCGATGGGCATCAGGAAAGAGAAAAAAGCGCTTGGATATGCAGTTCAGGATGTTTCCGGAGACGCAATCTCAGCAGCCAAAAATATGGATGTTTCAAAATCACTGCAAGGCAAGATCGCCGGTGTGAATGTGAAACAATCCAGCGGAATGCCCGGCGCCACGTCACATGTTACCATCCGTGGAAATGTTTCCCTGACCGGCAACAACCAACCGCTTTATGTCGTGGACGGAATGCCGATTGCATCTCAAAAGGCATTTGTTGAAACCGTCAGTGATGGCACCAATCCATCCTCCCGCATCGTAGACCTGAACCCGGAGGATATTGAATCTGTATCCGTACTCAAGGGAGCCACGGCTTCCGCACTGTATGGGCTGAGGGCTGCCAATGGTGTCGTGGTGATCACCACGAAAAGTGGCGCAGGAGTCCGAAAGTCAGGAAAGAAGACTCTGGTGACGATCAACAGCAGTTTCTCCAGTGACCGGGTCAGTCGGTTGCCCGATCTGCAGTCCACCTATGCACAGGGGAATGGCGGGCAGTTGGGACTGCTTTCTTCTGGATCATGGGGACCCCGTATTGATACCCTGCAAACGTATCATAGCCAGGAGGACAATGTATTTCTTGACAACCCTTATGAAACGCTTGACGGGTCGCCCCCGACCAATGAGCCAAAGGTGTACAATAACCAGGAGGAATTCTTCCAGACCGGTTACACTTTTACGAATTCTGTCGATATCTCCTCCGCCACTGAAAATGCCAATTACAGTGTAGGTTTCGGACGTACAGACCAGGAAGGGATCATTGAAACAACAGGTATGGTCAGGAACAATGCAAAGTTCAACGGTAATTTTAACTTGAGTGAACGCTGGAGTGCATCTGTTTCTGCAAATGTATCCTCTGTGGATTTGGATAAATTGCCCGGGGGAAGTAACCTGGCCAATCCGCTGTTCACATTGTATTTTGCACCGCGGACCTATGACCTGGCCGGCACCCCCTATGAACACCCATCAAATCCCTATATTCAGAACCATTACCGGGTTGCAATGGACAATCCATACTGGGCGTTGGAGCACAATTCGTTCAATGAGATCACCAAAAGGTTTTTTGGGAACGGAAACATCAATTACCATCCCACCGACTGGCTGAGGATCAATTACAGGCTCGGGCTCGACCGGTTTACAACTACAGGTCATGAAGTAATTTCCCTGGGCTCAGGTGCCGGGAGGGGCTATCCGCTCCTCGCTGATATCGGTTGGCCAACAGAACCCAGTGGCGGTCAGATCGATGACTATACCTACCAGCGGCAGGAGCTGAACTCCAACCTGTCACTCCAAATTAACAAGGATTTTGGAGATGTTGGTATTGACGCTGTGTTTGGAAATGAGATCTATGATATTGAAACCAATCTGAATTCCATGACGGGTACCAATATAACCATTGGAGGATTTGACCATATTTCCAATACCGGTACCCAGACCGTAATCCAGGAATTTACCAAGCAACGTGTGGTTGGTTTTTACGGGAGTGTCACAGCCGATTATGCATCCATGCTCTTCCTTACCGTAACAGGCAGAAATGATATTGTATCCAATATGCCTTCCGGAAACCGCAGTTATTTTTATCCTTCAGCCTCGCTGGGACTGATCTTCACGGAATTTGACTTCTTGCAGGACCAGGAGGTGCTTCCTTTTGGGAAACTGAGGATCTCCTATTCCCAGATGGGACAGGCAGGTGATCTGTATTCAACAAAAACATTGTTTACACCACGTGAAGATAATGAAGCCATCAGCAGTGGATTCCTGAACAATGATTTCACATTCCCATACCAGGGGAATGCAGCATTTACCCAGCAGTCTGTTTTGTTGTCCGACGCACTGCGTCCACAAAATGTCAATACCTTCGAAATTGGTGCTGACCTGCGCTTTTACGAGAACAGGGTTGGAATCGATTATTCCTACTACCATGTGAATGCAACGGACCAGATCTTCAGTGTGCCGCTTGCAGCATCAACTGGTTTCCGTTCCGAATACCGGAATGCCGGTGTGCTGGAATCAATGGGACACGAGGTTATTCTCTCGCTTGTACCTGTCCGCAGGGGCAACTT
>CAYOSB010000089.1:0-14146 GCA_964406495.1 uncultured Bacteroidaceae bacterium | reverse complement strand
GATCATCAACCTGATTAAACGGTACCTCGGACCGGTGATTGACATGGTAACGGATACCGATTCAAAACTCTATACACTGGGATTATATCTTGCGGCGATCATTGTTATTTTCCTGATTTTTTTTACCATCGGGCTTATCATCAAGACCCGTTGGGGAAAGTTTTTGAACAAGCAGCTGGAGAAAAAATACCTGATGAAGATACCGGGGTATAAGCTGGCCCGGGAGACGGTGAGCCAGTTTTTCGGAAAGAACAGGTCTTTCTTCAAGGAAGTAGTGATTGTGGACCTGTTCAATTCAGGAACATTGATGACGGGTTTCATTACAGACGACCAGGGAGAGATCGTCACGGTATTCGTTCCCACGGGTCCGAACCCAACTTCAGGGAATATCTATCATGTACCGAATGATAAGGTGTTGCGCACGAATGCCCCGGTAGACCTGGGAATGAAAACAATTATTAGTTGCGGAGCCGGATCTTCGGATGTTATTGGAAATATCCAGCTCAAAGAAGAAGGTTCTTAAAGGAATTCTTTTGTCTTTTCAGCTTTTGCCTTCTCTTCTTCTTCGTGCATAAAGGAGAAATACTTGCGTTGTCTGAACAGTAATATCACCACTGCAATGGTAATACTGGCATCGGCAATATTGAACACCGGTCGGAAAAAGGTGAAGGATTGACCTCCGAACCGGGGAATCCATTCGGGATAGACGCCGGTGAATACCGGGAAATAGAACATATCCACCACTTTACCGTGCATGAGACGCTCGTATCCTCCATTGGGAGGAAACATCTCTGCAGGCATAAAGGTATTGCTTTCACTGAAGATCAGGCCGTAAAAAGCTGAATCGATCATATTTCCGAGTGCGCCTGCCATGATCATTGAAAGGGTGACCAACAGTCCGGAGGGCGCCCCGATTTTAATGAGGTGCCTGAGGTAGAAACCAATGGCGATAATGGCCACCAGGCGAAACATGCTCAGGAACAATTTCCCGTTGTTGCCAGGCAGATGCAGTCCGAAAGCCATTCCCTTGTTTTCCACGAAATGGATCATGAACCAGTTACCGAATACCGGAATCTGTTCATACAGGGTCATGTTGGTTTTAATAATGACCTTCAGGACCTGGTCAATGACCAGGATCACAAGTATAATGAGAATACACTTCTGTGATTTTGACATGGAAGCAGCTGTATCGGCAAATGCGCCACCGGTATGCGCCGGTGGTCAGCAATAATAAATAAAGTTCGCCGGAATTATTGTTTTGATTTCGCTTCCATGCTCAGTGTTGCATGCGGCACAGCGCGCAGGCGTTCCTTTGCAATCAACTTTCCGGTTTCCCTGCAGATCCCGTAGGTTTTGTTCTCTATCCTGACCAGGGCAGCCTGGAGATGCTGGATGAATTTTTGCTGACGTTGTGCCAGTCTTCCGGCCTCTTCTTTGGACAATGTTGCGGCACCCTCTTCAAGCACTTTGAAGGTTGGAGATGTATCCTGGGTGTCGTTACTTTCGCTCTGGGTAATGGCCGATTTCAAAAGTTCATAATCTTCCCTGGCTTTGTCGAGCTTCTTCATGATCAGTTCCCTGAACTCCATTAGCTCCTCGTCTGAATATCTTGTTTTCTCAGCCATGGTTTATTTTTTATTTTTGCTAAATATAGTAAAATATTTAATGTAAAAACCGTTTTTCGACGGGTCAGAATGATAACATTCAATTCTATGATTTTGTTACACTGATGCGCAAAATAATTTCATCGTCCAATTCAATTTTCCTGGCATTACCATTCTCTATTTTATCAGTTAAATCAATGCTTTCAGCGAGTGTTTGTGCACTAATATAGTTGCCATGTTTTTCAATAGCTTCTGCGATCAGATCATTGTTTTCGATTTGAACATGTACCTGGTCAGTAACATCAAAGTCACTCTCCTTCCTGATGTTCTGGATCCTGTTCACCAGCTCCCTTGCGATCCCTTCAAATCGCAGGTCCTCGGTGATGGTAATATCCAGTGCTACGGTGATAGCTTTTTCCGTTGCCACCAGCCATCCGGGGATATCTTCCGAAGTGATTTCAACATCATCTGAAGTAAGGGTAATCGTTTCACCTTCCACGTTGATCTCTATTTCACCCTCTTTTTCAACGGTGCTGATATCTTTCTGGCTCATGTTACCCACTGCAGCGGCAATATGTTTCATCAGTTTGCCGTATTTGGGCCCCAGTGTCTTGAAATCGGGTTTGATCTTTTTCACCAGTACTCCTTCGGTATCGTAGAGATAATCGATGGATTTCACGTTTACCTCACTGAGGATCAAATCTTTCACACCGTCCAGCTTGTCGCGGAATTTGGTATCCAACACAGGGATCATGATATTGTTCAGCGGCTGTCGCACCTTGATGTTGACTTTCCTGCGCAGTCCCAGCACCATGGATGTAATCGTCTGAGCAATGGACATGCGCTCCTCCAGTGCTTTGTCGATGAGCGCCGGGTCGTAACCAGGAAAAGCCACGAGATGGACGGAAGCTTCTTCAAATCTCCCGGTAACATCGTTGAGGTCCCGGAACAATTTCTCCATGTAAAACGGTGCAATAGGGGCAGCGAGTCTGGCCACTGTCTCCAGGCAGCTATAAAGGGTCTGGTATGCTGCGAGTTTATCGGTATTAAAATCTCCCCCCCAGTAGCGTTTGCGGTTCAGTCGCACGTACCAGTTGCTCAGGTTTTCAAGTACGAAGTCCTGGATCAGCCGGGCTGCACGGGTGGGTTCGTAGTTTTCATATTGCTCCTGTACCTCTTTCACCAGAGAATTCAGCAAGGAGATGATCCACCGGTCGATTTCCGGTCGTTCGCTGACCGGCACTTCGGGTTTGTTGTAATTGAACCCATCCACATTTGCATAGAGTGCGAAGAAAGAATAGGTATTATACAGCGTTCCGAAGAACTTGCGCCGCACTTCTTCCACACCGTTGATGTCGAACTTGATGTTGTCCCAGGGTTGTGCATTGGAGATCATGTACCACCTGAGCGGATCCGACCCGTATTTTTCGATGGTCTGATAGGGATCCACTGCGTTGCCGAGTCTTTTCGACATTTTGTTACCATTCTTGTCCAGAACGAGCCCATTGGAGATGATGTTCTTATAAGAGACTGAGTCAAAGATCATGGTGGCAATGGCGTGCATTGTAAAGAACCATCCGCGGGTCTGGTCCACACCCTCTGCAATGAAATCAGCCGGAAAATATTGTTCGAAATCGTCTTTGTGCTCAAACGGGTAGTGCATCTGTGCATAAGGCATGGATCCGGAATCGAACCAGACATCGATCAGGTCAGGCTCACGGAACATTTTTTGACCGGAAGCACTCACCAGCACTACCTCATCGACAAACGGGCGGTGCAGGTCGAACTGGTCGTAATTCTCTTTGGAGAAATCTCCTTCCACGAAACCCTCCAGCGGGTTGGATTGCATCACACCTGCGGCGACAGATTTATCGATTGCTTTTTTCAGCTCTGCTACTGAACCGATGCAGACCATCTCTTTACCATCTTTGCTGGCCCAGATGGGAAGGGGTGTTCCCCAGTACCTGGACCTGGAGAGGTTCCAGTCCACCAGGTTTTCGAGCCATTTACCAAAGCGGCCGGTTCCCGTGGCGGCCGGTTTCCAGTTGATGGTATCGTTCAGCTCCATCATCCGGTCCTTCATGGCAGTGGTACGGATCATCCATGAATCCAGCGGGTAATAGAGCACAGGTTTGTCGGTCCTCCAGCAGTGCGGGTAATTGTGCACATATTTTTCGATCCTGAATGCCTGGTTGTGCTGTTTCAGGTATACTGCAATGTCCACATCTGTAGTGGGATCGCCCTTTTTTTTATCAGGATCATATTCATTCTTCACGAATTTCCCTGCAAACTCGCCGTAGGTATCCAGGTTGACCTGGCGGCTGATAAATGCCGGGTCCATGTCCTCCAGTCTGAAGAACCTTCCTTTTTTATCCACGAGCGGTTGGGTTAGCCCGGTATGATCAACGATGGTGAGGGCCGCGATATCGTTTTCTGCAGCTACGCGGTAGTCGTCTGCGCCGAAAGTAGGGGCGGTATGTACCACGCCGGTTCCTTCTTCGGTAGTCACGAAATCACCGGCAACCACCCTGAATGCTTTTCCTTCTGGTTTCACCCAGTCGAGCAACTGTGCATAGGAGATGCCCACAAGCTCTTTTCCTTTGAAGGATTTGAGCACCCTGAACGGAATATGCTTGTCGCCCGGTTCATAGACTTCGAAATCAAGAGCTGCGTTTTTTTCGGGGAAATAGGTTCCCATCAGGTCACTTGCAAGCACCACGGCAATTTTTTCACCGGTGTACTGGTTATAGGTTTCCACCAGGGAATATTCAATTTTTTTACCTACCGTAAGAGCTGTGTTGGAGGGAAGGGTCCAGGGTGTCGTGGTCCACGCCAGGATGAACACTTCTGCATCAGTATGTTTAAAGAGGAAGGATGAATGTTTGTCCTCCTGAACCTTGAACTGTGCTACGACGGTAGTATCTTTCACGTCCCTGTAGCAACCTGGTTGGTTCAGTTCGTGGGTGCTGAGTCCTGATCCGGCAGCGGGAGAGTAAGGTTGAATGGTATATCCCTTGTAGAGCAGGTCTTTCTCCATCAGTTGTTTCAGCAGGTACCAGACCGATTCTATGTATTTGTTGTCGTAAGTGATGTAGGGATCCGACATATCGATCCAATAGCCCATCTTGTCGGTGAGTTCCTCCCACTTGTCGGTGTATTTCATTACATCCTTCCGGCAGGCATCATTGAACTCCTCGATGGAGATCTTCTTCCCGATATCGTCCTTGGTGATGTCCATTGCCTTTTCCACGGCGAGTTCCACGGGCAGACCATGTGTATCCCATCCTGCTTTTCTTTTCACGTGGAAGCCTGATTGTGTCTTATAGCGGCAGAAGATATCCTTGATGGCACGTGCCATCACGTGGTGGATCCCGGGAACGCCATTGGCAGACGGAGGCCCTTCGTAGAAGACAAATGATGGTTTTCCCTCACGCGATGTAAGGCTGCGTTCGAATGTCCTGTCCTTCTTCCACAGATTGTTGATCTCCTTATTTACCTGGGAGAGATTAAATTGCTTGTATTCCGGAAATTTCTTTGCCATTGGATTTCCCTGCTTGTCCTGTTAAATATTAACTATTTTATTGAAACGCACAAAGATAGGAAAAGGAAGGTAAAAGTAAAAAGGAAAAGAGGGGATGTATTTCCGAATTTACAGGTTCAATGGTAACAAGGAACATAGCTTCTATAACAGCGCAAGTTCTGAATGTTGGCAGATACACGAGGGTGGAGAAACCAGGAAGGAGTATTCTGTTTCCTGTTGCAACGATAGCATAATGCTCCTGTGCAAAAAGCAGCTGTCCCGGAGAAATTTCTCCGGGACAGCTCCCATCATCCAACTGCTACTCTATGAAAAGAAACAAGCTGTTAATATGTGTTAACCTTCTCCCCGGATTGCCTTTAGTGTAAGGGGATACGCATTATTCCCGGATGATCCTGGCATGCTCTGTGGTTCCGTCCCTGAAGGTCATGCTGAGTATATAGACCCCGGGTGAAAGTTTGGACAGATCTGCAGTAATCTCTATTCCCGTGGTTTGCAGGTCAGCTGTCTCAATGTTTTTGACGATGCGTCCGTTGATATCCCAGAGCCTGATCTGCGCTGCCTGCTTTTCCGTGGAAATAAATAGCTGGTCTCCAACAGGATTGGGATAGACGTTCAGATCCGGAATATTTACCGGTGCAGCATCCAGGTCAGCAGTAATTTCGGGTGTTGTTAGTTGTTTCGTGGTATAGATCCGGTATGCTCCGGGAGCAAGGGTGATCAGGCCGTTGGGATCTGTCACCTCCATAGTGTTTCCAGAAAAGAATTCGTACCAGGTACCCGTGGTACTGAAGTTGGGATCCATGGATTGTTCCACGACACCGAAGTTTCCGATGATCCGCACATCCATATCATCGTGGTTCAGTTCGATCCTCTTGGTGGCGTAGGCAAGGTTCAGTTTGTAATCTGTGGTTATAAAGGCAGGCTCAGAAGTTCGCAGTTGAATGAGTGCCGACCATACCTGGTACAGCCGTTTTCTTCTGCCCACATCAAAGTAGTCCCAGCGGATGGGTTTATTCCCGACCCTTCCGTTGTAATCTATGGAAAAATCGTATCCTAGCTCCCCGAACTGCCAGATCATTTTCGGACCGGGGATGGTAAAGAAAAAGGCACCTGCCAGTTCCATCCTGGCCAATGCGGTATTGAGCTCTTGGATATCATAAGATCCAGCAGCGTTTCCATAGGCCAGGTTTTTGAACATCAGTCGTTCTTCATCGTGACTTTCCATGTAACCCACCAGGTGAGGATGGTTCCATCCCCTTTTCTTGTAGGAAATCCAGCTGAAATCAGATTTTCCGTCATCATGATAGCCCATGGTGGCCTCATTGTAGTTGTAATTGATATTGCCCCAGAGCATCATGCCATAATCAGAAAGCACTTTTTCCTCCGCGTTATCTGCCAGGTGCTCCAGGATGACATATGCATCTGGGTCTGCTTCCCAGATCCTGTCAGCCATTCGTTTGAGAATGGAAATCCTGTCTGCATCATAGGCACCACCGTCACCCGGGGTATTGGTAAAACCTTTTGTAAAATCGAAACGGTAGCCATCAATTTTGTATTCCTTGATCCAGAAGGTGTTCACGGAATCAATAAAATCTTTCGTGGCCTGGCTTTCATGGTCAAAATCATATCCCCAGAAAAAGACAGGATTGGGTGATTCCACATTGTACCAGGGGTTTTCGGGAGTGACTTCGAAGGTTGTTTCGTTGAAATACAAATGAACCAGTGGTGATTGACTGTAGGAATGGTTCAGCACCATGTCCATGATCACAGCCATACCTCTTCCATGTGCTGAATCGATAAAGATCTGAAGGTCCTCCTTGGGCCCGTAATATTTATCGGGTGCAAAATAGAAGGAAGGATTGTATCCCCAGCTTTCGTTGCCTTCAAATTCATTGAACGGCATCAGTTCGATGGCTTTGATACCCAGGTTCTCGAGGTAGTCGAGCGTATCGGTGAGGGTGCTCCAGTCGTGTGCAGCAATATAGTCCCTGACAAGGAGTTCATAGATCACCAGGTCTTCTTTTGCGGGAGCAGTAAAGGAGGTGTTTTGCCAGATATAAGGTTCCTGTCCGGTTTGCAGTATGCTGACGATCCCTGAGGCAGATCCGGAAGGATAGGGTTTAAGATCCGGGTAGGTGTCCTCGCTGATCCATCGGTCGTTGTTCGGATCGAGAATTTTTTCCGTGTAGGGGTCGGCGATATACAATTCACCATCGACCAGGTACTGGTAGGCATATTCTGTTCCTGTTTCAAGGTTGTCCAGGGTGACCCACCAGTGCTCGTTATCCTTGTACATCCTGGCATCGGTGCGTGGGGTCCAGTTATTGAAATCGCCGATGACAAATACATTTTCCTTACCTGGCGCATAGAGGACCAGTGTCACGGTCTGGTCATCGATATAGTTGATTCCCTTCCTTGTTCCTCCGGGCAAGGATTGGGTTTGCTGGTTATCCAGCACATGTAAAAAAACGGAATCCACATCGGAAGCATCGGCTGATGCAGCGGTTACTTTCAGCCAGAAATCGCCTGGTGTGCTGAAGTCAAAGGTATGGGAGATGGAAGTTCCTGTTAATGCTTTTACTGGTTGGTTATTCTGAAAAAGTTCCAGGTCGGCAGATTCCGAGGCAGCAGCTTCAAAAAAGACCTGGGTGCCTGGCTTGACCAGCAAGTTTTTATCGGGTGTAACAATAGAGATGTTCAGACCGGGTTCGAATACTTCGATGAAAATATCTGCGCCTCCATCGGCTTTTCCTTCCAGGTTGGTATCGGCACTTCTGAATACAAAAGCCATATGGGTAATGGTTTCATTTTCGGGCACCCCATAATATTCCCTGATGCTGGGGGTAATCTCCAGGGAATAGATATTTGCGGAGACCCTGGTCATTTTATATTTTGCACTGTTGTCTCCCCAGGAAGGGGCATATTTCCAGTCTTTGTTATCTGAACTGTTTGCAGTAAGCACACCCGTGTGTGCATACACATCACCCGTAAAATCTTTGAGTCCCGCGGTCCCCAGGGTAGCATCGTAAATAACCGTTACGTTTTCAGAAGCGACGGGGATGGCCGGATCTGTGGTAATGAGCTGTGCTTTGCTATTAAGCGTAAACAATGCAAGCAGAATGGTTATAGATATTTTAAACTGGAAAATCATTGGCAAAAAATGTAAATAATAAAAAAGGGCATGCAGCATGGCATGCCCTTTTTGGATGATTTATGTATTATTTTCCACCCGGAGTAGTGATAGCTCCTGTTTCATTAATAAAATCAAGAGTAACAATATCTCCAATTGTAGTTGTGACTCTTTCCTGGTCGCCTCCAGCACCACGGTATTCGATCTTACCATCGAGTACTATGAATTCTGCTTGCCACCATTCGACAGGGGCACCCTGATCAGTAGTCAGTGTATTTGCAGCAGTGTGGATACGCAGGCCATTATCTGCATCTGCAGCACCTGTAAATGGAGGAGATACCATGGTCTTGTTCTCTGTATCTTCGGTAAATTGAGCAGAAGCAATTGGCCAATTGTCATATCCACCAAAAGCTTGTCCAATACCGTAAACGAGTGCAGGATTCACTTCCACCGTTTCATCAACATAGTTGACTACTACGTTGTAGTATCCAGACACAGCAACATCCGGTACATTTTCACCGCCGAAATCATATACACCATCTGTTCCACTGCCTGCATTGACACCAAAGTTTTCATCCCAGGAAGCGATCGGGGAGAATTTAATTCCTCTGTCACCTTCTGGCTCAATACCTGCTTCCCACCATACAATTTTCCAGAAGAGGTGTGGCTGGCTGTTCACAGGGATCATCTGGATGCCATTGGCTGCCCAGTCCCATCCGCCAACAGAACCACCTACCAGGTAGAGTTCATCAGGATAAGCAAGGGGTTCAGCATCTTTCACATAAGTCATTGTAGCGGAAGTTCCTTCGCCCAGCTCCCAGGTCATCTCAAAAGCATAAATGGCCCTTTCATCATTCTGGATATTGTCACCACCTGCTTCGAGTGCGTCAACTGATGTACCGAAGTTAGAATTTACAGTTACACCGGTTTCACCTTCATCTCCAACGACCAGCACAGTGTCCAGGTAGATTTTCCAGCCACCTGAATAACGGAATTTAAATGCTTCTTTTCCTATAGTGACTTCATCGATACTAAACGTAATCGTCTCCTTGTCAAAGGCAGATTCTGTGAGTGGAGTGTCATCGGTCCAGCCACCCGGAGTAGCACCACCGATCAGTCCCCATTCCACTTTTGCAATGGCCATTTCACCGAGTTCAGTATCTACAACTACATGATAGAGTCCATCTTCCGGTACTGTGAAGGCGGTTTCGCTCATTTCATAGGATCCTCGCCAGAGGCCTTCCTGGGGTTCTTCCACGTCGAGTTCTTCTGCGGGGACTTCAGCAAAATCAGGTCCGGGACCCCACATCTCATCTTCACCACCTACAACATTTACGAGGTTGAAACCTTCGGTTCCGGCCTCAACAGCAATGTACATTTCATAGAGAGTTGAACGTACCTCCTGGAGGACTTCGTTTTTGGCTTTGGTCATCAGGCCATCGCCAGCAAGTGAGTCCAGGGCGGTGCCACCACCCATAATATACAATCCATCCTCAACGGGAATGGGTTCGGGTTCGGGATCATCTTTACAGGAGTTGATCGCGAGCATTGAAAACACTGCAAGTACCATTAGTACTGCAGATCCTTTAAAAAAATAGTTTTTCATAATGTTTAAATTTAAAAGTCAAATAATTCTTTTCAGAGTAGATATAATTAATTAGATAGATTAGGATTCGCGTCGAGTACCCACTGCGGGATCGGGAAGGTATTCCTGTCTTCGGAGGAAGCATCCTTTTCCCACCAGGCGTCGTTGAATTCACCGAAGCGGATCAGGTCCTGGCGACGATGTCCCTCGAAAAACATTTCGCGGCCGCGTTCGGCAAGCAGTGATGTTTCACTGAGTTCACCGGTACTCCATTCATCCACATTGGCCCTGGCACGGATCTGGTTCACCAATTCAAGGGACCTGTTGTCCGGTACCCATCCATTCTGTCTCATCTGTGCTTCTGCCCGCATCAGGTAAATATCCGCCAGCCTGAAGAGCGGAAAGTCGTTAGAGAGGTTGGCTTTTGCACCGGTTGCAATCTCGAATTTGGACACCCTGGCACCTGACATCCTGATCTGCTCATAGGTATAGGAAAGGTCCATGACCAGGGCAGGTATTTCGGGGTTGATATTCAGATTCGTTCCAGCAACTTCATCAAAAATCTGTGCACCGTTGATTGTTTGCTGTGGTCCTACGAGAAAGCCATTTTCCTTTCGGATGTCTCCATCCTCGTAGCTATTATAAAAATCGTACGTTGCAGCACAGCCATTCCATGGCCCTGCGGTCATATCGAATGTCAGGTTATGCTGGTAATGCAAGGTCCGCATATGGAGATTAAATCCCTGGTACGTATCTTCATCATAAGGAATGGTAAAGATGTTTTCCGGGGAATTTTGATTTTCGGTGATAAAAGGAGCAAGCGGATCTGGCTCAAGGGTATAGTTCAGGCTGTCGATGATAAAATCACATGCCGCCTGGGCTTTTTCCCAGTAGCTGTTGTCCGGGGTCCCCGTATACACTTCCGCATTCAGGTACAATTTTGCCAGCAGGCTGTAGGCCATTCCCCTGGTAACCGCGTTTTTTGCCGTACTCTCAGTGAGGGACGGAATGCTTTCTTCCACCTCTTCCACGATGGATTCCCAGATCACAGTGCGCGGAGTTGCTGAAGGTTGCTCCTCGGCGGTTGAGAAACTCGTTACATAGGGCACATCACCATAATTGTCGATCAGCAGGTAATAATAGTAGGCCCGCATGATCTTGATCTTGGCAATGGTCGCAGCTCCTGCCTCATCGGTTGCTTCACCCAGCTGTTCCAACAGCTGATTTGCTTCCCCGATGCCCTGGTAGTAGCGGCTCCACATGGAATTGATAGCTTCCGTGGTGTTGGTCCATGCATGCTGGTGCAGCACGCGCCATTTTCCACCGTCATCCCAGTCAGTATGGCGTGTGGGGAAAACAAGTTCATCTGAGGGTACTTCCTGGCAAAACCACCAACCACCCCAATCGAGGAACTCCCTCAGGGGTTCGTAGATGGGTCCGGTGATCAATGCACCCTGGATTTCATTCTCAGGATAGATATCCTTCGGCAACCTGTCGTAGAGTTCCTCGTCCAGGTCAACACAGGATGATATTGCGACGATGACAAATATTAAACTAGCTATTCTTTTCATGATCCTCCTGTTTAAAATGTGAGGTTGACACCAAATGTTAAGGTTCTTGTTTTCGGGTATACATTGTACATGTCCAGTCCGAATGACTGACCATCGTAAGATGTTTCCGGGTCAATTCCACTGTAACCGGTCAGGGTATACAGGTTGTTGGAAGAAACATACACACGGAGTTTTTTCAGCCAGCCTGTCTCCTGGGTATTCACATTATACCCGATCGATATGTTATCGAGCCGGATGAATGAACCGTCTTCCAGGTAATAGCTGTTTACCTTGGGTGCGTCGGTCAGCCCGCGATCGATCTCGTCGAGCACACTGGTTAAGGTATTCAGTGTCGGCAATATTGTAGGGTTTTCAAAGACCATCCGTGTGACATTCAGGATATCATTTCCATACACGCCCCTGATGGTAACATTGGCATCAAAATTCCCGAAGAAGGTAAAATAGTTGGACCATCCCGCTTCGAAATCCGGCAATGCGGTTCCCACTACACGGCGCTCGGCATCTTCCACGTTCCTGGTCACCCCACCGGCAGGAGTCCAGAACAGGAATTTTCCATCTTGTGAAAGTCCTGCATATTCGGGCATGTAAAAAGTTCCGAGTTCATAACCTTCTTCAATCAGCTGTGTCCAGTTTTGGTCACCCACCAGTCCGCGGCCCGAGAGCCAACCTTCTTTCTGGTCACCCTCAGTCCATTCAAATCCTTCACCTGAAAGTGATAGTACTTCCTGTTTATTCCTGGCAAATACTAGTGAGGTTTTCCAGGTAAAGTTGGACCTGCTCACAGCGAAGTAGTCAATGTTCATTTCAAATCCCTGGTTCAGGATATTTCCTGCATTGGCCCAGGTCAGCGAAGTAATGTTTGGTGGAACAGGCACACCGTATTCAGCAAGCAGATCATACGTGGATTTGTAATAGTATTCTAAGCTACCTGAGATCTTGTTCCTGTTAAATCCAAAATCGATACCGATGTTTACTTCAGCATTTTCCTCCCATTTCAGATCCGGATTATCGTTGTATGCCTGGCTGAACCTGACCGCATCCTCGCCGGTTTCAAAGTTGACGGTTGTGCCGTCAATATTGACGATTCCTATGCTATGGTAATTTCCGATTTCCTGGTTCCCGGAGAGACCGAAGCCAGCCCGCACTTTCAGCATGCTGAGCATACTGATATCTTTAAGGAAATCCTCCTGCTGCAGGTTCCAGGCTACGGAGCCTGAGGGGAACCATCCCCATTTCTGATTGGCGCCAAACCTGGAGGAACCGTCTCTTCTTACGGTGGCTGTGGCATAATATTTATTATTGTAATTGTATACAGCCCTTCCGAAGAAAGAGATCAACCGATTGGTTTCATAATGTGACCAGATGTCTCCTACGGTTACATCATTGAAGGTTTTAATATTGAATGACTGGACAAAATCGGATAAAGGTTCACGTCCCTGTGCACCGAGCCCGTTATTGCGGTCCTCCTGGAAGGAATAACCGACTACCGCTTCAAGGTTGTTTCCTCCGAAGGATTTACTGTAATTCAGGGTGGTTTCCAGGATCTTGGATTCGTAATTGGTATAATCGCGTTTGCCATAACCGGCAGTTGTTCCGCCGCGAACCGAGGAAGGTTCAAAATAGAAGCTCTCGGAGTCATCCCGAATATAGCCCACGTTCACACCGGCTATGAGATCTTTGGTTATTGCAAAATCCGCTTTCAGGTTTCCAAGGATGCGTTTGGCATCCCGGGTGTTTTGGATCTGCTCTATAAGTGCAACAGGATTGTAGTAGTTAAAATCCCTTTGTATTTCGTAATAGTCGCCATCCTCGGTGTATACAGGATCCGTTGGATTCCTTTGAAAAGCCTGGTAGAGGACCGCGTTACTTCCATCTGTGGTATAATCGATATAGTCATTTGCCTCTATAGTTCCGGCAAGGGAAGCAGATAGTGTGAGGCGGTTATTGATTGCCTGCTGCGACATATTGATCCGTCCGATGGTACGTTGCTTGGAGGTTCCTTTTACCACGCCCTCAAAATCGGTATGCGTCAGCGACACCCGGTATGTACTGTTCTCTGTACCACCAGATGCTGCCAGGTTGTAATTCTGCGATAACCCTGTCCGGTAGATCTCATCCTGCCAATTCGTATTTGCGCCACCGTCGGAAAAGTTCAGGTTATTCTCAGCCACGTAATCCCGCAGTTGATCTGCTGAAAGCATATCGAGCCGGTTGGCTACCCTGTCGAGCGATACATAGCTGTTGAAATCGATATTGGTCGCTTCGCCACGGGTTCCCTTTTTAGTCTGGATGATGATCACACCATTGGCACCCCTGGAACCATATATTGCGGTGGAGGAGGCGTCTTTCAATACATTGAATGATGCGATATCCTCGGGTGCTATGGTGGTAGGATCTACACCAGGAACGCCATCTACCACGTACAGTGGATTGGTATTGGAGTCGAAACCGGAAGAGCCCCTGATCTTCACAGAGAATCCGGCATTCGGGTCACCCCCTTTTTTGTTGATGCTTACACCTGCGATCTTTCCCTGCATGGCCTGGATGGGATCGGTGAGCACCCCCTGGTTCAGCTCATCAGAATCAATACTGGCTACGGCGCCGGTTTTGTCACTTTTCTTCTGCACACCATAACCGATCACAACCACCTCATCAAGCGCCTGTGTCTCTTCAGTGAGTGCGACATTGATCTCTGTCTGATCTTCCACAACAACT
>CAYOSB010000088.1:0-14152 GCA_964406495.1 uncultured Bacteroidaceae bacterium | reverse complement strand
CATGGACATCGCAGCAGTAGCGCACCTTACCTCTATAAGAACAAGGGTACCTTTCCTGCACTTTTTCGACGGGTTCCGGACTTCGCATGAGATCCAGAAAGTGGAAGCACCCTCTAACGAGGATTTCGCTGACCTGATCGACATGGAAGCACTGCAGGCCTTTCGTGACAATGCACTGAACCCGGAACATCCTGTAACCAGGGGTACAGCCCAAAATCCGGATATCTATTTCCAGACCAGGGAGGCAGCCAATAAATTTTACGAGAATGTTCCTGATATTGTTGAGGAGTATATGCAGGAGATTTCGAAACGTACCGGACGTGAATATCATCCTTTTACGTATTATGGCGCACCGGATGCTGAAAATATCATCGTGGCCATGGGATCCGTTACGGAAACCATCCATGAGGTGATTGATTACCTCGTGGACAAAGGTGAGAAAGTAGGTATGATCACCGTACACCTTTACAGGCCTTTCTCAGAGAAGTATTTTATGAAGGTGCTGCCCGATACCGTAAAAAGAATTGCGGTACTGGACCGGACAAAGGAACTGGGCGCCAATGGTGAGCCATTGTACCTGGATGTGAAAGATCTTTTCTACGGAAAAGAAAATGCCCCGTTGATCGTAGGTGGCCGTTATGGTCTCTCCTCCAAGGATACCACACCGGCTATGATCCAGTCGGTATATGAGAACCTGAAGATGAATGAACCCAAGAACGGGTTTACAGTGGGTATCGTCGACGACGTTACTTTCCTTTCCTTGCCGCTGCTTCCCGATATTTCAGTAGTGAAAGAGGGTACTTTTGAGGGGAAATTCTATGGACTGGGTTCTGATGGTACAGTGGGAGCAAACAAAAACTCGATCATGATCATCGGGGAATCCACAGATAAATTTTGCCAGGCCTATTTTGCCTATGACTCCAAGAAATCGGGTGGAATCACTACCTCACACCTGCGGTTCGGCGATAAAAAGATAAAGGCACCTTACCTGGTGGGCACACCCGACTTTGTGGCCTGTCATGTGCCTTCCTACCTGAACAAGTATGATATGCTCAAGGGACTGAAGGACGGCGGTGTATTCCTGCTGAATTCCATCTGGGATGAGGAGGAGACCAAAAATCATCTGCCCGACCACATGAAAAAATACCTGGTGGAACACAATATCAATTTCTATATTATCAATGCTACCAAGCTGGCCCAGGAGATCGGGCTGGGGAACCGGACCAACACCATCATGCAGTCTGCGTTCTTCAAAATTGCCAATATCATTCCGTATGACCAGGCGGTTGAAGAGATGCGCAAGTTCATTGTGAAGAGTTTCGGCAGAAAAGGCGAAGAGATTGTGAACATGAACTTTGCTGCGGTTGAAAAAGGAGGTAATGTGACCAAAATAGAGATTCCGGCCGAATGGGCAGAACTCAAGATCAAAGAGGATGAAGAAGATACAAGTAAACCTGATTTCATCAGGGAAGTTGTAGAACCCATCAACGCACTGAAAGGAGATGACCTGCCCGTAAGTGCATTTGTCGGTAGGGAAGATGGTACTTTCCCAGCAGGAACCACCGAATACGAAAAACGTGGTATCGCAGTGGATGTGCCGGAATGGATACCGGAGAATTGTATCCAGTGTAACCAGTGTGCTTATGTATGTCCGCATGCCTGTATCCGTCCGTTCCTTATGGATGACAAGGAGAAGGAAGCATTGCCCGAGGGTATTACAACACTGGATTCAAAAGGAAAGGGCGTTTCAGGACACCAGTTCAGGATCCAGGTATCCGTGCTTGATTGCACGGGCTGCGGTAACTGTGTCGATGTGTGTCCGTCCAAAGAGAAAGCGCTTGAGATGAAACCACTGGAAAGCCAGCTGGATGAGGTAGCGCACTGGAACCATATCTCCAAAAATGTTACTTACAAGGATACGCTTGTTGAAAAGTCGAAGACTGTGAAGAACAGCCAGTTTGCACAGCCCCTGTTCGAGTTTTCCGGAGCCTGTGCCGGATGTGGTGAGACACCATATATCAAGCTGATCACCCAGTTGTATGGCGACCAGATGCTCGTGGCCAATGCAACAGGATGTTCATCCATTTATGGAGGTTCTGCACCATCTACGCCATACTGCACCAACCAGGACGGACATGGTCCCGCATGGGCCAACTCCCTGTTCGAAGACAATGCAGAATATGGATTTGGGATGGCCACCGGGATCAATAAGAACCGTGAGCGCATTGCCATGATGATGGATGCAGCGAAGGATAAAGTGACCAAAGAAACAGCAGAAGCATTTGATGCCTGGCTCGCAGCTGATGAGCTTGAAACTTCAAAGTCGGCTTCCAAAACGTTGGTCGCTGCACTGGAAAAAGAGAAAAATGGCGTTGCAAAGGATATCCTGGCGCTCAAACAATACCTCGTGAAGAAGTCTGTATGGATCTTCGGTGGTGACGGATGGGCATATGATATCGGTTACGGAGGACTCGACCATGTGCTGGCTTCCGGTGAAGATGTGAATGTACTGGTAATGGATACCGAGGTGTATTCCAATACCGGCGGACAGGCTTCCAAGTCAACACCGATTGGTGCAGTTGCCAAATTTGCAGCTTCAGGAAAGAAGATCAGGAAAAAAGACCTCGGAGTAATGGCAATGTCTTATGGGTATGTATACGTGGCACAGGTATCTATGGGTGCCAGCCAGTCACAATACCTGAAAGCCATTCGTGAGGCCGAAGCATACAAGGGTCCCTCACTGATCATCGCTTATTCACCGTGTATCAACCACGGACTGCGCCAGGGAATGGGCAAGACCCAGCAACAAGGTAAATTTGCAGTCGACTCAGGATACTGGCATTTGTATCGCTACAATCCTGCACTCGAAGAGGAAGGAAAGAATCCATTCACATTGGACTCCAAGGAGCCACAATGGGATCAGTTCCAGAGCTTCCTGAAGTCGGAAGTGCGCTATACCTCGCTTCAGAAAGCCTTCCCCGAAGAAGCAGCAATGCTTTTCAAGTCTGCACAGGAGAATGCCAAATGGAGGTATGACAGCTATGTGCGGATGGCAGCAATGGACTTTTCCAAAGCTGAATAGATCCACGACAGGCAATAATTAAAGAAGCCGGGGCATGATTGCTCCGGCTTTTTTGACGGAAACAGATCACTACCTGGAACCCGAACCAACAATCAGACTGCCTCGGTAGAATGCCCTTATTCCTGGTAATAATTGCACTGTTGAGATATCTTTGCTTTATGATGAAGGTTTCATTAATTTTGCATCTTTGAATCCTATGGGCAGGTACCTTGCAATCGATTATGGAAGTAAGCGTTGCGGAATCGCAGTGAGCGATCCGGCTAAAATGATAGCTTACGGACTGGAGACAGTAGCCTCACATGCGCTGATGCAATTTCTTGACGACTATTTTAATAAGGAAGAAGTGGAATGCGTGGTGTTCGGGAAGCCAATGCAGCTGGACAACAGCACCAGCGAATCTTTTATCCTTGTGGAACGATTTGTACATGCATTTCGCAAGCGGTTCCCGAAAATGCGCACCGCCTGGGAGGATGAACGGTTTACCTCCAGGATGGCAGTACAATCCATGGTGGATGCAGGGATGAAAAAGTCGGATCGAAGGAAGAAGGAAAACGTGGACAGGATGAGTGCTGCATTGATTCTTCAGTCGTTCATGGAACAGGACAACAAACACGGCTGAAATCTGTTAAGTAATTGAGATATACAGGATACACTACTGTATAAGTAAAAAAATTATATCAAATGGTTCTACCGGTATATGTATATGGAATGTCGGTTCTGCGCAAAACGGCACAGGAGATTGATGAGGATTATGAAGGCCTCGATCAGCTGATTGAGGATATGTTTGAAACAATGGAAGCCAGCGAAGGCGTGGGATTGGCTGCCCCGCAGGTGGGAAAATCTATCCGGCTGTTTGTCGTGGATGCAACCAGGATGGAGGATGTGGACGAAGAACCGGACCTGAAAGATTTCAGAAAAATCTTTATCAATCCAACTATCACCGAGGAGTGGGACGATAAGTGGAGTTTCTCAGAAGGATGTTTGAGTATTCCGAATATCCGGGAGGATGTAACCCGCCATTCCAGGGTGCGCATCGAATACTATGACGAGCACTGGGAGTTTCATGATGAAACTTACGACGGAGTAAAAGCCAGGATCATTCAGCATGAGTACGATCATCTCAACGGAAGGCTGTTTGTTGATCTTATCAACCCGCTTCGAAAGAAACTGATCGGACCCAGGCTCCGGGCCATCAGTAAAGGCAACGCTGATGCTGACTATAAGATCATTTACCCGAAAAAGTAACAGTCATCCGGGCCCCGAATTACATTGCAACATATGTGTCAAAGTGCCAGCCACACAGGCTGGTTTTTGTTGCGTAATAATATTGAACACCTTTTCCAATGGCCTGCCCCGATGACCTGCTGATGTTTCGGATGGGTTATTATCAACAAAAAGGGCTGACCCTTCCGGAATCAGCCCCTGTTTATTCTGTTCAACCTGGTTAAACGATCGGATTGAAGTAATCTTCCGACTTTAGGATCATGTCAATATACTGGGCACGCTTGTATACGAATGGATCGTTGATGGCTTTGGAGGAAAGTTTGCCCTTGAAATCATCGATCGTTTTGTATCCTTTCCGGTCCATCCATTCTTCCAGTTCAGAGAGCATGGACCCGATATGTTTGATGCCATTGTGATAGAATGTGGATACGGATTCAACGGCATCTGCACCAGCAAGGATCATTTTAACCACATCGGTACCTTCATAAATCCCGTTGTTGGCAACGATGCTTCCCTTGATATTGTCATAGAGCAGACCGATATACCTGATTGCAAGCCTGTGGTCTGAGGGTGTACTCAGGTTCCATGGTGCGGCATGCCTTTCAGCCTCCACATCGATGTCCGGTTCAAACAGACGATTAAACAATACAAATCCATCTGCACCTGCTTTATCCAGGTCGGCAACCGTTTTGAGGATGTTGGTGTAGAATGTGCTGAGCTTGACACTCACGGGCAATTTCACAGAACTTTTTACGGCTTTGAGCCATTCCAGCTGCTGTGAGATGATGTCATGTCCTGATTTGTCCATATCCCGTGGAATGGCAAAAAAGTTCAGCTCGATTCCGTCGACTCCTGTTTCTTCGATCTGTTTGGCATAATCCACCCATGATTCCTTGTAAATTGCGTTAATACTGGCGATCACGGGTACGCCAACGCTTTCCTTGGCTTTACGAAGGTTGTAGAGATGTTCTTTGGGACCCGCATGTTCCAGGTTTGGAAATAGATTGATCATTTCGGCATGTCTCTCATCGTACGCCTCAAGCTGATTCTCAAGTTCATAATCTTCCAGCTGGATCTGCTCCTCGAACAATGAACGATAGACGATCGCTGCGATACCGGCATCTTCTGCCTTTTTCAGATTATCAACATTGCTAACCAGGTTGCTGGCTCCTAGTATTATTGGGTTTTTCAATGAAATACCCATGTGTTTGGTTGTAAGATTTGCCATGTGAAATACGGATTTTTAATTTTTCTTAAATATATCCTTTAAACCTCTTCCACGCAAGAAAGGTTCAATTTTTTCTGATTAATTCCGAGAATTTATTTCCTTAATACATCAACAGGTAAAAAAACGTGTCAGAACTTATCGCTGATCTGCGGAAAGTACCCGTGGTACGGCCGGTTATTCCCTTTACTGCCGGAATACTGCTCGCTGCATACCTGATTCCGGTGATTACTGATCTGCTCCTGAAGATCGGTCCCATTCTGTTTGCATGCATGATTGTGTTGCCCTGGTCTGTGAGGACAAACCGGTTATGGGGGATATTCACTAACGGGATCCTGTTTCTGCTTTCTTTCATGATCCTGGGTGCGTTGCATTATTCAGCAGACCGTATATTCAGAAATGATGCGGGGCAGCTTAGCGGACAGGAGGGTTACCTTGAGGGCATTCTATCAGAAGGAGGCGTTGAAAAAGCGAATAGCTGGATGATTCGGCTGGAGGGAGTGGCATTTAAGAACGATTCCATACAGGTGTGCCTGGATGAAAATGTGCAGGTTTACCTGCCTGCAGAGGCACAGGCAGAGGACCTTGCGCCGGGATTACACCTGTTGGTCTGGGGCAGGTTGACCCATATTCGCAATGATGGCAATCCGGGCGAATTCGATTATGCCGGGTACATGTCAAGGAAACGGGTAAGATTCAATGTGTTCGTCAGGGACACTGCGCATTTCAGGATACTAACCGGGCGCATGCCCGGACGGGGATACGGACCTGCAGGATTGCGGCAACGGATCATCCGGGAATGGGACCGTTCGGATCCCAATGTAGCCGTGCTCAGCGCCCTTACACTTGGTTATAAGTCCTTGCTTGACAAGCAAACGAAATCGGCTTTTTCCGATGCCGGTGCCATGCACTTACTGGCAGTTTCCGGGTTGCATGTAGGTATGATCTGGTGGATTCTGGATCAACTGATCCGTCTACCGGTGACCAGGAAAACCTGGCGTGGGCTTAAATTGTGTTTGATCGTGGCTATTCTCTGGGGATATGCTTCTGTGACCGGGTTTTCAGATTCAGTGACCCGGTCGGTTACCATGTTCTCCCTGCTTACCTTTTCACGGTCTGTTCAGCGAAAAAGCAATATCTATAATACCCTGTTCCTGTCTGCCTTCCTGTTGCTGGTGTTGCAACCATCCCGGATCATGGAGCCGGGTTTTCAGCTTTCTTATATTGCTGTGGCAGGAATCGTTACAATACAGCCGCAACTTGGGAGATTGTACCAGGGGGTGCATAGAATTGGAAAAAGGATTCTTGACCTGGTCAGTGTAAGCATTGCGGCACAGGTATCCACCCTGCCCCTTGTGCTGACCTATTTTCACCAGTTTCCGGTCTGGTTTTTGCTTACCAACCTGGCAGCCATTCCGCTCGTCAGCATCATTCTTGCGCTGTTTGTGCTGTTCCTGCCTTTTTTGGTCTTCCATCCGGAATGGACTGTTTTTTTGGAAATTTTGCTTTGCATTACAGGGATATTGAACCAGGTGGTGACAGGCATTTCTTCTTTGCCAGGTGCGGTGATCACCGGTGTGTGGACTGACCCGGCGGCAATGGTGATGTGGACAGGATTATTGGTCAGTGGGTGCATATTCATTTACTACAACAAGGTGATCTACCTGTTGTTGGTTGGACTGATGCTTTCCGCAATCCTGGTGTTACCAATATACAGGGAGGCAAAAGTTGACGGGGAATACGCGCTTACAATCTTCAACCAGAAAGATGCCACCATGATTTCATATCTTCGGGGTGTGCAGCGAAAAACTTACCTGCTCCCTGCAACTGATGGTATCGATGGGTATCTGAATGCTTATGTGCAATCACTATCCGGAATCCCTCCTGGAATTAAATCCCACGAAATTGTCCTGTTGCACCCAAATGGTGGCTCACCAGCCGGGTCTGCGCAATGGTTGCTCACAGAGGGTCTTTGGGCAATCCATTCCGGGCCCTGGAATATCCTGATCGCAGGTGATTGTGGCAGCAATATTTTTCAGATGGCAGTGGATGCATCTCACTGGGATGCCATTATTTTAAGGAGAGGAACCCCGCTCTATGGTATGGGGGATGTCTTAGGACGGTTCCAGGGTTGCCTGCTGGGTGATGGGACACTCAGGGAATACGAAATGAAAATACTCAGCCAGGAAGTTCCATCGGTAAGGTTGACCGCCAGAGAAGGCGCATTGGTCATTAACTAATTAAAAAAACAACCAAAGGTTATACGGTTTGGAAGATAATCTGTTATTTTGCCATTTCATTTCAGAGGAACAAATATGAGAATTATTCTTGCAGGGGCAGGCGAAGTGGGAACACACCTGGTGAAGATGCTGAGCAACGAGGATCATGATATCATTGTGATTGACAATGATCCGGAAAGGCTTAAGGCCGTAGGGGGGTCAATGGATGTCATGGCCCTTGAGGGGAATGCAAATTCCATTAGCATTCTGAAAGAAGCAAAGGTGTCCAAAGCCGATCTCTTCATTGCTGTTACCTATTCTGAAGACGTAAATATAACGGCAGCGATCCTCAGCAAAAAGCTTGGTGCTAAAAAGACCATAGCCCGTATCGACAATGATGAATTCCTGATGCAGGCCAATAAAGAGATTTTTTCCAACCTCGGTATTGATTACATGATCTATCCCGAGAAGATCGCTGCACGGGAGATCGTTGGATTGCTGGTACAGACCGGCAGTACAGAAGTGGTCGAGTTCTCAGGTGGTAAATTACAGATGTATGTCATCAGGCTGGAAGACCAGGCACCGATTATCGGAAAGAGGCTCAGGGATCTTACTCCGGAAAAAGACAACCTTCCATTTCGTGCGGTTGCCATGACCAGGGGCGGACAGACGATCATTCCAGGTGGAGATGATACCTTCGAAGTGGGTGACCTTGCCTATGTAATCAGCAGCCAGGCGGGGCTTAAGGAGTTATATAAACATTCAGGTAAACAACATTTTGAAGTAAGGAACATCATGATCCTCGGGGGAAGCCGTATCGGGATCAAGACAGCACGACAGCTGGGGAATCAGCATTATGTGAAGATGGTAGAGATTGATAAGCAAAAAAGTTTTCGTCTTTCCAGTATGCTGTCCAATACACTGGTGATCAACGGTGACGGTACGAACATGGAACTGCTCAAAGATGAAGGCCTGGATAAGATGGATGCTTTCATTGCAGTTACGGGGAATTCCGATACCAATATCCTTTCCTGTCTGCTGGCAAAGCATCTTGGCGTAAAACGTACCATCGCCGAGGTAGAGAATATGGATTACATTCACCTTGCGGAAAATATTGGCGTAGATACCATTATCAACAAAAAACTGATCACCGCCAGCCGTATTTTCCGGTTTACAATGAGCGAAGAGGTTTCCTCCATCAAGTGCCTCACAGGTACGGAGGCTGAGGTGATGGAATATGTGGTCAAGCCCCAGTCTAAAGTAACCGAAGCACCCCTGAAGGATATCGGGTTTCCGGATGAAGCAATCATCGGGGGTGTTATCAGGGGCAAGAATAGTTTCATTGCCCACGGGGAGACCCAGATCAAACCTTACGACAGGGTAGTGGTATTTGCCCTGCCCTCCGAAATATATACTGTAGGTAAATTCTTTAACTAGGAATTTTTCGATGCCCAATCCGAAAACAGCCATACGCATCCTGGGGATGTTGCTCATCGTGGAGGGCTTCTTCATGTGGTTGTCTATACCGGTTACGCTTATCTATAAAGAGGGAGAGGTGTTACCGTTTTTTCTTGCCGGTGCGATCACGGCACTTGCTGGCTCCATCGGGTATTTTTCCACGCGGAAAGCACATCTTGAAGTAACCAAGCGAGACGGTTACGTGATCGTGACCTCCGGATGGCTGTTTTTTTCATTTTTCGGTACCCTGCCTTTTCTGCTCACCGGCGCCATTCCGGATTTCACCAATGCTTTTTTTGAAACGATCTCAGGCTTTACAACCACCGGGGCCTCTATCCTTGACAATATTGAGGAATTGTCGCATGGGGTGTTGTTCTGGCGCAGCCTCACGCAGTGGCTGGGAGGTATGGGAATTATTGTGCTTACCCTGGTAGTATTGCCTGTCCTGGGGATTGGCGGTATGCAGTTGTTTGCTGCAGAGGTGCCCGGACCAACCCCGGATAAATTGCATCCCCGTGTAAAAGAGACCGCTAAGCGATTGTGGAGCATCTATATGATCTTCACAGCTGCGGAGATCATCCTGCTCTGGATGGGTCCTATGAACCTTTTTGACGCGATCTGTCATTCGTTTACCACCATGGCCACTGGTGGATACTCCACAAAGCAGGCCAGTATTGCACACTGGGATTCTCCTTATGTGCACTACGTAATCATTGTTTTTATGTTCCTTGCAGGTACCAACTTTACGCTGTCCTATTTTGGCTTTCACCTGCGGTTCAATAAAATATTCAGGAATGAGGAATTTAAATATTACCTTGGATTCATCATCGTTTTTTCATTATTGATTGCAACAGGCCTTTTTCTGAGAGGAAATGATGGTGTTGAATCTTCTTTCAGAAATGCGTTGTTCCAGGTCGTATCCATTCTTACCACTACTGGCTATGCTACGGACAATTACCTGTTGTGGACCCCGGGGTTAACCATGCTGATCCTGATCCTCATGTTCATTGGTGGTTCTGCCGGATCCACAGGCGGTGGACCCAAAGTGATGCGGATCATGATCCTGATTAAAAACTCAACACAGGAATTAAAAAGGCTGATCCATCCCAATGCAGTCATACCTGTCAGGATGAACAAAATGGCAGTTGATACAGAGGTGGTTACCAACGTGCTGGCATTTCTGGCGCTTTATGTCGTCATCGTCATTATCAGTATGGTGGTGATGTCAGCCCTGGGAAATGACCTTGAAACTTCTATCGGTGCGGTGGCTGCCACGCTGGGAAATATCGGGCCGGGCATAGGAAATGTGGGACCTGCCGATAATTTCAATCATATTGCTGTGGCCGGTAAATGGTTCCTCTCTTTCCTGATGCTGGTTGGAAGGCTTGAATTATTTACAGTGCTTATACTGTTTTCACCTGCCTTCTGGAAGGAATAGGTTAGTTCCTTGAGAATTCAGCAGGCGTTTTTCCCAGGTGGGTGCGCATCCAATAGTGGAACTTGTGCAGTCCGCCGCCGAAAAACATCATCGGGCAGAATCCATACACATAGTCAAGTTTTTTCTCTTTCGAAAGTTGCACACCTTCTTCTGAATATGCGCCGTCACCAACACCCTGGTTCATCCATACACGCTTGATGCCTGTGCCTTCACATTCTGAAATAATATGTTGTGCACGTTCCGGGTTGACAGCCAGGATCAGGCTTTCCACAGATGGTGGTAACTCTTTGACACTTGCATATATCGTCATGCCGTCGATCTCTGCATGTTTAGGGTTCACCGGGTAAACGGTATATCCTTTCTTTTTCAGCTCCTTGATAAGGGCCATGCCCCAGTTCCCTTTCTTTGGTGAGACGCCTGCAACGGCAATTTCTTTGCTATCCAGGAAAGCATCGATTGTTTTATTCATATCAGTCAGTTTTCTGTTTTAATGTTAATGATCTTCTGCAAGATAGAACAGATTGACATTTCTGTCAATAGTGAAGTTTAAAGTTTAGGTGAAAATTCGGTGAGCTGTGGTTCAGACGGGGATATCCTGCAAAATAAAACCTTTAGTACAATTGTTAATCTACCTCTCCAAGTCCCTCACGGATCAGGACAGGCTGGTCGGTAGTACAATCGAGGACCGTGGAGGGGATGATGCCACCATATCCGCCATCGATGACCAGGTCCACCTGGTCCTTGTAAGTTTCATGAATGATCTCGGGATCAGTATTGTATTCGAGGATTTCATCGTCTTCCTTCAGGGATGTTGTAAGGATCGGTCTGCCGAGTTGTCTGACGATCTCCAGGATGATGTTATTGTCGGGGATCCTGATGCCCACGGTTTTCTTATTCTTCTTCAGGATCTTCGGGACATTACTGCTCGCATTCAGGATAAAAGTGTAAGGGCCCGGAAGATAGGATTTCATCAGTTTGAAAGTATCGTTGTCGACCTGCCTGGCATAATCCGAAAGATGACTCAGGTCAGAACAAATAAATGAAAAATCGGCTTTATCCGGCTTGATTCCCTTGATGCGCGCCACCCGCTCCACGGCCCTGCTCTTGGTAATATCACATCCTATCCCATACACTGTGTCTGTAGGATAGATGATCACACCCCCCCTTTCCAGGAGTTGCACTATTTCACGAACCACATTCGGATCCGGATTTCTTTCATATAGTTTAACGATCATACGTTGTTGACTGTCCTTCTTTTCTTTTAATTTATACTGCACCTGATCCTAAGCCTTGACCGGCGCGCAGCTAAAATAGTTCATTTTTTGAACTAAACGCGGCGCTTTTTTCATGCACAGCTATTTATTTACTAATTTGAGCTTTAATTGAATGCAAAGATCATGCAAATCATCAAAGGCAACGGTTTTATGTTGCGTCCATGGCGGTTGGAAGATGCTGAAAGTCTTGCCAGGCACGCAAACAATGAAAAAATTGCCATGAACCTGCGAGACGGATTTCCACATCCATATACCCTGCAGGACGCAAAAGACTGGATCAACATGGTGATCAACAACAAGAAAGACCTGGTCTATGCAATTGAAATTGATAAAGAGGCTTGTGGAGGAATTGGGCTACATGCTGGTAAGGATGTCTACAGGTATAACGCAGAGATCGGTTACTGGCTTTCAGAACATCACTGGGGAAAAGGAACGGTCTCTGAAGCAGTGGCGCTGCTTGTAAGACATGGTTTTGAGCACTATTCATGGACCAGGATCTTTGCGGGCGTATTCAGCAACAACCCTGCTTCCATGAGGGTCCTGGAGAAATGTGGTTTTCGCAGGGAAGCAGTGTTAAAAAAGTCAGTAAAGAAGCGTGGAATATACCTCGATGAACAGGTGTATTCGATCTTGAAGGAGGACTGGGAACAACAAAAATCCAGGAGCAGGACCTGAATATCAACTCCATTTGAAATCTTCATTTCCAGCAGTGTCGTTCCTCGAAGGATTTTCACGGTTCCTGAATTCCCGCGAACCTGCTCCGTTCGCGCCTTCTTTCCTGGAGGTTTCCGCGTGCGCGCTGTCTTTCCTGACGCTGTCTTTCGTTTTACCCTCCTCGCTCGTTCCGTCATTCCTTTTCCCTTCTTCCCTTTTCCCTTCTTCCCTTTTCCCGTCTTCCTGTGTATCGATTTCATTCGCCTCTTCTTCCATGGCTGCTGCCTCTTCCTCCAGCTCCCAGCTGGGTTTTTCTGGCTCCGGACCCCTGTCGCGATATAATAATGCCAATGCCACACCCACGATGGCACCGCTGAGATGCCCTTCCCAGGAGACCTCGTAATCGAATGGCAGAAGTCCCCAGATCAGGCTGCCGTAAAGAAAGACCACCAGGAGGGAAATGGCCATGAGGTGCCGGACCTTTCGGATGACACCACTCAGGAAAAGGAATGCCGCGAGTCCGTAAATGATCCCACTTGCACCGATGTGGTAAGCTTCCCTTCCGATGAACCACAGGATGATCCCGCCCAGAAGATAAATGATCAGGAAGATCGTGAACGAGATTCCTCGATAAAAATAAAAAAGAGCGAAGGTCAGCAAAAATACGGGTACCGAGTTGTCGAACAGGTGTTTCCAGTCGCCATGGATCAGCGGTGAGAAGAGGATTCCCTGTAATCCGGATAGTTTGCGCGGCATCACTCCCGCTGTATGAAAATCCAGCTCCATGGCAATCTCGAAAAACTTCACCAACCAGATCAATACCAGGAATGTTACAGGAAAAAAGAGGCTGTTTCGGACACGACGTTTTTCTTCCATGTGGCAAAGATAGTGAAACACTTTTTACTTCATTGTAATTACGGAGATGAACCGGATTTGGACCGGAAATGAGCAACTTGAATCGAATAAATCGAGCGCAATGAGCCGAAGCATTCCGGGCAACATAATATGTTTGGAAGCATCCCACCAGGGGGTACCCACGTGAATGTATTCAGATATTACTGCCGCTCCAGGTGCTCCATCACCTGCCTGTAGTTCTGGTCATTTGGATAAGATTCGACCAGTTTGGTTGCATATCGCTTTGCTTCCTCAATGTTCTGTTGTTCCATGTTGATGGTTGTCAGCGCATAGAGGATATCCCTGTTGTACGGGTGGTTTACAAGTGCAGCCTCCAGGAATGAAATGGCTTCGGCAGGTTTCTTCTGTGAGTTCAGACCGATGCCGTAAACATAACTGTACTGGGCAACCTCCGGCGCTGTTTCAGCAGCTGCTTTCAGGAATTCCATGGCACCTTCGTGGTCGCCTTTGCGAATCATCAGCAGACCGAGGGAATAATTTACAGCTGCGAGCTCCGGATACTGTTCAAGTGCGCTGCGCAGAATTGTTTCTCCTTCCGTATCCCTGTTGGTGCGCCGGTAAAGGTCGGCCAGGTTGATATAGGCAGTCACCAGGCCGGGTTCAATATCGATCGCTTCCAGGTAGGATGTCTCTGCCTTCGAAAGATCTCCCTGGTTCAGGTAG